>NZ_CP046884.1:981748-1308998 GCF_014522205.1 Corynebacterium poyangense | reverse complement strand
TGAGCGTAAGCCCGTGCCGACCTGGGGTGCTGATCTTTCCGGTATTGATTTTGACAACATCAAATACTTCGTTCGATCTACTGAACAGCAAGCCCAAACCTGGGATGATCTGCCGGAAGACATTAAGAACACCTACGACAAGCTAGGTATTCCGGAAGCGGAAAAGCAGCGTTTAGTAGCCGGAGTGGCAGCTCAATATGAGTCTGAGGTTGTGTACCACCAAATCCGGGAGGATTTGGAAAGCAAGGGAGTCATTTTCCTTGATACCGACACTGCTCTGAAAGAACACGAGGACCTGTTTCGGGAGTACTTCGGAACGGTCATCCCTGCTGGTGATAATAAATTCGCCGCGTTGAATTCCGCAGTGTGGTCGGGTGGTTCCTTTATTTACGTTCCGCCCGGAGTGCACGTTGATATTCCGCTTCAGGCCTATTTCCGGATTAACACTGAGAATATGGGCCAATTTGAGCGCACCTTGATCATCGTGGATGAGGATGCTTATGTGCATTACGTCGAGGGATGTACTGCACCGATTTATAAGTCAGATTCTTTGCACTCCGCAGTGGTGGAAATCATTGTGAAAAAGGGTGGGCGTTGTCGCTATACCACTATTCAGAATTGGTCTAATAACGTCTATAACCTGGTGACCAAGCGGACTAAGTGTGAGGCTGGGGCGACGATGGAATGGGTTGATGGAAATATCGGTTCCAAAGTCACGATGAAATACCCTGCGGTCTGGCTCACCGCCCCCTACGCGAAAGGTGAGGTTCTCTCAGTAGCTTTCGCTGGTGAGGGGCAGTTCCAGGACACCGGAGCTAAAATGCAGCACATGGCGCCGCATACGTCGTCCAATATTGTGTCGAAGTCAGTATCACGCGGAGGTGGGCGTACTGCCTATCGAGGGTTGGTGCAGATTAATCCCAACGCGCATCATTCCACCGCTAACGTCGAATGTGACGCCCTCCTGGTAGACAATATCTCCCGCTCAGACACCTATCCCTATAACGACATTCGTAATGACCATGTGTCCTTGGGGCATGAAGCAACGGTATCTCAGGTTTCTGAAGAACAGCTTTTCTATTTGATGAGTCGCGGTATTGCTGAGGACGAAGCGATGGCCATGATCGTGCGTGGATTCGTCGAACCTATCGCCAAGGAACTGCCCATGGAATATGCCCTTGAGCTTAACCGGCTTATTGAACTGCAGATGGAAGGATCGGTGGGTTAAAAATAATGGCTGAAACTGCCACTACCGTTTCATCAGGAACTCCCCACAACAATAAGGGAGACTTGTTTACCTCCTTTAATGTTGAGGATTTTGATGTCCCCAAGGGTCGGGATGAAGTTTGGCGCTTTATCCCGCTGCGACGACTCCGCGGCTTACACAATGGCTCATTTAGTTCACCAGTGGAACAGAACTTCAGCGTGGAAGTTCCGGCTGGGGCTGAACAGCAAGTAACGGTGGAACGCATCGCCCGCGATGATGCGCGCGTCGGACGCACCGGAGGAGCTGTGGATCGAGTTGGCGCTCAGGTCTGGAGCACCGCACCCAAAGCGGACTATCTGCTGGTTCATCGCGATGCTGTCATCAAAGAACCCATTCGGGTAACTATCCAAGGCACGGGAGCAGATAACACCTCTTTTGGAATCAGCGTATTAGAACTAGCTTCCGGGGCTGAAGCTGTGATTGATCTTCGGTATCGAGGTTCAGGAACACACGCAGACAATATTGAAATCATCCTCGGGGACAATGCCCGCCTGACCTTGATTACTGATCTCGATTGGGACAACGACGCCTTGCACCTTAATTCTCAGGTCGCTGTCCTCGGTCGGGATTCCGTCTTGCGTCACAACGTGGGGATTTTCGGCGGGGAAGTGGTACGGGTAGTACCCAGGGTTAAATTCACTGCTCCTGGGGCTGATGCAGAGCTAACCGGTGTTTACTTCGCCGATGATGGACAGTATTTTGAGCAACGTTTGTTAGTGGATCATTCGGTGCCTAATTGTCGGTCCAATGTTTTGTATAAGGGTGCCCTCCAAGGTGATCCGGAGTCTGCGTTACCCGATGCACGGAATGCCTGGGTTGGAGACGTGTTAATTCGCGCAAATGCGCAGGGTACGGACACCTATGAAGTCAACCGCAATTTAGTACTCACCGAGGGTGCTCGTGCTGATGCGGTGCCAAATCTGGAAATCGAAACCGGTGAGATCGCTGGTGCTGGACATGCCGCTACCGTCGGACGTTTCGACGATGAGCACTTGTTCTACCTCATGGCACGGGGTATTCCCGAAAATATTGCCCGACGGTTAATCGTGCGCGGCTTCTTCTCTGAGGTCATTAACCGGATTGCCGTTGATGACATTCGGGAGGACTTCGAAAACCGCATCGCCGCTGAGCTTGAAGGTGTTTCTCTTTAACTTGCCGGTATTGCTGACTCATCGAACTAAAGAAAGAATTGTGAAATAAATGAGCACTCTCGAGATTAAAAATCTTCATGCCCGTGTGGTTCCTACCGACGAGGCGTCTCAGCCCAAAGAAATTCTCAAAGGGGTTAACCTCACCATTAGCTCAGGTGAAACTCATGCCATTATGGGTCCTAATGGTTCCGGGAAATCCACCTTGGCGTACACCATTGGTGGACACCCTCGTTATGAAATCACCGAAGGAGAAGTGCTTCTTGACGGGGAAAATATCCTCGACCTTGAAGTAGATGAGCGGGCGCGGGCTGGGCTATTTATTGCCATGCAATATCCCACCGAGATCCCCGGGGTTTCTATGTCGAATTTCCTGCGGTCCGCGGCCACTGCGGTGCGTGGGGAAGCTCCTAAGCTGCGTGATTGGGTCAAGGAGGTGCGAGAAGCCCGCGAAAAGCTCGCCATTGATGCCTCTTTTGGTGAGCGTTCCGTCAACGAAGGCTTTTCCGGAGGCGAAAAGAAGCGCCACGAGGTACTCCAACTCGACATTCTTAAGCCCAAGTTCGCCATTATGGATGAAACCGACTCTGGTCTTGATGTCGATGCGCTGCGTATTGTCTCCGAAGGCATTAATAACTATCAGGAACAAACCGGCGGCGGAATCCTCATGATTACCCACTACAAGCGAATCCTGAACTACGTGCGTCCAGACAAAGTTCATGTTTTTGCCGATGGCCGAGTTGTCACCACCGGTGGTCCAGAGTTAGCTGATCAGCTTGAAGCTGAGGGCTACGAAAAATTCCTATGAGGTTCAGCGTGACTACACCCACCCAAGCCTTGGATCTAGACCAGATCCGTGCACAGTTTCCTATTCTCTCCCGCACCGTAAGAGATAATATGCCGGTTGCCTACCTGGATTCCGGGGCAACCAGTCAGCGCCCGGAGCGGGTATGGCGTGCTGAGGAACACTTTGTTCTGCACACCAACGCCCCTGTTCACCGCGGGGCTTACCAGATTGCGGAAGAGGCAACCGACGCCTATGAACAGGCTCGAGCAGATATTGCAGCTTTTGTGGGTGCGCGTGATGAGGAAATTAGTTTCACGAAGAATGCTACCGAGGCCTTAAATGCAGTAGCTTTCGTGCTGGGTGATGACCGCTCTGGTGATCTTCAGGTAGGCGAGGGCGACACAGTGGTTGTCACCGAACTAGAGCACCATGCAAATTTAGTTCCCTGGCAGGAATTGTGCCGTCGTACCGGGGCAACTCTAAGGTGGTATCGGGCTACCGAAGATGGTCGAATAGATCTGGATTCTCTGGAATTAGATAGCGCGGTCAAGGTTGTAGCTTTTACGCACCAATCCAATGTTACCGGAGCTATCAGCGATGTCGGGGAGATTGTTCGTCGGGCGCGGGAGGTCGGCGCATTAACTGTGCTCGACGCCTGCCAATCTGTTCCGCACCAGCCAGTTGATTTTCACAGCCTTGATGTGGATTTCGCCGCATTCTCCGGTCATAAGATGTGTGGCCCTACCGGGGTGGGAGTTCTGTTTGGCAAAGCTGACATCCTCAAAACGCTTCCGCCTTTTCTTACCGGTGGATCCATGATCGAGGTAGTTCGCATGGAAGGTTCGACGTTTGCTCCGCCACCTCAGCGCTTCGAAGCTGGCACTCAGATGAATAGCCAAGTTGTCGGATTGGGCGAAGCCGTGAGGTTTCTTCAGGAAATCGGTATGCACAACATCGCTGCTCATGAGGAACACATCACGGCCTATGCCCTGGAAAAGTTAATGGCGATACCAGGAATAAACATCCTTGGGCCTACTGACATGGTTCAGCGTGGCGGAGCTATTAGTTTTGTTGTGGATGGGATTCACCCGCATGATCTTGGTCAGATGTTGGATAGTAAAGGTGTGTGCGTCCGGGTTGGGCACCATTGTGCGTGGCCTTTGCATCGCTGTCTCAAAGCTCAATCTACTGCTCGAGCCTCCTTCTACCTCTACACCACAGAGTCGGAAATCGACCGTCTCGTTGAGGCGATTATCTATGCCCAAGAGTTCTTTGGGGTGAGAAAATGAAAATCGAGTCAATGTACCAGGAAGTGATCTTGGATCACTATAAGCATCCGCAGCACGCGGGCCTGCGCGACCCCTACGACGCCGAGGTTTTTCACGTCAACCCCTCATGTGGTGATGAAATCACCTTGAGAGTGCATCTCTCTGAAGATGGCAGCATGGTTGAAGACGTGTCCTACGATGCCGAAGGGTGTTCCATAAGCCAAGCCTCAACCTCCGTGATGGCTGAAGAGATCATTGGGCTTAGCGTTGAGGAAGCCATGGAAAAATTGGCTGCGTTTGAAAAAATGATCACCTCCCGAGGTGAGGAAGAAGGTGATCCAGAGCTAATCGGTGATGGAGTTGCCTTTGCTGGGGTGGCTCAATTTCCGGCACGAGTAAAGTGTGCTCTTTTAGGGTGGAAAGCGTTTCAGGCGGCAACTGCCCAAGCCTTAGAGGAAAAGGAGAAATAGACAGATGGAGGACAATCCTTCAGCACCGCAGACGGAAAATCCTTTTGGTCCGGTCCCGGAAAAACCAGAGCAATCCGCTGAACAGGTCGCTCAAGCCTATGACGTGGAAGAGTACCTGCGCGACGTCATTGACCCAGAATTGGGTATCAATGTGGTGGATTTAGGGTTGGTCTACGACATCTGGATGGAGGGGGAGAACGACGCCGTCGTTAATATGACACTGACATCCCCCGCTTGTCCGCTGACCGATGTTATTGAAGACCAAGCCCATAGTGCGGTGGTGGGTAATGGTGCGGCGAACTCCTTAACTATTAACTGGGTGTGGGTGCCAGCCTGGGGACCACATATGATCACCGAAGAAGGTCGAGAGCAATTGCGCGCCCTCGGGTTTTCGGTGTAATCCGCCGAGATTGATATTCAGCCGGGTCCGGCCCAAAAGCACTGAAGCCACCGTGTCGTGGGCTTCAGTGATTAGTCTTTTCCTCTCTCTGACACCCGGTTTAGATGTTCTCTGGGAGATTTGCCATATCCCGACTTAGATCTGCATGAGCAGGATCAACAGCGGGTGACCTTGTTTTGATTTTGTGTCCGATCCACAAGGCGAGGAAACATGGAATCCCAGCGTATGGGGCAAGAACGCTAAAGAGTCCTTCGCCGGTAGTCATGGGCTCGTAGGCTTGGCCAACTACTACCGCCAAGCACAACAGCAAAGCGATGATAGCTCCTAGTGGGAAGAATCTAGATCGGTAAGGCAGTTCGTTGAGGTCATGATGCTGAGCTGCTAATGCTTTGCGGAAGCAATAATGAGACCAGGAAATCCCCATCCAGGTGATGAAACCAGCGAGGGCAGAAAGGGTGAGCAGGAACTCATAAGCCGCACCGTCGCCCACTAAGCTGGTGATAAATCCGGCCATCCCGATGCAGGTAGTCGCAATAAGAGCGCGCATGGGGATATGCCGAGAGTTGAGTTTTCCGAAGAATTTCGGTGCATGGCCTTGATGCGATAAGGCAAAAAGCATTCGGGTTGAGGCAAAAAGCCCGGAGTTTCCAGCGGATAGTACTGAGGTCAAAATGACGGTGTTCATCAATGCCGCCGCGAAGGCAATACCAGCGCGGTGAAATACCAGAGTAAAGGGAGAAATAGCGATGTTTTCTTCGGAGGAATTCAACAGGTTCGGATCAGTGTAGGGGATGAGGAATCCGATGACGGCGATGGCACCGATATAAAAGAGCAGGATTCGCCAGAAAATTGTTCGAATAGCTCGAGGGATATTTTCCTCCGGGTTCTCAGCTTCACCGGCGGCAACGCCGACGAGTTCGGTTCCTTGGAAAGAGTATCCGGCGGCTAAGAATACGGCCAAGATTCCAAGTCCGCCATGGACGAAGGGGGCGTCACCGGTGGTCCAGTTGTGGGCGCCGACGTCATGCCCTCCCAAGATTCCCAGGATCATCGCGACTCCGATGACGAGGAAGACTACAACAGTGGTGACTTTAATGGCAGCGAACCAAAACTCGCCTTCACCATAGGCCCGCGCAGATAAGGCGTTGAGTCCAAAGAGAAGAGCTAGAAACAACGCTGACCAGATGATTGACGGCACATCAGGGAGCCAGTATTTCATCACTAAAGCAGCGGCGACGAGTTCCGCAGCCACGGTGATTGCCCAGTTAAACCAATAATTCCACCCCATCGCAAAGCCGAAGGACGGGGAGACGAAACGGGTTCCATATTCTTGGAAGGAACCGGCTACCGGAAGGAATGCGGCCATTTCACCGAGAGATTGCATCACTAGCCACACCATGATGCCGACGAGAGCATAGGCCACTAATGCTCCGCCGGGGCCGGCGTCGGAGATGGTGGCACCACTGGCGACAAAAAGACCTGTGCCAATGGCGCCGCCGATGGCGATCATATTGAGGTGGCGCGCTCGGAGACTGCGTCGAAGGGTTGGCCCGGTGGAGGGTTGATCAGACACGGCAACTCCTGAGGTGTAGAAAAAATTAAGCAGTTCTTCACCACTTTAATCGCAGCTTCATATATTGTCCCGATCGCCGGGTCGAGGTGAGCAGTCGCTATACTGTCCAGCCATGATTGTCACCCATGATCTCGAGGTTCGAGTGGGGGCGCGGACCTTGCTCCACGCCCCCGGACATCATCTGCGTATCCAACCAGGTGATCGGATTGGGTTGGTAGGGCGTAACGGTGCCGGAAAAACGACCACCATGCGTATCTTGGCGGGAGAAACGAAGCCCTATGGTGGCTCGGTGACGACATCGGGGGATGTGGGATATCTACCGCAGGACTCTCGGGAAGGTGATATCACGATCAGCGCCCGAGATCGGGTGCTTTCAGCTCGTGGTTTAGACAAATTGCGCAGCAGTATGGATCGTCAGCAAGAAATCATGGAAACGACGACTGATCCGCGCCGCCGAGATAGCGCCATCAAGAAATACTCGCGTCTTGAGGAGCAATACCATCAGCTAGGCGGATATGAAGCCCATGCAGAAGCAGCCCAAATCTGTGAAAACTTAGGGCTTGAAGCTCGCATATTGGATCAACCTTTGCACACCTTATCCGGTGGTCAGCGCCGCCGGGTGGAACTAGCGCAAATTCTTTTTGCCGCTTCAGCTGGTTCTGGAAAATCGCGTACTACGTTATTGCTCGATGAACCCACCAACCACCTTGATGCTGATTCAATTACCTGGTTACGCGGCTTCTTGGAAAAGCACGAGGGCGGTTTGGTGGTGATTTCCCACGACGTTAACTTGCTCAAAGCGGTATGCAATAAGATTTGGTTTCTTGATGCTGTTCGAAGCGAAGCCGATGTGTACAACATGGATTTTGAGCGTTATCAAAAAGCCCGTGCTACGGACGAAGCGCGGCGCCGACGTGAGCGGATTAATGCTGAAAAGAAGGCCTCAGCTTTAAAACAACAAGCGGAAAAGTTGGGAGCGAAAGCGACCAAAGCTAAAGCTGCGAAACAAATGGCTGCTCGTGCTGAACGCTTAATGAATAATCTTGACGAGGTTCGACAAGCTGATCGCGTCGCTCATATCTCTTTCCCCGAACCCGCACCGTGCGGCAAAACTCCGCTCAACGCCACCGGTTTAATGAAGATGTATGGATCCTTGGAAGTCTTCGCTGGAGTTGATTTAGCCATTGACCGTGGATCGCGGGTGGTGGTTCTAGGTTTCAACGGTGCCGGCAAAACCACCCTCTTGAAATTATTGGCCGGGGTTGAACGTTCCGATGGGGAAGGAGGAATTGTCAGTGGGCATGGGCTAAGAATTGGATATTTCGCCCAGGAGCATGACACTCTAGATTCCTCTGCCTCAGTGTGGGAAAACGCAATTCAGGCATGTCCGGACGCTGGGGAACAAGATCTTCGCGGCGTGTTAGGCGCATTTATGTTTTCCGGGGAGCAGTTGGCACAACGGGCCGGAACACTGTCCGGGGGTGAAAAGACACGCTTAGCTTTGGCGTGTCTAGTCAGTTCCCAGGCAAATGTGCTACTGCTGGATGAGCCCACCAACAACCTTGATCCAGTGTCCCGGGAGCAGGTACTTGATGCTATCCGTACCTATCGCGGAGCCGTGGTGTTAGTTACCCATGATCCCGGTGCCGTCAAAGCCCTCCAGCCAGAACGCGTAATTGTGCTCCCCGACGGCACCGAAGATTTATGGTCAGATGATTACCTAGAGTTGGTGGAACTGGCCTGACGAGCTAGCCGAGTAGCCTCAACGAGGTTCTTCAGCGTTGCAGTGGTTTCTTCCCACCCCCTGGTTTTTAGGCCGCAATCCGGATTAACCCACACTTGTCGAGGATCCAGGGCGTGGGTAGCGCGACGGATAAGCCCGCCGATTTCTGCTACAGATGGAACCCTCGGGGAATGGATATCCCACACACCTGGACCTAGTTGGCGTTCAAATCCCTGCTCGGCTATCGCCGGTAAGACGGCCATCTTGGAGCGTGATGCTTCGATACTCGTGACGTCTGCATCGAGGCGGTCAATAGCATCAACCACCGTGGCAAAATCTGAGTAACACAGGTGAGTATGGATGGAGGTTTCCGGACGTGCACCGCCAGTAGCGAGCCGGAATGCCCCTACTGACCAGCGTAAATATTCTCCTTCCTCGGAACTGCGGAGAGGAAGAAGTTCGCGAATAGCAGGTTCATCTACTTGGATCACACCTACGCCGGCTTCTTCCAGGTCCTTAATTTCATCACGCAATACTAAGCCAAGTTGATCTGCCACCTCTGACCACGGAATATCCTCGCGAACAAAAGACCACGCCATGATTGTGACCGGCCCGGTCAGCATCCCTTTGAGAACATGATCTGTCAGCGAGGCTGCGTATCCTGACCATTCCACGGTCACTGGTGCGGGTCGGGAGACGTCGCCCCACAAAATTGAGGGGCGGGTACACCGAGAACCATAGGATTGAACCCAGCCGTGGGTAGTGGTAAGAAAACCGTCGAAATGCTCCGCAAAATACTGCACCATATCATTACGTTCGGCCTCTCCATGCACTAAAACATCGAGACCGACTTCTTCCTGTGCTCTAATGACGTGGTGAATTTCCTTCCGCATCGCTGCCTTATAGTCCTCCGTGCTTAAGTCGCCGCGACGGTGTGCAGCTCGAGCTTGACGAATATCCGACGTCTGCGGAAAAGAGCCGATAGTAGTGGTGGGTAAAGGCGGAAGATTCAAAGCCTTTTCTTGAGCGGCTAGCCGCTCTGGATAGGGGGCACGGTGTCGATCAGCTTCATTAATCGCCGCGGTACGCTGCCGAATATCGGCGCGATGTACGCCGGGGTGGGCGCGTCGAGCCGCCAAAATGGCCTGGTTTTCTTCCAACTGTGAGGCAATAGCTGCCTTACCTTCATTGAGTCCCCGCGCTAATATCGCTACTTCTTCAACTTTTTGGTGGGCAAAAGCTAACCAGGAACGAATATCTGGATCAAGAGATGTTTCCAAAGAAACATCGTAGGGAACATGCTGCAAAGAGGTAGAGGTACTGACCGCAAGATGGACATCCTCGTGAAGATTTTCCTTGAGGTGCTCAAGATTGTTAAAGATCCCAGATAAATCAGCTCGCCAAATATTGCGGCCAGAAACAGCACCAATTACCAGTGTACGGTCCCGCCACGACTGAGACCAGCGCTGCGCTTCCTCAGCGGAAGGCCAGCGCCCCCGAACAGTATCAATATGGACCGCAGCTACCGGCGTTTCAGCTAGGACATCCACAGCATCGGCTGCGTGACCATAGGATAAGGCAACTACCAGGCGAGGTTTAGCCGTTGCAGCTAGGCCCTGATACGCCCGCTTCACCGCAGCTAAAATGTCTTTCCGAGGGATGCTCCAGCGGTCAGATACTAAGGCAGGTTCGTCACATTGAATCCAGCTCACTCCCACGGAGCTTAAAGCGGCAATATAGTCTTCGTAGGCACCCAGGACATCGTCTAGCCGTGAGAGCGGATGAAAGTCATCCGGTGCGCTTTCACTAGCACGAGAGAGCAGGAGAAAGGTGACTGGCCCAACAAGAACCGGGCGCATATGAGGATAGTGTTCGACGCCCGCCAGGCGTTGAGATCCCAGGAATTCGAACTGAGTTTCTGGACCAATTTCCGGGACAAGATAATGGTAGTTTGAGTCAAACCACTTGGTCAATCCGAGGGCTGCACGGTCGCCTTCGCCTCGGGCAATAGTAAATTGTGCGGCCAGTGCCTCCGCAGATTCGGGGGAGTGGTGTGCAAGGATGTCTCGCTCAGCCGCGAACCTATCGGGAGTTGCTCCCAAGGCGCACACTAAATCCAAAATCTGGTCATAGTAACAGAAGTCCTCAGGAATACTGGCTTCTTGATCCAATCCCAAACTGGAAAGAGTATCATTGCGTTTTTTACTTAACGCATCTGCGGTGTTATGCAGCTCAGCGGCATAAGAGTCGCGATCTTCCGGGCTAGACTTCCAGAATTTCTCCAGGGCAAATTTCAATTCCCGGTGTTCACCAATGCGGGGATAGCCTAAAATACTTGCAGTCGGGAAGGTCGTGGTCGACATGGTTAAGCTAGGTCCTTTCATCAAGGGTTCGGATTATGGAGTGCTACACGCCGGGGGTTAAACGTCGCAATGCTAAGCCCACAAGTTCTACATCGACGTCCGGTGGCAAGGGCATTCGTGAGGTGCCACCGGTGCTTCCATATCGGTTGAGGTAGCCACCTCCTCGGAGGTACTCCACAACATCTAAGACAGGCCGCGGGCGGTTAAAGGTGTACAGGTGAATCCCAGGGGCACCAGCTTCCAAAACGCCGGCGATCAGTTCAATTGTGGCTTTAAGTGATTGCCACACTCTCAGGGAATCATCAGGATTGCGGTGAATATCAACAATTCTTTGAGGTACTGGGACTCCAGAAAGACGTTCCAAAGCTTCTAATCTGCGTAAATCATTTAAGGGCATAATCCCTGGGATAAGCGGTAAGCGTCCACCAGCTAAAGTCAATTCTCTGACCATGGAGTCATACTGCGCAGGGTCATAAAACACCTGTGTAATAGCGTAATCTGCCCCGGCGCGTTGCTTCTCCAATAAGGCAGCAATGTCATTAGCCCGAGCTTGTCCGCTACTGGCCGGATAAGCTGCGACGGCGATAGACACCCGGTCTTCTGGTCTATCAGGATCAAGGACCTCAGCCTCTATTTCTCGAATGAGGTAAACCAAGTCCACCGCCCGAGTCATGGTTTCTACCTCAGTGGAAAGAGGTAGATCCTTGCTGGGAGGATCTCCGCGCAAAGCAAGGAAATCTCGAATACCAGCACGGAGCAGTAGGCGAATAATCATTGCCATGTCTCCGCGGGTTGACCCTAGACAAGTTAAATGAGCAACTGCTGGGAGCTTTCGTCGCTGATCTAAGACATTCATCAGCACTTGGACCGAACGGTCGCGACTATCGCCCTTAGCGCCACCGGCGCCAAAGGTTACCGACACATAATCTGGTGCTGCGTCAATGAGCCGGTTGATGCCCGTCCATACGCTGGAGGTTCTCGCTTGAGCGCGGGGCGGATACAACTCAAAAGACACCGTCGGATGAGTAGAAGGTACTCCCGGCTGGTAATCCTGATAAAGATGAGCGGTGGACACAATTCTCCCTATTGACTTCCGGCGGAAGCACCCTTCCGAGGCTTCGGGGGTTGCTGCGGCGTCAATGAGCCGGATCTCTCGGCCGCTCTGAATAGGTTGTTCCGATCCTATTGCATTAAGCGGTTCGGCGATAATGGACAGAGATGTCTATTTTATTTTCCCAGGTCACGCCATGAAATTAATGTTTCTTTTAAAACAGCTAAAAAAGCTAAATTTTTTTGAAAGAAAATGTAACACGGTGAAAAATTTCTTCGATAAACTTACAGAGCGTGAACTGTTCTCAAATGAAAACTAACGTCGTTTTTTGAGGATTGCTCACCACCAACCGAATCAACCGACCGAGGAAGCCCGGTGTGGGGCAGTACGTCGATGAGACGACACACCGGCAGTAAGGCAAAGTCTTATGAATATGCGTCCCCTAAAAACTGCGGTTCTGGCAATAACCGCTGCTATGGGATTGTGTTTGACTCCGGGAGTGGCCAATGCAGCCCCCGGAAACCTGGTGTCCTTCGGGGATTCCATCATGGCGAACCCGACGCTCGAAGCAGAAGCACAATCACGCATTGACCCCAACGCTAACCCGTGTCCCACCGATCCCTGGGGTTTTGCCAAGCATGCAGCTTGGAACATGGGGTTAGAACCCCAGGACTACTCCTGCGCCGGAGCGACAGTCTTTGGTGGTGAAAATCGTTTTGATAAAGAAGTTGATCGGGCAATTGCGGACGGTGCTTTAGGTCCAGATACCCGGGTGGTGCTGGTCAACATCGGCTTTAATAACACGTACGGCCCGCTGATGAGTGGTGTAACCGAAAATGATATCCGTAACTATGTGGTCGATGGTGCATCTGCCCAGGTAGAACGGATCCGGGCGGCTGCTCCCCAAGCCAAAATTAAGATTGTTGGATACAGCAGTATCACCGATGACCACCACACCTGTTTAGCGCAAATGGGTAATAATATCCATAGCCGTGAGTTCTTTGATTTCATCACTTATATTGAGTGGCTTTCAGATGATATGCTGCGCAATGTCGCAGATCGTACTCACACTCAATTTGTGGATCTCAAACCTGCGTCAGTAGGACACAGCATGTGCGCTCCGGATGGAGAGCGCTGGTTCGGCGGGCTTATTGATCTTGGGCAACACCGAAATATGCCGGTGCACATGACTGCTCTGGGCAATGAGCGAGTTGGCCAGATTATTGCCCAATCCTAGCTGAGCAGGGCATGGCTTTTAGTTACGGAAGCCATGCACAGGAGCAGGGATAAAACCACCCCGGTGGATAAAGGCACGGTTGGATACCTTATTTACCGGGATAACTGGGGCATAGCCTAGTAGACCACCAAAGTTCACTTCATCACCCGCAACTGTGCCAGGCACAGGGATGACGCGAACGGCGGTGGTTTTATGATTCATAATGCCGATAGCAGCTTCATCAGCAATCATTCCGGCAATAGTTTCTGGTGGAGTATCACCGGGAATCGCAATCATGTCCAGGCCTACCGAACAGATGGCCGTCATGGCTTCGAGTTTGTCAATGCTTATTGAACCAGCTCGCACGGCATCAATCATGCCTCGGTCTTCTGACACGGGGATAAAGGAACCGGATAGACCTCCCACTCGTGAACACGCCATCATGCCGCCCTTTTTGACTGCGTCATTAAGCAGTGCCAAGGCGGCAGTTGTACCGTGAGTACCTACTTGGTCTAGCCCCATATGTTCTAGGATATGTGCGACGGAATCGCCTAGTTCTGCGGTAGGAGCAAGAGATAGATCAACTATTCCGAAGGGAACTCCTAACCGTTCAGCTGCCATCGTCCCCACGAGTTGACCACAGCGGGTGATTTTGAATGCAGCTTTCTTAATTTCCTCTGCCACCTGATCTAGACTGGCATCCTCAAGGTTGCCTAAGGCGCGGTCCACAACGCCAGGACCCGATACCCCAACGGATATAACACAATCTGGCTCTTCGATACCGTGAAAGGCTCCTGCCATGAAGGGGTTATCACCGACAGCATTGGCAAAAACCACCAATTTCGCGCACGCGATGGAGTTTTCTGCTGCGGTGATTCGGGCCGCGTGAGAAATAACTCGTCCCAGGTCAGATGCGGCATTCATGTTAAGGCCGGCGCGCGAAGACCCGATATTAACTGAAGCGCAGACAACATTAGTGGTGCTGAGGGCTTCAGGTAAAGACTCGATGAGACGTTGATCTGCTTCAGTGGCTCCCTTTTCAACGAGAGCGGAATAGCCACCAATAAAGTTCACTCCAACCTCAGATGCAGCTTTATCAAGGGTTTGCGCAATCTCAGTCGGATTTCCCGATAATCCACCAATTATTAAGGACACGGGCGTAACGGATATCCGCTTATTAACAATCGGTATCCCTAGTTCCCTTTCAATGCTTTCACAGACTTCCACAAGTCGTGAAGCTTGTTGAGTTACCCGTTGATAAACGGCCTGGCAGGTTTCTTCCATCGTTGATCTGGTACAACTAAGCAGTGATATACCCATTGTCACCGTACGAATATCGAGACGATATTTTTCAATCATCTCAATTGTGTCTAAAATATGCCCAGCATTAAGAGTAAGACTCATCGATAACCTTATATTTCATTAACAGCACTAAAAAGAGCTTCGGATTGAATCCGAATAACGAGATTTTCAGATTTTTCTACCTGCTGCATTCGTTCTTGGATATGAGTAAGATCTGTTTTATTTTCGTCGAAACCTACCCTCAGAATCATGGTGAACCATTCTTCCATCAGGGTTTGAGAGACATTGTGGATATTGACATCCAGTTCTGCAAGGGCAGAAGATACAGCCGCAATAATGCCCGTGTGATCAGCGCCGGTAACAGTCATAATGGCAAACATGCAGATATTCTAACCCCCACCGAAGAGATGATGGGGTTAGCGTGCACCTATTCGTGAAGAACGGGGGATGGTGGAGGTGCCAGGCGTCCACTCCTGCGCGATTTCCACAAATCTCTTCATAATCGAATTAGCTGCGGAGGTTGACACACTGGCCAGTTCAGCAGTGATGGTGTCAAAATCCTCCGGAGAAAAATACCCACCAGTAAGGTTAAAGCCCATACGTGCGCACATGCCCTCATGGTCTAAATCGGGATGAAATTGGCATGCCCAGGTGCTATCATTAGCCCGAACCATTTGAACCGGACATTGAGGTCCGGTAGCTAATATGTCAACACCGCGCCCTACTTCTTTCACAGCTTCTTTATGCCCGGTATATGCTGAAAACTGTTGCGGAAGATGCGCAGTTAACAAATCCTTTTTCCCAGATTCGGTTAATTCTACCCATGTTTTTCCGGCTGGCTCACCATAGTCTCTAGTAACCGAACCACCGGTTAAATCAGCTAAATAGGTGTTTCCAAAGCAAATAAATAAAGTGGGTATATCGAGAGTCAATAACTGTTCTAATTCACGATGCACATGTTGTTGATAAGGGGAGTGAGTAGTGTCAGTAACATTCAACGCACTCCCGCCAACAATAATCCCGTCATAGGAGTTGAGGTCTCTGAGCGTGACGAGGGTGGAATCAACAATTTGGTGCGATAATTCACCACTACTAATCCCGGCGGTGCGGACAACATCATGAAATTCGGAAGCGCAAGCCGCCGGGTCTTGGCGAGAAGAAATCAGCAGTAATGAAACCATACCGCTTAGTCTAGAATGCTCAATCTGTAAAGTACAGTTTTCTACGAGGAATGACCGCGTACGGTTTCTTCGACCAAATCCAGAACCTTTTCCAAGCCTTGAGTCGAGCCTCCAGATGCTAGCAGAGTAATAAAACCTTCCATGACGGTTTCCAGAAAGGTATGAAGTACCGACATGGGAACGTCGCTGCGCATCCGATCAGCCGCCGCATTTTGTTGAAGACGCTGGGTGACAGCTTTGTCCAAAACCGCCTGGTGTTCCTGCCACCTGGCTTTAAAAGCGGGATCAGTTCTTAATAGGCGGGTAATTTCTAATCGGGTAGAAAGCCAGTCATAACGCTCGGGATGATTCAGCATATCTCGCATTACTTGGACAAGGCCTTCTTTTGCCACGACCTCAGCTTGGCGAGCAGCGTCTTCTCTTGCTAAAGCAAGAAAAAGGTTTTCCTTATCTCCGAAATGATGAAAGATTGCGCCCCGGGATTTTCCCGTCGATTCTTCTAGGCGTCGGACCGTAGCGCCTTCGTATCCATGTTCAGCGAAGCAGCGCCGAGCGCCTTCCAAGATTTCTTGGCGGCGACGAGTTAACTCGGTGTCACTGACTATCGGCATGTGATTGTCCTCAATTGTTCAACAGGAACGGGAAAGGAAAAAGGGGCCACACCGCTGGGTGTGCGGCTATGACCCCTTAGACCTCAAGACGTTTACGCTTTAGGATTTCACCATCTGGCGCAGAACGTACTGGAGGATACCGCCGTGGCGGTAGTAGAGAGCTTCACCGGGTGTGTCGATGCGCACGACGGCGTCAAACTCTACTTGATCCCCGGTTTCTTTCTTTGCTACAACGTGCACCGTATTGGGGATGTAGCCGTCCTTGTTGAACTCAGTAATGCCTTCAATATCGAAGGTTTCGTGTCCATCAAGGCCAAGGGATTCATGAGACTCACCAGCTGGGAACTGCAGCGGGATGACGCCCATACCAATGAGGTTAGAGCGGTGAATACGCTCGAAGGACTCGGTAATGACGGCGCGCACACCCAAAAGATTGGTACCCTTGGCGGCCCAGTCACGCGAGGACCCGGTTCCATATTCCTTACCACCCAGAACAACCAAGGGGATTCCAGCTTCTTGGTAGTTCATCGCGGCATCATAGATGAAGGACTGCGGAGCACCGTCCTGAGTGAAGTCCAGAGTATATCCGCCGGCTTGATCGACCAACTGATTTTGCAGTCGAATATTAGCGAAGGTACCGCGAACCATCACCTCGTGGTTACCACGTCGGGAACCGAGGGAGTTATAGTCCTGGCGCTCCACTCCAGCAGCATCAAGGTACTGTGCCGCAGGAGTGCCGGGCTTAATAGCCGACGCAGGGGAGATGTGGTCAGTGGTGACCGAGTCGCCGAGCTTAGCAAGAACACGAGCACCCTTGATGTCCTCAACCGGTGCGGGCTCTAACTGCATTCCTTCGAAGTAAGGAGCCTTCCGGATGTAAGTAGAGTTTTCATCCCATTCGAAAGTCTTACCCTTAGGAACATCGAGGTTCTGCCATTGCTCGTCGCCCTTGAAGACATCGGCATAGTCCTCTACGTACATCTCACGAGAGATTGAGTCATTGATCGTCTGCTCGATTTCTTCGGCAGAAGGCCAGATGTCTTTCAGATAGACATCATTACCTTCAGAATCTTGACCAATGGGCTGAGAGTCGAAATCAATGTCCATGGTGCCAGCAATGGCGTATGCGATGACCAGCATGGGCGAGGCCAGGTAATTCATCTTCACGTCGGGAGAGATGCGGCCTTCAAAGTTGCGGTTACCGGACAGTACAGCCGTGGCCGTAATGTCGTTGTCATTAATGGCATCCGAGATTTCATCTGGCAAAGGACCGGAGTTGCCAATGCATGAAGTACAGCCGAAGCCAGCCAAATAGAATCCCAGAGCTTCTAGGTCTTTCCACAGATCTGCCCGCTGGAAATAACCGTCAACCACCTGGGAGCCAGGAGCACAAATGGTCTTGACCCAGGGCTTAGCTTTCAGACCCTTTTCATTGGCTTTACGGGCAACCAGTCCAGCACCAACCATCACGGAAGGATTAGAGGTGTTGGTACACGAGGTAATCGATGCGATGGCGACCATGCCGTGGTCGATGGTGTACTCACCACCACGTGGGGACTGAACAGTAACCGGCTTCGAGGGACGACCCTTTGCGCCGACGGCTGCGGATTCTCCGTGTCCAGCAAAAGAAGCATTGTAGTTATCAATGTCTTCGTGGGCTTCGACGGCAGTTGCTCCGCCTTCAGCGCCCATCTTGGCTGCAGCCTGGGAGTCATCCTCGCACACTGGATCATTGGTGAAGACCTTGAGATCTTCCCGGAACTGAGCCTTGGAATTGCTCAAAAGAATCCGATCCTGAGGGCGCTTGGGGCCTGCAATCGAAGGCTGAACTGTAGAAAGATCCAGCTCGAGATATTCGGAGTACTGAGCCTCTGGGGTGTCCTCAGCGAGCCACATGCCCTGGGCTTTGGCATAAGCCTCGACGCGTTCGACATCTTCTTGGGAACGGCCGGTTAGGGTCAGGTAGTTGATGGTTTCTTCGTCGATCGGGAAGATCGCACAGGTAGAGCCGAACTCCGGTGACATGTTGCCAATGGTGGCACGGTTAGCCTGCGGAACAGACTTCACACCAGATCCGTAGAATTCTACGAACTTCTGCACCACGCCATGCTCACGCAGCATCTCGGTGATGGTGAGTACCACGTCAGTAGCGGTGACGCCGGCGGGAATTTCACCGGTGAGTTTAAATCCGACGACCCGAGGAATCAGCATAGATACGGGCTGGCCGAGCATCGCGGCCTCTGCCTCAATACCGCCAACGCCCCAACCCAAAATACCGAGACCGTTTTCCATAGTGGTGTGGGAGTCGGTACCAATACAGGTGTCGGGGTAAGCGAGACCATCGTTATCAAAAACAACGCGCGAGAGGTACTCGATATTGACCTGGTGAACAATACCGGTTCCGGGCGGAACTACTCGGAAATTAGAAAAGTTCTCTGCGCCCCAGCGCAGGAACTGATAACGCTCTTCATTGCGCTGGTATTCAATTTCAACATTCTTCGCCAAAGAATCAGGGCGACCAAATGATTCCGTGATGACCGAGTGGTCAATCACCATTTCTGCGGGAGCAAGGGGATTAACCTGGTCTGGATCGCCACCAAGGGTCTTCACCGCTTCACGCATGGTTGCTAAGTCCACAACGCAAGGTACACCGGTAAAGTCCTGCATCAGCACCCGAGCCGGGGTGAATTGAATTTCGGTATCCGGTTCGGCGTCAGGATCCCAATTAGCAATGGCTTTAATATGATCTTCGGTGACATTTAAGCCGTCTTCGGTACGCAGCAGGTTTTCGCCAAGTACCTTGAGAGAATAAGGCAATTTTTCCATGCCGGGCACAACGTCGAGTGCGAAGTACTCATATGTACGGTCGCCAACTTCGAGCGTGCGCTTGGCGTCAAAGGAGTTCTTGCTTTCAGTCACAGTGAGCTCCACTTCCTATTGTTTTATGGGTGAGTTCTCTGCATGTAAGCGAAACCGGCTGTGATTTCGCACAGATTTAAAGAACGCAGGGGGTTCCTACATAATTCATGGTAGTTGAGAACCCCAAGCACCTCGGCCATCTTAACAGTACGATCGTTCTGTTGGCGAATTTACCCATGTACCCTCCGTGTCGTGTCGGCAAAAGATCGTTGAATGCCCTAAATTGGGGGGAGGGCCAAGAGGTGGTTCCAATGAGATTTAACGTCGACATACCAGGTTAAGGGGTTTAGTCATGGATGCCCTCCAGAGCGATCTTGCCCAGCAACTAGCTGAGGGCCACGTCGCTATCGAATCACCTCACCTTGGCGATAGCCCATTTGTAGACCAAGAGGGAAAGCTCAGTCAGATCGCCGTTGAGGCGGAAAATGACGGTTTTGGCTCTCTTGGAATAGTCATTGTTAATCATGATCCCAGCGAAGCCGGGGGACTTCGTAACCTTGGAATTGATTTACTGAACGACTCCGACCTTGACACAATTGTTCTGAGATCGCCCACGATCGTCGATGTGGTGAGTAAGACGCACCATCGGGCCGAACTGGAGATTGGGCGAAATAATCTAGCCCAGAACCTTGACCCAGTCGCTTATCCCGGGCAACTCCACGCCTTTATTGCAGACCTGGATAACTATTCCGCGCCGTGGGGAATGTTTAGTCTTATTGCCGCAATTGTGGTCGGCGCCGTCTTTGTGGCTGCGTGGCGCGCCGCGCGTACAGCTTTCATCAGGTAGGCGTGTCAACCATCCAGGCTTGCCGACGGCCTTAGCATATCCACAAAGCGCTACGGGGTCAGCGCCACCCTATCTAACAAAAAATGTGTTAAGGATCACATTCTCAATTTTATTAGCGTATCCCAGCAGGTCATCTAGCTAAATGATGTCAAAGTGACGCAATGTAACTGATGTTACTAGAGATATTAATTAAGCAAATGGGGTTTAAGTAGCCTATGGTGCAATTGTCGGCTCGTGAGTCGGTAACAATCACATAAACCTCTACAGTCACCACAATAAGTCAAGGATTTATAGTTGACTGTGGCGGAACCTCATTCTGCGGGCGTGTGGGGAAGCAGGCCGGGCAGGATACCCAGTGATGCGATCGATTCGATGCCGGATTCTTGGAACCGTATTACCGACAAATAGTCAAGGAAAAAGACTTGACTATTTGAAGGAAAAGGAGTCGCTCGGGATGTTTAACTCCACTCCCCGCCGCCACGGACGTTTGGTGACACGATCGACTGTGGCGACCGTTTTGTGCGCTGCCATGTTGAGCAGCACAGCTAGTTTTGTTCACCCTGGTGTAGCGAACGCTGCCCCAACAAACCCCAGCAACACTGATATTCAGAATGCGCTGGATGCGATCCGCAACAGTCAAGGAAATGTGGCAGGTCTGGCTGGAGCCATTGCTCAGGTGCAAGATGAAATCAATAAAGTTGAGTTGCACATGGGCGAACTCCGTGAAGGAGTAAACAAAGCCCTTGTTGACTTGCATGATGCTCAAGCCACGGCGGAACAGGCACGGCAGGGGGTTCGATCTGCTCGAGACCGGCTTAATACCACCCAACGAGAAATTGAAGACGCACAAAAGAAGCTAGATGAGATTTCTCGTACGGCATATCGACATAGCAACACCGGCGGAATCGAAGCTGCTGCTAGCGATGATGCAGCGCGTGACGCTTTAGATCGTCAAACCTATCTGCGGACCAACGCCGAAGAACAGCAGCAAGCCATTTCCGCATTAGATCAAGCGCGTACGGAACATGCCAACGAGGAATCGCGGTTGCGTGCTGCTCGTGATTTGGCGGAACAGCGAGAATCCGAGGCGGCTGCGGCCAAAGATGCTGCAGAGTCTCGGATTCAGGAGACTTCCGGCCAACTTGCTGCAGAAAATGCTCGACGTCAGGACCTGATGCAGCAGCGCGATTTAGCTCAGGCTGAGCTCGATGGTAATCGGGAAAAAGCGGATGAGCTTCATCAGCAGCGCAAAGAGTATGAGGCTTATCAGCAGGCCGAGCAAGAACGTGCTGCTGCCGAAGAAGCAGCACGTCAGGCAGCTGAACAGCGTCGTCAAGCAGAAGATGCTGCCCGTCAGGCCAAGGCTGAGGCGGATCGGGAACGTCGGGAAAAGGAAGCCGAGGAAGCACGACGCTCCGAGGAGCAGAAAGAAGCTGAACGTAAGGCTAAAGCTAATCAAGCGGCTCAAGCAGCTGCCGCGTTGATTGCGGCAGCTAGTGCGGCTCATAATCAGACGGAGAATCCATACCCTCAGGGCGAAGACGCGGCTAATGCCACGATCTCTGCGGTGCATAATGCTGGGGAGCAAAACCCCAATGTTAATGGCACCGAGGTGCCCTTAGGTCAAGTCCCAACCTTGGACTCTGTGTCCGAAGCGGCCGGAAATACTGCTGGCGCTGCTCAGGGTTCGCGAGATCAAAAAATTGAAACGGTGATCAACCGGGCAATGTCTCAGCTTGGGGTTCCTTATGCCTGGGGTGGCGGAACTGCGACAGGACCGTCTCAAGGTATCCGGGACGGCGGAGTGGCAGATTCCTATGGGGACTACAACAAGATTGGCTTCGACTGCTCTGGGCTAGTGTTGTACGCCTACGCTGGCATCGGAATTGCCCTGCCGCACTATACCGGTTATCAGTACCAATACGGCACGAAAGTGAATATCAACGAAATCCAGCGAGGCGATCTCCTCTTCTGGGGTCCCAATGCGGAATACCACGTTGCTATCTACTTAGGTAACGGTCAGATGATTGAGGCACCTCAATCAGGATCTGTAGTGCAGGTTTCTTCAGTCCGATATGCAGGCATGAGTCCTTACGCGGTTCGCTTGATTTAACCGCCGCATCCTTAACAAATTTGAGAGACTACCCGACGCACAGGGGTTACGGTTCCCCCGCTGTGCGTCGGGTTTCACCTTTTCTAAGGCTCAAACTAAAGGATGATATGTTGAAGTCATGACTCACAGCCCCAGCACCGATTATGATGCTTTGCTTCTGTTATCTTTTGGCGGTCCCGAAGGCCCCGATGATGTTATTCCTTTCTTGGAAAACGTTACTCGGGGACGGGGAATCCCTCGCGAGCGGCTAGAGGAAGTAGGAGAGCATTATTTCCACTTCGACGGGGTGAGTCCACTTAATCAGCTTAATCAGGAGATTATTTCTCACCTTGAAGAAGAACTTCACGAACGCGGCAGAAATGTGCCGATTTACTTCGGGAATCGTAACTGGCACCCATTTGCCACAGAGGCTGCTGAACAGATGGCGCGCGATGGTGTCCGTCGAGTTTTAGTTTTTGCCACCTCTGCCTGGGGTGGATATTCCGCTTGCCGACAATATGATGACGATATTGTTCGCATGAAAAAGCATTTAGCTGATTGCGGTTTAGCGGATATCCAGTTTCGGAAACTCCGGCAATTCTTTGATCACCCGCGTTTTATTAAAGCTCAGGTCGATGCCATTAGCGGCGCTTATCAGAACCTGGGGCATGACTGTCCGGCACAAACTGATCCGCACCTGACCCGGTTAATCTTTAGTGCCCACTCTATTCCTACCGCCGTTGATCAGGCTGCAGGTGGAAAGGATGAACCGCACCTGTATTCTCGTCAGATCCACGAGTCTGCTCGCCTCATCGCTCAGGAATTAGGGGTAACCGACTACGATGTGGCCTGGCAGTCACGCTCCGGAAGCCCCCAGATTCCCTGGCTAGAGCCTGACATCGTGGATCATGTTCACCATTGTCACGAAAAATACCCTCTGCGCGAGGTTGTAGTCTGCCCGCTCGGCTTCCTCTCGGATCATATGGAAGTGATCTGGGATTTAGACACCGAGTTAGTGACCGCCGCCCAGGAACTCGGAGTAGCGGTGTCGCGCGCAGACACCATCGGATCAACCAAGGAATTTACTCTGCTTTTAGCGGATCTGATCGATGAGATCATCAGCGGAACTCCGCCGCAGCACCTCAGCTCCCTCGGTCTTCGCGGTGACACCACGGACGGACAGCCCTGCCAGCATGATTGTTGCCTCATGAGGCGCCCGCGCTAGTCACTACTAGACTGCATTGTCATGAATTCTGATCCCTACAGCACTGATATTTTTTCCGGCCATGCTCGACGCAAGCCTGTTCAATATCCCACCCTTCCGGCTGAACCCGGTCTGGTAGTGGAAGTGCGAGCAACCGGCGACGTAGGAGAAATCATCAACTGTGAGCGCACCTATGATGGAGACTTCGTCCGCTTAGAGGATCGACGGCGAAACCAACGCCTTTTTAAGCTAAGACCTGGAGCCTTCCTTTTCGAAGGTAAACCGGTCACGCTAACGCGATGGGTGGAATCAGCCCCACCACAACGAACTCACTCCAATTCAGGGTCTCGTTATGTCCATGACTACCAAACCCAAGTTGCTCGGCCCTCCCGGATTTGGGTAGAGGGGGTTCATGATGCCGCCATTGTGGAAAAGGTCTGGGGACATGATCTGCGTGTTGAAGGCGTAGTCGTCGAATATTTAGAGGGGCTTGACCATCTTCCATCTCGGTTAGCGGAATTTCGTCCTGAGCCTGGGCGTCGGGTGGGTGTTTTAGCTGACCATCTTATTCAAGGCTCCAAGGAGACTCGGTTAACGCAGCAGGTGGGAAAGGATGTTTTAGTAACCGGGCATCCCTACATCGATATTTGGCAAGCAGTCAAACCCCAAAGCATCGGTATATCTGGCTGGCCCGATGTTCCTTATGGGGAAGATTGGAAAGCTGGAGTGTGCCGACGTCTCGGATGGGCACATCCTCAAGAAGGATGGCACCGAGTTTATAACGCGGTAAAAACATTTCGGGATTTGGATTCTTCATTGATTGGTGCGGTAGAAAGACTGGTGGATTTTGTTACTGTCCCGGAACTAACAAAGGAGGATTTAGCGTGATTCCTCCGGTACTGTAGACCACGTGGCTGCTTTACTTTGGTTAATTGCTTCTTTTGTTCTTGCTGGACTTGAATTGCTTGCGGGAGAATTCACCTTACTCATGTTGGCGGGAGGCGCCTTGGCAGCCGCAGGGGCATCATTCCTCGGGGCCTCCATTTGGTTTGCCTTATTAATCTTTGCCCTGGTCTCCCTAGGGCTTATTGTCTTCTTGCGTCCGTTGTTAAGAAAACGAGCTCAAAGTCCCCTGATCCTGGACACCTCTGTGCAAGCGTTGGTGGGACAACATGCCGAAGTACTAGAGGAGGTTGGGCTGGGTGGCCAAGTTCGTCTTGACGGTTCCATTTGGTCTGCCCGGAGCCTCAACCCATCCCACACATTCTCTGCCGGAGAGGTAGTTAACGTCGTCAGCATTGATGGTTCAACAGCTATTGTTTGGAAGGAAAGTTAACTGATGGATATATTTGGGCTTTCTTTCATCCTGGTTGCTCTTGTTTTTATAGTGCTTTTGGTCTTAAAGTCCATTGCACTCATACCCCAGGGTGAAGCCGCCATTATCGAGAGATTAGGTCGCTATACCCGGACGGTCTCCGGGGGAATCACCCTATTAGTTCCCTTTATCGATCGGGTTCGCGCCAAAGTTGATACCCGGGAAAGAGTCGTGTCCTTCCCTCCACAAGCTGTCATCACACAAGACAACCTCACTGTGGCAATCGATATTGTGGTCACGTTCCAAATTAACGACGCCGCCCGTGCCATTTATGGGGTTGACAACTATATTGTCGGTGTTGAACAGATCTCCGTTGCGACGCTGCGTGACGTGGTCGGTGGTATGACCCTAGAAGAAACTCTCACCTCTCGGGAAGTAATTAATCGGAGGTTGCGTGGTGAATTAGATGCAGCGACGGGTAAGTGGGGGCTTCGGATTAGCCGCGTGGAGCTTAAAGCCATTGATCCGCCGCCATCGATTCAGCAATCGATGGAGATGCAAATGAAGGCGGATCGGGAAAAGCGGGCGATGATTCTTACCGCTGAAGGGCGTCGAGAGTCAGATATTAAGACCGCTGAAGGTGAAAAACAAGCCAGAATTCTTTCTGCTGAGGGAGAGAAACACGCAGCTATTTTGGCGGCAGAGGCGGAGCGCCAGGCAATGATTCTACGTGCCGAAGGTCAACGAGCTTCGCGGTATCTTGAGGCTCAAGGTGAAGCGAGGGCAATCCAAAAGGTCAATGCTGCGATCAAGTCTTCCCAGCTCACGCCGGAAGTACTTGCGTTCCAATATCTTGACAAGCTTCCGAAGTTGGCCGACGGCAATGCCAGTACCATGTGGATGATCCCCAGCCAGTTTGGCGATTCTTTGGAACAGTTTGCTAAAGCCTTTGCTAAAAAAGACGAGGACGGCATCTTCCGGTATGAGCCATCACGCGTCGATCAGGAGACTAAGGATCTAGCTGAGGAAGGCGATATCGACGAGTGGTTTAGAGCAAACACTAATCCGGAGATCGCAAAAGCTGTGGCGGCTGCCAATGCGGTAGCTCAAAAACCCGTTGATCCAGAACCTGAATCACCGGTGATACCTAAAGCGGCGCCTAGCTCCCCGGTTGAGGAGTTTACCCCGGCCTTCGATAATCAGGAGTTCTCCCAACTAGGGCAACCAGGATTTACGGACTCGGACGATCAGCACGCTTAAGTAAATTTACGGCTAGTTGCCAGCCAGCGGTTTCAGCTTGCCACCCGGCGGCCTGAAGACGCTGGCTTACTGCTTGTTTAGAGATGCCCAAAGCTTCGGCTGCTTCATTTTGATTAAGTCCTCTCCGGACTAAGGAGGTCGCTTCCCGCCCTTCCATTGTTCTTTTCTGGAGCACTTGTCCCAATAGAGCAAATACCGCTTCAATATCCGTAGAAATCTCTTTGGGGTGATCTTGGACAGTCGCTTTTACTATTCCTGCCCGAGCTTGGCGTGGTAAAGAACCGGTAGCTACTGATTTTGTCGTCGCAGCGGAGTTACTTTCTGGGAGCACTCCTATCCCAATTGCCCAATCACCATCGGAGAGAAGAGCCATGACAAGATCACAAACAGATTCTGGCGATTCCACAACAGCGCAAATATCTTCCACCCCGAGGACGTCGAACGTACCGACGCCGGGGAGTGTTGCTAAGGCCTGGGCTGATCGAGCAACAAGATCAGCGCGACGTGAAGAACGGCCTCGGTATCGGGCATGTACGGCCAGCATCATCTGCCCTTTCCTCGTAATCAGAACTAAATAACTACATTGTCTATTTTATAGCCTTGACTGCCATTCGGGAGTCCAGAATCAGGCCACAGAGCCCTAACATGGCTAAGATTGTTGTGGCAATAACCATTCGCGGGTCAGCTGAGCCAGTTAAGGTATCGCCCAGGAAGACAGTAAGAATGGTGCCGGGTGCTGAACCAATAAATGTAGCGATAATAAAGGGCACAAGCGGAATAGATGTGAGCGCAGTAACATAATTCAAGATGGAAAAGGGCACTCCGGCAATCATCCGGAGAGAGGTAACCGCTAGCCAACCACGTTGTTGGAGTCGGGCGTTAATGGTAGCTACCGCGGGATGGGTGAGTCGAGGTTCAATCCAGTCGCCTAAGAGTGCCCGGACAATTGACAGTGATAGTGCCGCGGACGTTGCCGTAGCACTGAGCGCAATGACTATTCCCACAAATGGTCCAAAAAGGATTCCCGAGGATAGGGTGAGCAGTGTACGGGGAATGGGAAATTGAGTGATGATGATGTAGCTCAGCCAAAAAATGAGCGGAAAACTTGGTCCCCACTGTGTTGCCCAGAGTCGTAATGTGGCGAGGGAGGGGATATGGAAGAAGCAGGTAGCGGTGATTCCGAGCACAATAATAGAGACCACTATTATCTTGCGGGCCAATGACCAGCGGGCAATAGCTTGCCGACTGTCGCGAAATAGTGATCGGAGGAAATCGTACAGCGAACCTGGATTCACCAGAGGTATTTTAGCGCTATGATCGGGCTTTGCTTTGATCGGCTATCGAATAGGTTGATGCCGATCTAGATCATGAGAGAAAAGTTAGGAGATAGGTATGACTGAGAATAAAGACCTCCGGACTGATCACGGTCCTCAGCCCTATGTGCTGGATATTGAGAAAGCTACCTTGGACAACGAGAATTTCCGCGATACCTTGTGGACCGGGAAATTCCTGCAGATGACTGTGATGAGCATTCCCGCAGGTGGCGAAATTGGGGCCGAAGTCCATGAGGATCATGACCAATTCCTTCGTGTTGAAGCAGGAAAAGGCCACGTCATGATTGGACAGTCCGAAGACAACCTTGACATTGACCAAGTAGTTGAGGATGATTGGGCTATTTTTGTTCCCGCTGGCAAGTGGCACAACGTCGTTAATGAAGGTAACGAGGAGCTCAAAGTTTATTCCATTTATGCCGCTCCAGACCATGTTCCCGGGACCATTCACGCGACCAAGGAAGATGCCGATAACGATCCCAATGAACAGCATGATTAAAGGTCGCGTTGCGGATCACTAAGGTTTTACCCCGGGCAATCACCACCAAAAGAGTGCCCGGGGTTGACGTCTATGCATCATTCATGCCAACTCCCGGGGAATAACCGAAGCAAAACACAGATACCGGAGTGTTCTTAAGAACAACTCCGGTATGATCTGGTGCCCGAGGGGGGACTTGAACCCCCACGTCCGTTAATAGGACACTAGCACCTCAAGCTAGCGCGTCTGCCACTTCCGCCACCCGGGCAAGGGTGAACGTCTTCGACCTTGCAGCCGTGGACCTTGACCACTTTAACCTTTCGGGCATTACTTAACAAATCACCAGGTCATCGTGCATAAAACCTACGATCCGCTAAATTACATTCAGGTAATCTATGATAGATTTCCACGTGGTCCCATCGAAGGTTTTTCTATCCAAAAGGCACAAGGGAGGTTCTGATGACTATCCAACCGCCTACTCATCAACCTATCCGGTTGTCGAGCTTTGTCCCTCAGGACCCTCCCCATGACACCGAAGTTCTCGCGCATAAACAATGGGGTAGTCCGCTAAAAACCTGTCTTCTGTTATTGATTTCTTTTCGCTGGGCTGCGTTAGGAATCCTACTCGGAGGAATCCTTACCTCCGTGTTCTCAGCAATGGGGTCCAAATGGATAGGATCGATAATCGATCAATTCTTTGGAACTGATCAACCCTCGATGATTTGGTTACCTATCCTAGGCGTCCTCCTCGCCGCCGTGATGAGCTACTATTTGGAAGTCCTTGCTATAAGCCTGAGTTCCCTCAGCGAAGCGCGCCTAGTTCACACGCTGCGGTTTTTTCTGCTTCATCGTCTCCATACTCAAAAAACTATTGATCGTTCGCCGGGAGAAATCCTCAGCACCCTTGATAAAGACTCAAGTACTATCGCCAAACTAAAACAAAGCATTACGTTCCCAATTTCCATGTTGGGCTATATACTCGGGATAACCTTGGTCCTGATCCCCATCCATCTTGGGCTTGCTATTGCCACCCCCGTAGCTGTGGCTCTGGTAGTTGTCGTCTCTGCGGCCACCTCACGGCCGGTAGCTCAGACTATGCGAACTTTCCGTGAAGTCGAAGCCAAATCAGTATCGCTAGCAACTGATCTGGCTCAAGGAGCACGAGTGGTCAAGGGACTTGGAACCGTCGACAACGCCATGAAACGTTTTTCTGCGGCTGCTGCAGACACCCAGAAATACCAGCTTCGTCAAATTAGAGTTCAAAGCATCATCAGCATTCTCCGGCAGATTGTCGGGGTGATCGGCGCGATCTTTTTAGTGGTCTGGGCCAGCTACCTTGGGATGAACCAGGAAATCTCCACGGGCGATCTTCTTACTGTGTATATGATCGTTCCCCCGGGAATACTCGTCACGGGAATGTCACTATCCAACACTATTAATAGTCTGGCTTTAGCAGTGGCCTCAGCAGAGCGAATAATCGCTCTAGATCAGGGTTTAAACACTCAAGACACCACTATTACAACGGGTGAACAAGCACCCCCTCCAGGAATATCTGTATGGCGCGCTAAAGATAGCGACGCCCAACGTCGTGCCCATGAAGCCGCTGATCGATTAACGCAATTACCCAATATGACAGTGATTAGGGCGCCACATGCGGTTCACGTTTTTGAAGGAACTCTGGCAGATAACGTAGATCCAACCGGAACGCTAGGGGAGGAGAGGCTAAGAGAGGCCCTCACGGTAGCCTCCTGCGAAGACATTGTGACGCGTTTGGGGCATGACCCCTATTCCGGACAACTCGGTGAGGCGGGTTTCAACCTATCTGGAGGGCAGCGACAGCGGGTCGCCCTTGCTCGGTTAGTCGCTGCTAATCCGGATCTGTTAATTTTGGATGATCCAACCACAGGGCTAGATGCCATTACCTTGGATAATGTCTGCCAGGCAATAAAAGAATATCGTGGACACCTTTCGACGGTGGTGATTAGTAATTCCCGTGCATGGAGTGCAATAGCTGATGAGATAAAGGAGTTTTAGGGTATGGAAAATAAAAAATCTGCCTTTGCCTATGACTCCTTACCGCCAGCTGGATTGAAAAAGAGTATAAGGCTTCTTAAAAGCCTTGAGACTTTCCCGACGTTGTGGTGGTGGCTGGGGCTGAGCCTTATTATCTTCCTCATCCAAATAGCTATTGTCTCAAGCTCCTTTTTTGTGGGCAAGCTCATTGACCACATTGGGGATTCTGGCCAATTTCAGTTCTACCTCGTCATGATGGCGGTGACACTGGCCATCGATAACATCGGGCGCGGAGCGATTCTCCCGTGGATTTTTCGCTCAAAATTCACTCGAATAGCCACTGAGCTCCGTGTTAAAGCACTCGATAGCACTCTTCATACTCCTGTGCCTCGCCTCTACCAAATAGGCACTGGAAGCATTATCACGCGATTAACTAAAGATATTGATAATGCAGTGCTAACTCTGGGTGATTCCGGAGAGCGTCTTGTTGTCACACTTCTCGCTTTTCCGTTTACACTTGTTTCTCTCTGTATTATTAGCCCATTTTATATCCTGCCGTTCTTTCTTTTCGGTTTGGCGGTTTATATTTGGTCAAAAAATATCGTTCAATTTATTCCCTTAGTAGCCAACCGAATGTCTGACTCCGAAGCTCGACGTAATGCTTTTCTGCTCGATGCGATACGCGGCCTATCAACAACTAAAGCGATGGGATTAGAAGAATGGTCGGAAAAACGGACTGAAAAATCCTCCTGGCAGGTAGTTCACCAGTGGTATCGCTCAAACCCCAGTTTCTTCTGGGTGATTAGGCGCGGCTACTTCAGTTATTTTTCTTTGCTCATGATGGTGCTGGGGCTCAGCTTACTTCTGGCCTATCTCGGCTGGATCAGTATTGGCGAAGCATCCACTGCCGTAGTTCTTATAGTTCGTCTGGAAATCCGCATCTTCATGCTCCTTGAATTTTCCGCCGAGCTCCAGCGTGCCTTTACTAGCGCCGGACGAGCCATTGCCCTAGCCAATCTATCTGAAGACATTGTCCAACCAGATGGAGTTGGTCTTCCAGCTACCCTAAAGAATCCCGATATTGTCATCAAGGACCTCTCATTTTCCTACCCCTCAGGAGCTGAAGTTCTTTCCAACCTCAACTTGAACCTCCAGGGAGGCACGACGACGGCCCTCGTTGGGTCAAGCGGTGCCGGCAAATCCACCTTGGCGGTTCTTATCGCCGGCCTACAGTATCCCACTGCAGGAAGCATCACCGTCGGTGGAGTCAACATCAATACCGAGGCCAATGACGCGTGGATCACCAGCCATATCACTCTTATTAGCCAAGAAGTTCATCTTTTTGCTGGAACTCTCCGCGAAGATCTCCACATGGCTTTGCCGGGGGCGAGCGACGTCACTCTTATTCATGCCTTGTCTCAGGCAGGTCTAGACCCGAACGGCCCATTGTGGCATCGATGGCTTCCTCAGGGACTAGATACCCCAGTAGGGGCCGGCTCTAATGAGCTAGCCCCTGAAGTGGTACAAGTCATCTCTTTAGCTCGGGTGCTCTTAAGAAACCCCCCGGTTCTGATCATGGATGAGGCAACCAGCGAAGCGGGGAGTGAACATGCTCGGTTGCTGGAAGCAGCCGCCAGCAAGGCTGCCCATGGTAGGACAAGTTTGGTGGTAGCTCATCGTCTTGATCAGGCACGTGAGGCTGACCGAATTTTGGTTATGGAGGCAGGCCGAATCATCGAAGATGGAAGTCATGAAGAGTTAATTAATGCACAGGGACGCTATGCTGAGCTCTTTAGTCGATGGCAGAAGGGTGACATGAGGCACTAAATTCAGGTAAAACGGGACCATGAGTTATTCCTATGCACAAGATTCCCGTTTCCCTGGTCCTGACCCTTATGCTCCGTTGAAGGACTTGCCTTCTTTCCCGCTCAGTTCCACAGATATCACCGAGGGTGAACAGCTACCACCAGCGCAGCGGGCACCCGAGTCAGTATCTCCGCAGTTATCATGGTCTGATCTTCCCGAAGGAACGAAATCCCTAGCCATCACGTGTTTTGATCCTGATGCTCCGACGACTTCGGGCTATTGGCATTGGGCAGCGTTTAATATTCCCGCTGATATTTCGGAGCTTCCTACCGGAGCTGGATCCCAAGAGAATTTGGGTATTGAAGGCGTCGTTACTTTGAAAGGAGATTCCGGGGAACGCGCCTATTATGGTTCTTTACCGCCTGAGGGACATGGCCCACACCGTTATCTCTATGCTGTCCACGCTGTTGACGTCGAAGAACTAGACATCCCAGAGGATGCTACACCCACTGTTCTTGGTTTTAATCTGTACTTCCATTCTCTGGGCAGAGCAGTGTTGTGGGCGTGGGATGAAAACTAGTTCTTAGAAATGAGCGTGGGACTGTTAGGATTTTCAGCCATGACACGACCACGTCGAGGCGAAGAATCTGAGCTGTCCATTCCCCTCCCGTTGCGAGTGGGAGGGGCCTTTATTGCCATAGCGCTTGCCCTAGTTATTTTCCTGGTCCTGGAAATTGCTCAACATGGGTGGTTAGCGCCAGTAGAGATAACCTCGCGGATGGTGCTAATTTTGTGCGCTGCCGCTTTAGTAGGGGCTTTTGCCACTGTGCGACGTAATCAGCGTCCGGGGGTTAGCCAGGTTATTGCCTTGACCGGGGCGGTGGTGCTAGTTATTCTCAGCCGTTTTCTGCCGTCATCCACCTTGTTCATAACGGCCCAAACGTGGATGCTGGGCTGGGCGATATTGGCTTTGATGTGTGCCGTAATCCTGCGGCGCAGTGTGCATCGGCGCTAGCTTATTAATCTCGCCAGTCCAAACCACAACCTACGGCATCACTGATATTGCCAAATCCGTGCACGCGCAGTTGATGCGCGATTCCTTGGTGGATCCACCGAATCCAATCTGGACCACCGTAGATAAGTCCGGTATAGCCCTGTAGAAGCGTCGCCCCATGCGCAATTCTTTCCCACGCCTGTTGGGGAGTGGAAATCCCCCCGACGCTGATGAGAACCAGGTGGTCACCTACCCGCTCATAGAGGCGTTTCAGGACGTCAAGGGACCGTTGCGCAACCGGTGGACCAGAGATACCTCCGTCGCCCATCTTGGAGACTTTTTTAGCATCAGTCAGCAAATTTTCTCGAGAAATAGTGGTGTTGGTAGCAACAATCCCAGCTAATCCTCGTTCCACAGCCAAGTCCGCAATATCATCAATATCTTCATCTGCTAAATCAGGAGCTATTTTCACCAAAATTGGGGTGGTGGTCGCTGATTGGACCGCTTGAATAATCGGCCTTAAAGAATCTACCGCCTGGAGGTCTCGGAGGCCGGGAGTATTCGGTGAAGATACGTTGATAACGAGATAATCTGCAAGACTACCCAAGAGCATGGCCGAGCGTCGATAATCATCAGCGGCACCATCGGGATCGACCACCTTAGTTTTACCGATATTAATACCGATAACATCCTCAGTGGTGCGTCGTCGAAGGTTCATAGCTACCTCAGCAGCACCATCATTATTAAACCCCATTCGGTTTAATATTGCTTTGTCCTTTGGCAGCCGAAATAGCCGCGGCGCTGGGTTACCAGGCTGGGGAGAAGCAGTCACCGTCCCTAGTTCTGCATAACCAAATCCCACCGGAGACCAGACATCCGGAGAATCCGCATTTTTATCAAACCCTGCAGCTAGCCCTAAGGGGCGGGGGAACGTGACCCCAAAAACCTCTTGGCTCAGAATAGGATCACGAACCGGAACAATGTGGTTAAAAACTCGATGAACGGGACGCATCAACTGAAGAATCCGCAAAGAGTCACTAATCATGCCGTGGATTCTCTCCGGCGGAATCCGAAACATCCCTTTAAGCGCAAGGTTGTAAACCTGTCGACGCAACGAAACCATGCGGTGGCTCCTTTACTGATCTGCGGGTTGGGGTTGATGAATAACTTGCAATCCATGTCCACTGGCTGAAGCAGCAACCACGGTGCCGTCGTCGAGCACAACTAAGGAACGAGAATCGGGGAGGGTGGAGATGTGGGCTTTTGCTACCGGAACTCCGGTACGGATGTCATATCCGACGGCAGAATTAGCAGATGTAGACCCAATCCACGCAAGATTACGGCTTTTATCCCAGGCGACGGCCCACGGGCTAGCATCCACGGGATAGCTTTGATGTAAACGGATTACGTCATCGCCGGTGTAAATCATCAACCGGTTCCCGGTGGTATCTGAGGCAAGCAACAGTCCCTTTTCCCCAGCTGCTACCTGGCCCACACCAAGACCTACTCGCAGCGTTCCACCTTGAGCATTGTCGGCAAAATGCACATCTTGAATAGTCGTTTCCTGCCGATTCACTCGAACCAGCGCGTCACTATGACCAGGAACCGTGACGGCGACTAATGAATCTGCACTGCCATCCATGGAAATCTTTCGAGCTTTCTGCCCGCGCTGATACAACCACAGGTCCTGAGAATCATTACTGCCCGTAGCGATGGTCCCGTCACTGAGTTGTACAGCCGTGGTGGTGGAATGCTCAACCGGCATTTTATCGACGCGGTTCGGTTCTTGTGGATTGATACTCCACACGCTATTTCCACACCCGAGGGTCCACACTTGATGGTCGCTGGACCCGCGAAGAGTTCCACAGGAATTATCTAGGGGCAGAATCACCGCGTCATTTTGGCGGAATTGTTCAACGGTACCTATTCCCACATGATGTGGTCCCTGGACAGCAAGAACATTCCCGGCGTAGTCCATAGCGTGAACTTCTTTTAATTCCTCAGGGAGAGGAAGAACTTCTCCGCTGGGATGGGGATTAGGTGGAGACTCCACTGCCGTAGCATTGCCCATCTTCCCGGATAGCTCTTGCGCTGCTTGGTGTTGGCAACCGGACATAGCCAGCCCACAGGCAGCAAATAAAACAAGGGGCGCCAGGTAGCGGCGCCGACGACGAATCCCAGCCACACTCACGCTTGTTGAGCCTACCAGCCTACTGTGACACGTCATCCAGTGCGGCGAGGATTTGTCTGGGCAGTTTTTGCTCTCCTGCTTCTTGCACTGAGATCAACTGATCTTCTTTGCTGACGCCAACTAGGCAAGTACTCATTCCTGGTTGATCCTTGACCCAACTTAACGCGGTTGTAGCGAGGGTAGAACCAAGTCCTTCGGCCGCCGTTTCTAAGGCATCGAGGATGGTGTGGGCCCGGTCATTGAGATAGGGATGTGCTTCTGGCTGAGGAGATAGCTTTCTCCAGGGCTGGGCAAGCGCACCCAGAGCTAGGGGACGAGTAGCGATCATTCCCGACTGTAAATAATGGGCTGCTGGCCACAGCTCTGCTTCAGCATTGCGTTGGAGCAACGAGTATTCCGACTGGCAGGCAATACTTTCTGAGGTCTGAGCCGAGATAAGAGCCAGTTGCCAACCGTGAAATCCGTGGACAGCGACGTATCTTGCCCGTCCGGAGTTAAGCACGTAGTGCATCGTCGCCCACAATTCGGTTAGGGGCGTATGTTCATCCCAATAGGCGATAGTCCATATATCGACGAAATCGGTGCCCAAACAACGCAATGAAGTATCGAGTTGCTGTAAAAGAGAACGTCGAGAGCAATCAATCCGGAATCCGGCGGGCGCGTGCGGCCGGTAACCAGAAGCAAGAGAAAGAATCAGGTCATCTCGGGAATAAGTTCGACGACGAAGCTCCTCCCCGATAAGCGTCTCTGAATGATAATCAGGGTTTCTATTGGGTAGATCGACCAGGCCGCTACCCATATCAAGAAAACCATGAATTATTTTCCGGGCTTCCTCATCTGTCATGTGGTGGGGCCAAGCCGAGGTGTCCACACCGAAAACCGGGACTCTGAGGCCGGTGTTGCCGAGTTGTCGTCGCTCCATTGTCTCCAGAGTAGTAGGGTGTCTAAGGTGATCGAGGTTAGCTGGCTACAGACGATTGTTCTTTCTATAGTTCAAGGACTTACTGAGTTTCTACCGGTAAGTTCCTCCGGGCATCTGCGAATTGTCTCTGAATTGATATGGGGGCACGACGCCGGAGCTTCTTTTACCGCGGTGGTTCAACTGGGTACCGAGTTAGCGGTACTGGTGTACTTCGCTAAAGATATTTGGCGGATCATGGTCAGGTGGTTTGCCGGCCTGACTGATAAAAGTCGACGCGGCTTGGACTATCGCATGGGGTGGATGGTCATTGTCGGAACCATTCCTGTGGTGGTTGCCGGGGTTCTTCTCAAAGAAATCATCCGCAATTCACTGCGTAACCTCTGGCTTACTGCTACCGTTCTCATCCTCTTCTCTCTGGTTTTCATCATTGCAGAACGTTGGGGTTCCAAGAAACGAAACTTCGACGATCTGACCATGAAAGATGCTGTCCTCATGGGATTGGCGCAATGCCTAGCGCTTATCCCAGGAGTCTCCCGGTCCGGCGGAACAATTTCAGCCGGGTTACTGTGCGGTCTAAATCGAGAAGTTGCTGCTCGGTTTAGTTTCTTATTGGCCATCCCGGCAGTCTTAGGATCTGGGCTATTTTCCTTACCCGACGCCCTTGCCCCCGAAGCCGGTCAAGCAGCCAGTGGGGCCCAATTGGCTGTTGGAACCATAATTGCTTTCCTGATTGGTTATGCATCTATTGCCTGGCTCTTGCGCTTTGTCTCTCATCATTCTTTCGCCTGGTTTGCTGCCTATCGCATTCCAGTTGGAATAATCGTGATGATTTTGCTGGCCGCCGGAACACTCAATCCCATCTAAAACAGGCATGACTAGCCTCAAGTTTCCGCTATGAAATTGTGTGTCCTCCTCAACAGTTAAAGTAGGTGCCATGAAATCCTGGCCTTATCCTTCGGTTCCCAAGGTTCCTGGGTCTCCTGTTCCTCTGGTGCTTTTTGATACCGCGGATAACGAAAAAAGAGAAGTAGAACGTGGTAACCCTACCGGAATGTATGTCTGTGGGATTACCCCTTATGACTCCACCCATCTTGGTCACGCTGCCACCTATTTAGCTTTTGACCTGATCTATCGACAATTACTCGATAATGGGCATGACGTTCATTATGTCCAAAATATCACCGACGTAGATGACCCTCTTTTCGAGCGGGCAGCCAGAGATGGCGTTGATTGGAAAGAATTAGGCACCAGCCAAATAGATCTCTTCCGTTCCGATATGGAGGAACTCCGGGTTCTTCCGCCCCAGCATTACATCGGAGCGATGGAGGCTATTGACGAAGTAATCACTATGGTTCAACAATTGCTGGATTGTGGTGCTGCGTACATCGTCGATGATGTTACATACCCCGATATTTACGCCTCTATTTCCGCCACTCGTCAATTTGGATATGAATCCGGCTATAGCCGAGAACTCATGGAAAAGTTTTTTGCCGAGCGGGGCGGAGATCCAGACCGGCCAGGGAAAAAAGATTCCTTAGACGCGTTGGTGTGGCGAGCTCACCGCCCAGGGGAACCGGCCTGGGAGGCTCCTTTCGGAGCAGGTAGACCAGGCTGGCATGTGGAATGCTCCGCAATAGCCACCAACCGCCTGGGGCCTCACTTCGCCATTCAAGGCGGCGGCAGTGATTTGATATTCCCGCACCATGAATTCTCTGCGGCACATGCCGAATCTGCTCTAGGGACACCCCGAATGGCCGGACACTACGTTCATGCCGGAATGATCTCACTAGATGGGGTAAAAATGTCCAAATCCCTGGGAAACCTGGTGTTTGTTCATAAGCTCACCCAGGCTGGGCATGAAGCTAACGCGATCCGGCTCGGAGTCTATGCACGTCACTATCGTGGAGATCGGGATTGGTCTGCTCAGGTTCTTGCCGAGGCGGAACAGAGGTTATCGACCTGGCGGAACGCTCTTCAACATCCTGGGGACACTTCTGAAATAGCACAGGTAATTCACGAGGTTCGTACCCGGCTTGCTGATGACTTGGATTCTCCCGGTGCTCTTCAGGTGATCGACGATTGGGCTGCACGCCATCAAACTGACGGTCAAAGTAATCCCAAAGCCCAGGAATTGTTAACTTCCGCAGTCGATGCATTATTGGGTGTCAACCTGTAGTGTTTTACTCATAAGGGCTAAAGATCGGAGACAACAAAGCTTTATGAGTATTCGAGAATCTTTCCAGCCGACAGTTGATGAATTTATTAGCGATCTCACGACTTTTGCTACCGGGAGTTACCTGCGGGAAGAAGAAAAAACACACTGGGATCAGCCCTTTGATCCTGCTGCGATACCCCTGGTGCGCTCAGCCTTAGAAGAATATCTATCTTCTTTGGAATCATTGGCAGGACGGCCGGACGTCGACGCTATTTGTGGTGCTATAAACACCGCGGTTAATAAACTCGTACGGATAAATGAAGATTATGCCAATGCGATTATTGAGCCAGAAGAAATTGAACAGCTCAATGATTTCTTTAAGAATTCCGCTCTTGAGGCGGGATTAGATAGCGACGCGCTTGGCCAGCTACCCCTTTTTGATGAATAAAAAACAGATTAGGGACTAACCACCCTTTCCCGCTACCATCAATAACCATGCTTGCCGCAATTTTCTGGGACATGGATGGGACAATGGTGGACTCAGAGCCGCTATGGGGAGTGGCTACCTATGAGTTAAGTGAACGTCTAGGCCGACGGCTTACTCCAGAACTACGAGCACAAACTGTCGGTGGCAGTTTCAACAACACCTTGGAAATCTGCGCCGAACATGCCGGGTATGACCTGCAGGAATCAGATTATCGCGAGCAACGCACAATCTTATTTCACCGAGTTCAAGAATTATTTCACTCAGACCTAGAACCTCAGCCAGGAGTAGTGGAGCTGCTTGAGGATTTGGCGGCTCAGGACATAAAAATGTATGTCACCACCAATACCGAACGAGCAATAGCGGATTCTTCTATCGCCGCCGTAGGTGAGCATTTCTTTGTGGATTCCATTGTCGGCGATGAAGTTCCCCGTCAAAAACCTTATCCGGATATGTATCTCAAAGCTGCGGATTTAGCTGAGGCGAACCCTGAGCAGTGTTTGGTTTTTGAAGACTCGCTCACTGGGATAACTGCAGCACTCGAAGCTGGATGTCGAGTCATTGCGGTTCCCAGCGACAGCGTGGAGAAACTACCTCAGGGTGCTGTTTCACTGGAAAAACTCCGAATTGCCGACGGGTGTCCCGCTGATCGTGCCGGAGGGTTTCAGGGAGTCACAGCCTCCGACGTCATTCGCTGGTTTACCCAAATCTCGACCAACTAGAGCGAGCTTGCGGCAGACATGTCATAATGTTTCAGGTGAAGAACTTCGATTCCCTTTTTGCTGAACTATCCGAACGCGCCAAGAACCGGCCAGAAGGTTCTGGAACTGTGGCTGCCCTAGATTCAGGGATTCACCATATAGGTAAGAAGGTCATCGAAGAAGCCGGGGAAGTGTGGCTGGCCGCCGAATATGAGTCAAAGGAAGCCCTAGCTGAGGAAATTTCCCAACTGATCTACTGGTCCCAGGTGCTCATGGTGTCTAGGGATCTTCGACCAGAAGATATTTACCGTTATCTATAAGACGTATTTAAGAAGCAATCACCCCACATTATTGACGAGGTAATTTACTAGCTATGCTGCGCGTTGCCGTGCCGAATAAGGGTTCATTGTCCGAGACCGCCACCATGATTCTGCGTGAAGCCGGCTACACCGGCCGCGGTGATTCCAAGGCTTTGAACGTTGTGGATGAGAAAAATGGCGTCGAATTTTTCTTTTTAAGGCCCAAAGACATCGCTATTTATGTTGCTCAAGGCCACTTAGATATGGGAATTACCGGTCGAGATTTGGCGCTTGATTCTCGGGCTCAGGTCGAAGAGTTATTGACTCTGAATTTCGGGACTTCTACTTTCCGCTATGCTGCGCCACACGATGAACAGTGGGATGTCGCGAAGCTTGCCGGCAAGCGGATCGCTACGTCGTACCCCAATCTGGTGCGGGACCACCTGCGTGAAAATGGTATTGAGGCCACGGTGATTCGGCTGGACGGGGCAGTAGAGATTTCTATTCGCCTGGGTGTTGCTGATGCTATCGCAGACGTTGTTTCTACTGGCCGGACTCTAAAAAAGCAGGGGCTAGCTCCCTTTGGTGAACCGCTGTGCACCTCAGAGGCGGTTGTTATTGGACGGGTAGGCATGACGATCAATCACGAGCAAAAAGTTCTGCTGCGTCGAATTGAGGGAATCCTTCATGCCCATCATTACTTGATGTTGGATTACAACATTGCTCGTGAGAAATTGGCGGAAGCATCCACTATTACCCCCGGCTTGTCCGGTCCAACGGTGTCGCCTCTAGCGCTTGATGGTTGGGTAGCCGTGCGAGTGATGGTGCCAAAAGGGCAGGCTAATGCGGTGATGGATCAGCTTTCAGAAATCGGTGCAGAAGCTATTTTGGCCTCAGATCTAAGAATTGCCAGAATTTAATTCACGGGGGAAACGGCAACACTAATATGGGCGGCGGTAACAACCACTAACCCATCTCCAAGAATGAGGTGACCGTTTCCATGGCTAAGACCAAGAAGAGCCAAGGTAAGAAAGGCGCTTCCCAGCGAGAGACAAAACCGGCTGCACAACCGGTGTCCGCACAGGAAGATCGCACGAAGAAGTCCGCCGGCGCTGCCGAAAAATCAACAAAGCCCAATGTGAGGGTAGAAGTGGATTTACTCGGTAAACGAGAAGTCCCAATGGATGCTTATTACGGTATCCATACTTTGCGGGCGATTGAGAATTTCCAGATTTCTCGAACAACAATTAATCAGGTCCCGGAGTTTATCCGGGGCATGGTTCAAGTGAAGAAGGCCGCTGCGCTGGCGAATCGACGCTTGCATACCCTTCCGGCTGAAAAGGCGGAGGCTATTGCGTGGGCGTGTGATCAGATTCTGGAAGAGGGCCGGTGCATGGACCAGTTCCCCTTAGATGTGTTTCAAGGAGGCGCTGGCACCAGTTTAAATATGAATACCAATGAGGTGGTTGCCAACCTCGCGTTGGAGTATTTGAGGAAGGAGAAAGGCGATTATGACGTCATCAACCCCAATGATGATGTCAACATGAGCCAATCCACTAATGACGCCTACCCAACCGGCTTTAGATTGGGGCTATATGCCGCAATGGAGGTGCTGATTGAAGAAATCGACGCCTTGCAGTCGGCTTTCCGCGAAAAGGGGAATGAATTCGTTGACATTTTGAAGATGGGCCGGACTCAGCTTCAAGATGCAGTCCCCATGTCCTTAGGGGATGAGTTTCTTGCTTTCGCCCACAACTTGGCTGAAGAACAAGCTGTTCTCAGGAATGCCAGTGACCGGCTATTAGAGGTTAATTTGGGTGCCACAGCCATTGGCACCGGCGTCAACACTCCCTCGGGTTACCGTCATCAAGTGACCGCAGCGTTGAGTGAAGTCACTGGTTTGGAAATTAAGTCTGCCCGGGATCTCATCGAAGCAACCTCCGATACCGGGGCTTATGTCTTGACTCATTCCGCTGTGAAACGTGCAGCAATGAAGCTGTCCAAGATCTGCAATGATCTGCGGCTGCTTTCTTCTGGTCCGCGAGCTGGGTTGAATGAAATCAATCTACCTGAGCGACAGGCTGGTTCCTCGATTATGCCAGCTAAAGTCAACCCGGTTATTCCGGAAGTTGTCAATCAGGTGTGCTTTAAAGTGTTTGGTAATGACCTGACTGTAACGATGGCAGCCGAAGCCGGGCAGCTACAGCTGAATGTCATGGAACCGGTAATAGGGGAGGCATTATTCCAATCCATTCGGATCTTGGGCAACGCTGTTGTCACCCTACGTGAGAAGTGTGTCCGTGGGATTACCGCCAACGCTGATGTATGCCGTGGGTATGTAGAAAATTCCATCGGTATTGTCACCTACTTAAATCCGTTCATCGGCCACCACAATGGGGACTTAATTGGGAAAGAGGCTGCTCAAACGGGGAAGTCGGTAAAAGAACTGGTGCTGGAAAAAGGCCTTTTGGACGAGGCCACCTTGGATCGGGTGCTCAGTAAAGAAAATCTCATGCACCCAGAATTTCGCGGGAAGCTTTACCTTGATGGATAAATAGGTAGAAGTTTTCTTATTTCTCCTTTACCCTTTTCCTGTTTATCTGGGTAAAGGAGAAATTTTTTAATGGCGCAATAACAATCTAACGATTAATAGTATTTGTGGTGGACGCGACAGTCGAGCTTTCCTGTTATGTTATTTACAACACCTAAGTTTTCCTTAGGGGCTTAAATTATGCATAATGGTGATGGAATAATCACGACGAACACGGTGGGTTATTTCCACACCCACCTGAGTATAGAAAGCGAAAGACCATGCTTGTCGCTGTCCAGATCTTTATCATTCTGGCCGCCATTGTTCTTGGCGCTCGCTTAGGGTCTATAGCCATCGGTTTTGCCGGTGGATTTGGCGTCTTATTGCTTGGTTTGATCGGAACCCCAGTGAGTAAAGATGACATCCCATTTGATGTCATTGGTATCATTATGTCCGTCATTGCTGCGATTTCAGCTATGCAACGGGCAGGGGGCATGGATTACCTCGTTCACCTCGCTGAACGCGTATTAAGGAGCCGGCCTAAGCAGATCACTATTTTGGCTCCCATCGTCACATACTTAATGACGTTGCTAGCGGGGACGGGCCACACTGCTTTTTCTACCTTGCCGGTCATTGTTGAGGTTGCGAAGGAGGGGAAGGTCCGGCCGTCGCGTCCCTTATCAATAGCGGTGGTAGCCTCCCAAGTCGCTATTTGCGCATCCCCAATTTCCGCAGCCGTTGTTTTTCTCGCCTCAACGCTCGAGCCCTTAGGAATCAGCTATCTCGGGATCCTAGGAGTAGTAATTCCGGCGACGTTCTTGGCTATTTTCCCTACTGCCTTGATTGCTAATATGCTTGGTAAACCGTTGGAAAAAGACCCGGTGTATTTGAGCCGAGTAGAAAAAGGTCTGGTTAATCCACCAAAGAAAGCTGCCGATTATGTTCCAACGAAGGCAGCGAAACTATCTCTGATTGTTTTTCTTGTCGCCATTGTTTTAGTGATGGCCTATGCTACAGCTATTTCAGAACAGGTGGGGTTAATAACCAACCCAGCTTTACCGCGCAATGAAGCCATCATGTCGTTGATGTTGGCAACCGCTACGATCATTGTCCTCATCGCTAAGATCCCGGCCGGAGAGATCCTTAACACCCAGGTATTCAAGTCCGGAATGTCAGCCTGTGTTTGTGTGCTCGGTGTAGCCTGGCTGGGCACCACGATCATTAATGCACATCTGAAAGATATCGAGCATTTTTCAAGCGGTGTATTGCAGCGCTGGCCATGGATGTTGGCAATAGTATTATTCTTCGCCGCAGCCCTTCTTTATTCTCAAGCAGCAACCGCCAAAGCTCTTATTCCAGCTGCCTTAGCAATAGGTGTCTCTCCCTTGACGGCTCTTGCAGCTTTCCCGGCGGTGTCAGCCTTGTTTATTTTGCCAACATATCCCACGCTATTAGCGGCAGTAGAAATGGATGACACAGGCTCTACTCAGATCGGCAGCTACGTATTTAACCATCCCTTCCTCATTCCTGGAGCATTGAACATCGCTATTTCAGTTGCTCTGTGTTACCTCTTTGGGGGAATTATTCTCTAAGAATCCAGGACTAGAAGGATTGAGCACAGCCCCAAAAACAGACTGATACTCGTTAAACTAAGCACCCCGACAATATTTGCCTGGGTGCTTCCGGTCTTTAGACCGTGATTATGGCGTAGATAGCGACGCCGTTGGCTGAGATTTAAGCATAGGATCACGCCGATTAATAACGCCACGATCCAGAAGCTATGGACACCTAGAACCCGTGCCCAGCGCAATAGCATTGCCGAAGCAACGCAAAAACTTACCGTTGTTCTGGTCCACGCCAAGGCTGTTCGTTCTGGTTGCAAACCGGGATCTTCGTGGCGAATTACCTGATTCATATCAGGAAAACCCAGATCGCGGTTGCGCTGGCAAGGACAGCAGCAAGCGAAAGTACCGGGATAATAGCCGGTACAGGTAAGGGTTTATCGTGTCGCATGGCACGCTCCACGCGCACCCATCGCACGCTAGCTCCGAGTGCAATCACCAATCCCACCGCAATAACACATATCGCCATAGTGGTGCGAACTGCTGGTGATACATGGTCAATGGGGAAGGCTTCCAAAGCCACCCCTCCCGCCATGAAAGCTAGAGACGTCCTGGTCCACGCTAAAAAAGTTCGTTCATTAGCCAAGGTAAACCGGGCGTCAGGTTCTTTACCGCCGGGAAGTAAGACGCGTGCTAAAACACCACGGTCATCACTTTCTTGATTTTTCGACGTATGAGTCACGCAACTCATGGTAAGCATGAAGTTATGGCTAACACCACTTGTGCTCATGATCCCCAGGTCCCTGACAACACGACGAACCCTCAAAGCGACGTCGCTATCGCCCAGGCACACCCACTACTCGATATCACCGACATCGCTCAGCGGACCGGGATCCCTGATTCTGCCCTCATTCCTTATGGCCGAACGAAGGCGAAGGTTGATCCCACTCAGTTATCTAGTCGAGGACAGGCCAAACTCGTACTCGTCACTGCGATGTCTCCTACTCCTGCCGGTGAAGGTAAATCAACCACGCTCATTGGTTTAGTGGATGCGCTTCATCTGCGTAATCATAAGGTTGCAGCAGCTCTTCGAGAGCCTTCCCAAGGGCCGGTCATGGGCATTAAAGGTGGCGCAGCCGGTGGCGGCTACTCCCAGGTCGTTCCCATGGAAGATATTAATCTTCACTTCACGGGGGATTTCCACGCTATTACCTCAGCAACCAACACCTTAGCGGCGGTGATTGACAACCACATCCACCAAGGAAATGCCCTTAATATCGACCCTCGAAAAGTAACCTGGCAACGATGCCTCGATGTCAACGATCGGGCCCTACGCGGTGTGGTCACTGGATTGGGTGGCCCGGCTCACGGAGTACCAGCAGAAACTGGTTTCACCATCACGGCGGCTAGTGAAATTATGGCTGTACTATGCCTGGCTACAGATCTCACAGATCTTAAGCGGAGACTGGGAGCCATGACCATCGGCTACACCTATGATGATCAGCCAGTTACTGTCTCACAATTAGGGGTGGCTGGAGCACTCACCGCATTAATGAAAGAAGCGATTAACCCCAATCTGGTGCAAACTCTGGGAGGAGCCCCGGCGTTTATTCACGGTGGTCCCTTCGCCAATATCGCCCATGGATGTAACAGTCTTCTTGCTACGAGAACAGCAATGTCATGCGCAGATATTGTGGTCACCGAAGCTGGTTTCGGGTCTGATTTAGGTGCCGAGAAATTCTTCGATATCAAGGCTCGCGTCGGCAAGCTGCACGTCGATGCTGTTGTTGTGGTCGCAACAATTCGCTCCCTGAAATACAACGGTGGTGTGGCTCGAGAGGATTTGGACAAAGAGAATCATGAAGCTCTAGCCAAAGGGATCGAGAATCTCGGCGCACATATCGGAAATATTCGACAGTTCGACGTCGAACCTATTGTTGCTATTAATTCCTTCCCTAGCGACACCGAAGCAGAAGCACACTATCTCCAAGAATGGGCCCAAGACCAAGGTATCCGATTAGTGAACTCTCACGTGTGGGCGCACGGTGGTCATGGCGGTCAGGAATTGGCAGAAGCTGTAGAACAGGTCCTGGCGGGACGTGAGCAACGCACCCGTTCCCCGCAACAAATTTATGATCCCGAACAGGGTGTTGAGCACTCCATCACTACTCTTGCCCGACGCGTATATGGGGCAAGTGAGGTCGAGTTTTCCAGCAAAGCAAGGAAGCAACTGAACCAGCTCAAGAAGAACGGCTTGGATGCTTTACCGGTATGTATTTCAAAGACCCAGTATTCCTTTTCTGATGATCCAAAGAAATTAGGTGCACCGCGCGGGCACACCCTTCATGTTCGGGAATTAATTCCGCGAACCGGGGCAGGATTTGTGGTGGTATTGACCGGTGATGTGATGACCATGCCTGGTCTTCCCAAAAACCCGGCCGCCTTGCATATCGATATTGATAGCGAAGGATCTATCTCAGGACTGTTTTAGCGGGAGACTTCGCTCTTGTCTCCCATGGCACCCGGCCAACCTGGATAGGGAGGAGGGGTGCCACCAAAAGCTGGACACAGGTTCTGGAAATGACACCACCCACATAGCTTTGACTTCTTTGGTCGAAAACTCCCCCTGTGTCCATCCTCTACAATCTTTTTCCACAAATGGGCTAAATCTTGTTCAAAGAATTCCAATTCTTCTTTGGAGGGACTAAGAAATAGAGAGTCTGCTTCTTTGATATACATAAGTCGGAGTTGGGTGGGCAGATCCTGGAAAATCCGCCAATAAACCAACGCATAAAACATCATCTGAAACTTCGGCTCAGCAGAAAACCGAGGCGATGGTTTTTTACCGGTCTTGTAGTCAACCACTCTGATTTCCCCAGTCGGTGCAATATCAATTCGATCAATAAAGCCCCGCACCGGAACACCATTGGGCAAAACAGTCTGGACAAATTTTTCGCAGGAATCCGCATCAAATCCTTGAGGATTCTCCATAAAGAAATAGCCTCGCAACAGTTCGCGACACTCGACCAAAAAATCATAAAACTGCGACTCAGGGACCAATTCGGCCAAGGACTCATCTTTGTCGCACATCTGAGCCCACGTGGGTTTCAGTCTTTTTACCGCCGCCGGGAAAGTCCGATTATTTCGCTCCCATCCATGCATTTCTTCCAAAACGGCATGAACTAATGTTCCCTTCACCTGCGCTACCGTTGTTGGTTCCGGGATCTTGTCTATGGCACGAAGACGATACTTCAACGGGCATTGTTGATAATCATTAGCCCTGCTTGGAGATAAAGCTAAAGGTCGTGCAGTGGAAGACATAGCTACCAGAGTAACTGGCTACCCTCCGAGGCCGAGAGCGTGGCACCCTGGTGTCATGTCTGATCTGAACAAATTTCTGGATTTCCTTGATGCTTCACCGAGTTCTTTTCATGCCGCTCGGGAGTTAGCCACTCTTCTTGAGAACGCGGGATATCGTCAGCAATACCGAGATTCCGGATGGGACTGCACCCCAGGTGGCCATTATCTCATCCGAGACGGGGCGCTTATGGCCTGGTGGATACCGGAGAATGCCTCACCAGAATCTGGTTTTAAAATCCTCGGTTCTCACTTGGATTCACCCGGGTTTTTACTCAAACCGGATCCAGATTTTACCGCCCAGGGTTACCGCCAAGCTGCAGTAGAGGTTTATGGCGGCCCCATTGTGCCGTCGTGGTTTGACCGTGATCTTGCCTTTGCTGGACGAATAATCCTGTCCGATGGCTCCGAACATCTCGTTGCCACCGGACCCATTGCACGGATCCCTCACATTGCCATCCACCTGGACCGTTCCTCAACTTTTGAGCCCGATAGACAACGGGATCTCCAACCCATATACGCACTCTGCTCTGGCGGTGCTGCGTTATTGGAGCACATCGCCCACCTCATAGACCGGGACATCACTGCAGCCGACATCGTCGGACATGACCTCATCACCGTTGATACCCAACCGGCCGCGTTCATCGGCTCAGATCATCAGTTTCTGGCCTCACGCAGACTAGACAACCTCAGTTCAGCCTATGCCAGTGTCGCCGCTGTGCTCAGTGTCATCGCATCCGGCGATATGGGCGACGACATACTTGTGGTAGCTGCTTTTGACCATGAGGAAGTAGGGTCTCATTCCGCAAGTGGAGCGGCTGGGCCGCTGCTTGAGGAGGTCCTCACCAGGACGGCCACCAGCCTTGGAGCTAGCCGTGATGAGATCCACCAGATGTTTGCCCGATCATCGAGCATTTCGGTTGACGCTACCCATGCCGTTCATCCCAATCACCCGGAAAAGCATGATCCAGGCCATCTCCCACAGCTCAATGCTGGTCCGGTTATCAAAGCAAACGCCAACCAACGTTATGCCTCTACTGGGAAAACTGCCGCCATGTTCCGTCAAGCCTGTCGTAGTGCCGGGATTCCGTACCAATATTTTGTCAGCAATAATTCGGTTCCCTGCGGGTCAACTATTGGACCAATCAGCGCCACTCGCTTAGGAATTGACACCGTCGATGTGGGTGCCGCCCTGTTGTCTATGCATTCATCGAGGGAAATCATGGGCACAGATGATGAACTTCTGCTTATCCGGGCGCTTGAGGCATACTTAGTCAGTTAAGATCTGCACACCTTGGGGAGCAGCAATAGCTCAGTACAGAGATTGAAAGAAAGGGAACACGGCATGGCCTATTCCGGCCCGTTTCAACCGGGTGATCGGGTGCAGTTAACTGACCCGAAACGCCGTCACCACACCATCGTTGTCCAACCCGGTGGGATTTTCCACACCAACAAAGGACAGATCGCTCACGATGACATCATCGGGGCAGATGAAGGCAGTGTGGTTCGTTCCACCCTTGGTACGGAATATCTTTGCTTTAGACATCTCATGGTGGACCACGTGCTCTCCATGCCACGCGGTGCCGCGGTGATCTACCCCAAAGATTCCGCGCAAATCCTGGTGGAAGGAGATATTTTCCCCGGCGCCCGAGTGTTGGAGGCCGGCGCTGGATCAGGGGCCCTATCAATGTCTTTACTCCGGGCTATTGGGGATCAAGGCACTCTTTTTTCTTATGAAATCCGTCAAGATCACCTCGACTACGCCTGCGCCAATGTTGATGAATTCTTTGGCGGGCGCCCACAGAATTGGCAACCACGCCTCGGGGATCTGCACGATGTCACTGTTGCTGACTTGGGAGGCCGCGTAGACCGTGTCATTTTAGACATGCTTGAACCGTGGGAGTGTCTCAAGGTTTCCGCAGACATCCTGATCCCCGGCGGAGTATTTATGACCTATGTCGCTACTGTTCCACAATTAATGAAGGTCATGGAGGGAATCCGGGAACAGCGGTGTTTTACCGAACCTCGAGCATGGGAATCCTTGGTGCGAGAATGGCGAGTAGAAGGTCTTGCAACTAGGCCGGAACATCGAATGAATGCTCACACTGCCTTCCTGGTGATGGCCCGACGCCTGGCAGATGGGGTTACCCCTCCACGTCCTCAACGCAAAGCTCGGCGGTAGGGTAGAGCACCATGGACCACCACGATCCGTCATTGACTAGCGAAACCACCAAGTTGCGTCGCGACCTCAATGCAGCTCGCGCACGGAATGTGAAATTAGCTGATCTTCTTAAAGAAGCAAGAGATCGCCTCAAAGATCTCAGTGCTGAGATTGACGATCTAGCTGAACCAGTGTCCACGTATGGGATCTTTCTGGAATTTGCCAATCATCGCCGTGACGCTGAAATCATGACTGCCGGGCGCCGAATGAGGGTGAAAATTTCCCCTCATGTTGATAAATCTTCCTTGCGATCGGGTAACCGAGTCCGCCTAGGGGAAGGCAGTGTCATCGTGGAAAGTTGCGGTATCCCTGAAACCGGCAGCCTTGCCACGTTGATGGAGAAAATCGGAAGTGACCGCGCAGTCATTACTAGCCCGAGCGGTGAGGAAAAGGTGGTCAGGCTAGCTGAGGCCATCCAGCACCAGGCGCGCAGTGGTGATTCGGTATTGGTCCATGAGCGTGTGGGGGTTGCTTTTGAACGAATCCCTAAAACTGAAGTATCCAGTTTGTCTTTGGAGGAAGTTCCTGATGTCAGCTATGCCGACATCGGTGGCTTAGATGAACAGATAGATAAAATTCGAGACGCCGTCGAGCTTCCTTTTGCCCATCCAGAACTCTATAAGGCCTATCAATTACACCCGCCCAAAGGGGTGTTGCTGTACGGTCCACCTGGATGTGGAAAGACCCTCATCGCTAAAGCCGTCGCGCAATCTCTTGCTACTCGAATAGGGGACGGGTCACGATCCTGGTTCCTGAATATCAAGGGGCCGGAATTACTCAATAAATTTGTTGGAGAAACTGAACGCCGGATCCGAATGATCTTTGAACGCGCCCGCGAGCTCGCTTCCGAAGGCCGTCCCGTCATCATCTTTTTTGATGAAATCGATTCTATTTTCCGCACCCGCGGATCGGGAGTCAGCTCCGATATGGAGACCACTGTCGTGCCTCAGCTTCTCACCGAGCTAGATGGCGTGGAAAACCTCCGCAATGTCATCATCATTGGTGCCACCAATCGTGAGGAGCTGATTGATCCAGCAGTTCTGCGCCCCGGTCGGCTTGATGTCAAAATCCGCATCTCTCGTCCAGATGAGGCCGGCGCAAAAGATATTTTCAGCCGTTATATTGATGATTCTTTACCTCTAGTGGATTCCGCTGAGACGCTTATCAACACTGGTGTCTCTGAACTTTTCCGGGATAAGCCCTACGTTCGCCTCTACTTTAGCGAGGGGAGTTGTCAGGTTCTTCACTATCGAGATTTTGTCTCTGGAGCCATGATTGCCAACATTGTGGATAGAGCCAAAAAGCTAGCTATTAAGGATGCCATTTCCGCCCAGGGTCGTGGTCTAACCACGCGCCATATGATTGCTGCGGTGGCTGCGGAGCAAAGCGAAAGCGAGGATCTCCCCAATACTGCTAATCCCGATGAATGGGCACGGATTACCGGCAGACCTGGGAGAAACGTTCTTCGTATCGAGGTGATCGGCTAAGCTTAACAGCCATGACGCGCTTTTTGGGAACTGAAACGGAATATGGAATTTCCACACCGGACCAGCCGGATTTAAGCCCCATCACAACCTCAACCCACGCGGTAGCAACCTATGCGGCTATGCGTACAGCAGCGCGATTTCGGTGGGATTATGAGTCTGAATCACCGCTCAAAGATCTCCGCGGCTTTGATTTACGTCGTTACCACACCGTTCCCATCGTGGATCCCGATGCCTTCGGGGTGGCCAATATGGTGACGAACAACGGTGGCCGCTTTTATGTTGACCACGCCCACCCTGAATTCTCCACCCCAGAGGTCTCTAATGCCTGGGACGGGCTACGCTATGACGTGGCCGGTGATGTGATTGCCCGACGTGCTATCGCCGATGTAGCTCAGGCTAGTTCCCAAGGCATCTCGGTGTTGAAGAATGTTGAGCCGTGTCCGCCACTAAAGATGTATAAAAATAACGTCGACGGAAAAGGTGCATCCTACGGCTCCCACGAAAATTATCTCTTCTCCCGAGAAACAGATTTTTCCACCATGGCCAAAGCCCTCATCCCTTTTTTCTGTGCACGCCAAATTATCACCGGTGCCGGACGAGTAGGACTAGGAGAGGAAGGAACTGAACAAGGATTCCAGATCTCCCAGCGGGCGGATTATTTCTTCCAAGAAATTTCACTAGAAACAACGCTCAACCGAGGCATTATTAACACCCGAGATGAACCGCACGCCGATAGTGATAAATGGCGCCGCCTCCACGTCATTATTGGCGACGCAAATTTGTCTCATACAGCTATTTTCCTAAAGCTGGGCATGACCTCGTTAGTTATGGATGCCGTGGAAGAAGGAGTGGACTTTAGCGATCTACAATTAGTTGATCCTTTGGCTGCATTGCGCAGTATCTCTCGGGATTTAAGTCTCCAGCACTGTGTTGCTCTTCGAGACGGAAGACAGCTTAGCGCTATCCAGATTCTTGCTGAATACCGGTCTCGGGTTACCCCGACAACTGAGATTGACCACAAGGTAATAAAACTGTGGGATGAGGTCTTAGATCTATTAGGTGAAGATCCTTTAGCTACTGCCGGAATTTTGGATTGGTCGACAAAATGGTCACTGATCCAGTCATTTCTTAACCGTGGCCTATCTCTAAGCGACCCAAAAATAAAGCTTATTGATTTGCAGTATCACGATATTGATCCTGAGCGTTCCTTATATCAGGCTTTGGTGAAAAAGGGAAAGATGCGGACTCTTATTGATCCCTCTGATATTGAGGATGCTGCAGATCACGCGCCGAGTGATAGCAGAGCATGGCTGCGCGGATATGTGGTCAGTCACTGGGGAAAACATGTGTTGGCGGCAAATTGGCAAAGCGTTATTGTCTATGTTGCTGATCATCCTGACGCACCACAAGCAAAGATTCATCTGGATGAATTAGATCGAGGCACGGAACAAGAATTGGCCCAGCACGTAGCTGGAATCTCGACTATCGAGGAATTGTTGGAGTGTCTTAAGGCGCACGGCATTAAGATTAGTTATTTCTAAAATTCCAGCCATCTACAAATCCGAGTACACTTAGTTAGACCTAAGGCATAGAGGGAGGCTAGTTTTTATGTCACCGCAATCTCGTATTCAGCGTCAATCAGGTGGGTCAGAACCTGAAGATGACAGTGTGGTCGAAGCTGGGCAAGTCTCAATTAGCACCAACGGAACTGATGATCTTCTCGATGAAATTGATGGATTACTAGAAAATAACGCAGAAGAGTTCGTGCGCTCCTACGTGCAGAAAGGCGGCCAGTAACCCGATGCCTGCTTCCTCGCCCACGGTATTCCGGCGCCGAATCATGGGCCTGGAAACTGAATATGGGATAATGTGCGCTGCCACAAATGGGGTTCGCTGTTTAGGGCCCGATGAAGCGGCACGGTATTTATTTCGGCCAATTGTCGAAAAGTATTCCAGTTCAAATGTCTTTATCAGGAATGCTTCCCGCCTATATTTAGACGTCGGCGCGCATCCCGAAGTGGCCACAGCTGAGTGCGATAATTTACGTCAACTGCTAGCTCATGATAGAGCCGGAGATGCTACTTTAACTGATCTGGGATTCCTCGCTGAACAGGCTCTTGCTCAAGAAGGTGTCGACGCCAAAATCCACCTATTCCGAAATAACGTCGATACCATCGGGAATTCTTATGGTTGCCACGAAAACTATCTCATTAGTAGAGATGTGCTCTTAAAAAATCTGGGTAACCGACTGATGGCTTTCCTTATTACTCGTCAGTTAGTGTGCGGAGCCGGGACTCTTGCACCAAAAAACTCTGGGTATCCAGCCGGATTCTGTATTTCTCAGCGTGCAGATCATGTCTGGGAAGGAGTGTCCTCGGCGACAACCCGGGCTCGCCCGATGATTAATACGCGCGATGAACCGCATGCTGATTCTTCTCGGTTTCGCCGAATGCATGTCATCGTCGGTGATTCCACCATGGCAGAACCGACCACCGCTCTCAAGATCGGTTCGATGCTGCTGATGCTAGAAATGATGGAATCAGGATGGCCGTTGCCAGAATGGGAAGTAGCACAGCCTTCACACCATATTCGCGATATTGCCCGCGACCTGAGCGGTCAGACCCCGCTAGTTCTTAAAGACGGCACCACGGTATCAGCACTTGAGGTTCAAGAAACGTATTGCCAAGCAGCTAGCGACTATCTTCGTCAGCGCCAACCGCCTGCTCAGGGTGGTACTTCTCAGGCAGAACTACTCAAAGTGGTGGAGCTGTGGTCACGCACCCTCGAAGCTTTAAGAAAACAGGATTTCTCCCTAGTAGATCAAGAAATTGACTGGGTAATTAAATACCAGCTTATTCGACGTTATCAGGAGCGCTGGAATACTGAAGATCCCCGTGATCCACGCCTTATCAACCTAGATTTGCGCTATCACGACATTCACCCACAACGAGGCTTATTGCGATTGCTAGAACAGCGTGGAGTCGTTAAACGCTGGATTACCGAAGAAGAAGTACTCCAGGCTAAAGATCATGCCCCGGATACCACCAGGGCACACTTGCGCGGATGTTTCCTTCAGGCTGCAGAGAACTGCCATGCGCCCGTTACTGTGGATTGGGTACGTCTCAAACTGGATCGACCGGAGCCCACGATGGTGGAACTGCCCGACCCGTTCAGCGCCGTTGATGACAAGGTTGACGAGTTGATAGCTACAATGCAGGATCACTCCGAACAGGGAGTGTACTCATGAGCGAGGAAAATAAAGAATCCGAACGGCTAGTCAACCTTTTATTTGCCTTTATTGACGCAGATGAAAAGAAGAATTCTGGATTAAGCCTGGATTGGATTGTTGATAATGTCAGCGGTTATGCGGCTAAGGGTATTCAAAAAAGTAGTGCGAAAAAGAAGCTTCGTCGTGACATCAAACATCTCAAACTAGTTGGCGTTCCGATCAAAGAGCAGCACAGTGGGGGAGACCTGACGTTGCGGTTAGACCAAGAGCACTATGCTCTAGCACCCGTTGCTTTTAGCCCGGAAGAGGCAACAGTTTTAGCTCTAGCTGGAGACCTTGGGCAAAGTACCCAACTGGCCGGATTTACCCGATCTGGATGGGTAAAAATTGCTGCTAGCGGGGTGTCTCGGGAAGAACTAAGTGCTCCTGCGTTGGCGCAATCTAATGACATCAATCAGATCCCCTTGAAGGTTTTAACTCAACTGTTGCGAGCCCACGAGCAGGGATCTCGGATCCGTTTTCACTACCAGGCTTCCCCCACCTCACCTCCAGTCCTCAGAACCATGGACCCGTGGGGAGTGGTGCTGCATCGTTCGCGGATTTACTTGGTTGGCTTTGATATTGATCGAGAAGAACCACGCTCTTTTAGAATTCAGCGAGTATCAGATGTGGCGGAAATTGGGCCAGCATCCCATCAGCCCAGCAAACAAAATCTCCAGGTATATGTCGAGGAATCTCTCCGCCGCCATAAAGAATTAGTAGATATCTGTTTTCGCTACCGCGGAACAGGTGCCGTGGAATTTATGAGAATAGCTCAGCCGCGTGGAAATCATCGTTTTATCTTGAGGGGGGTAGATCGCGATTGGGCGGTCCGGCTCGCCGCTGGGTATGCCCCTGACCTGGTGGTGGAATCACCCCCTGACGTTGTGGCTGCCATTAAAGATCTTCTTCAGGTAGGGGAAAGCGATGCGTGCTCATAATCTGGATGATCTGGTTCGGATCCTTAATTTAATTCCCTATTTTCGGAATCATCCTGGCTATAACGTGTTGGAAGCAGCGGTTGATTTAGGGGAAGAACCGCGCCAAATCATTGAAGATTTACAGAGCTTACATTGTTGCGGTAGACCGGGAATGTTGCCCGATGATTTGGTGGATATGGAAAAGCCCACCTATCAGCATGTCCATATCATTGAAGATCAAGGGATGAATAAACCTCTCCGCCTTACCAGGGTAGAGGCCGCAGCTTTACTGCTCATCCTTGAGCAATTGGAGCAAGTTCCTGGCCTTGAAACACCTGAGGCGATTACCTCCGCAGCGCACAAATTGCGCACCATCATGGGACTCAAAGCTCAAGTAGTTTTTAACTCCACCGCAGACCATGATGAGAATATAGATACCATGGTTATCAAACTTGTTAACCAAGCTATGGAAGAACGAAAACAAATAACTTTCAGGTACGCATCGGTGCGGAGTGATTCAGTATCAACTCGGCACGTAGAACCTCTGCTCATTTATAGCTACGAGGGTCAATTGTATTTATGGGCTTGGGAGAACCAGGCTGAAAATTATCGGAGCTTCCGGGTTGATCGAATTGACCAGGTGCACAAAACCGAGCTTGCCGTCGATCCTCTCCACACCAAGGCAACCTTTGATCCCGACGACCCATTTGGCTTTAGTCACATCACCCTGTGGGCTGATGTCGTCATCCAACCTGAGGCAACATGGATGGCTCATTATTGGCCCATTAAGTTGGGTAAACGACGCAGCGACGGGCAGTATGAAGCTCAAATGCCCGTTGGCAAAAAAGAGTGGTTTTACCGTTTCCTGCTTGGAAATGCTGATCGAGTGAGTATCATTGGTCCAGAGACACTCCTAGCTGACTTCGCGCAGCGTAGAGCTGAAGCGTTGGCGTGCTATGAGGACAACCCATCCAATACAGCGAAAGGCTGACTTCGATGACTCTGGGCGCCCCTGAGCTCTTAGTGATTTTCTTGCTTATTATCCTGCTATTTGGCGCGAAGCGGCTTCCTGATGCTGCCCGTTCCATGGGCAGGTCCTTGCGGATTTTCAAATCCGAGGTCAAGGAGATGTCTAAAGATGATGAGCGGGACAACCAAGCACAAATTGCTGCCTCCCAACCCCCAGTTCAGCAACCTATTCATCAGCCTCAACCTCAGGTTAATTACCAACCACAACAATATCCTCAAGATCCTCAGCAGCCCCGCTCCTAATCCGACACGATCGGAAGGTTAATTCTTCATGACTCAGGCTGCGGATGCTGCGGGGAAATTGGCAAAGCGTCGCCGTAGAAAGAATAATCCCGACGGCACCATGACCCTGGTGGAGCATCTTAAAGAACTCCGCTATCGAGTTATCGTTGCACTTTCAGCAGTTGCTATTGGCACTGTCGTGGGATTTATCTGGTACCAACACGGTGTTCATTTCCACATCAGGGAGTGGTCTTTCCGAATCGAATCCCTGGGGAATATTTTGCGGGGCCCCTATTGCAGCTTGCCGCCTGAGAAACGCGCTAGCTTTACCCCAGATGGAGAATGCCGCCTCCTTGCAACGAGCCCTTTCGAGATGTTCTTGCTGCGGCTCAAAGTGGGATCACTCGCCGGAATAGTATTTTCCTCCCCGGTGTGGCTCTACCAGATATGGGCTTTCATTACTCCTGGTCTCCATAAAAAAGAAAAGCGCTTTACCTTCACCTTTGTGACCCTCGCTGTCATCCTCTTCTTCATGGGAGCAGTGGTTTCTTACTTTGTTCTCGCAGTAGGTCTCGAATTCTTACTCAGCATGGGTGACGAGTACCAGTCAGCCGCCCTGTCTGGACATGACTACTTCTACTACGTTGTCATCGTATTAGTAGTCTTTGGCGTCAGCTTTGAGGTGCCCTTAATCATCGCGGCGCTAAATATCGTAGGTATCCTCAGCTACGAACATGTCCGGAATAAACGGCGGATTATTATCATCGCCCTGGCAATTCTAGCTGCGGTAGTTACCCCCGGCCAAGACCCATTTTCCATGATGGCTCTGACCTTCTGCCTCTGCCTGTTGACCGAAATCGCCTTCCAATTCTGCCGCTGGAATGATAAAAGAAGAAAACAAACCCGCCCAGATTGGATGGATGTGGCCGATGATGAAAGTTCTCCCCTCGAGACTCACCCAGAACCCATCCAGCGGCCCAGTCACGTAGCACCCTCCACCACTCCTAGGACATCACCGGTGCCCAACCCTCAAACACAGCAAGGCTATCCGGGCGCTTTCGACTCCCGCGGACAAACGAACGACGGGCCCGATTTTTCTGACGTTCTTTAGCTAAATCTCACTCTTCAGTACCGTAGATACCATGTCATCGTTCCTGGCGGAATTCTCACAGAGCCTTTCTTTCCCTCTGGATCATTTTCAAAAAGATGCGTGTCGTCATATCGAATCAGGGGAGGGCGTTCTCCTTTGCGCACCTACCGGTGCCGGGAAAACTATCGTCGGCGAATTTGCGGTAGCTTTAGCGCTGTCTCAGGGCACAAAGTGTTTCTACACCACGCCGATTAAAGCCCTTAGTAACCAAAAATTCCATGACTTCCAAGAACACTATGGTCCCGAGACAGTCGGCCTATTAACTGGCGACGTCACAGTCAATCCGGACGCGGATATCGTGGTCATGACTACTGAAGTCCTCCGGAACATGATTTATTCTCAATCACTCCGGCTGGACCGTCTTTCTCATGTGGTCATGGATGAGATTCACTACCTTGCAGATCGCTCCCGCGGACCAGTCTGGGAAGAAATCATTCTCAACCTGCCCGCGGATATCTCCATCATCGGGCTTTCTGCTACGGTTTCCAACTCCGAAGAATTTGGTCGCTGGCTTTCTGAGGTTCGTGGCGACACTGCAGTCATCGTTACTGAACACCGACCCGTACCGCTAAACCAATGGATGATGGTGGGATCAACTCTCTATCCACTTTTTGATCCCTCCTACGACACCAAGCCACCGCTTAACCCCAAGCTACTGACCGCAATTGAGCGCCGAGAACAGCGAAGCCAGCGTCGAGCAATCATAGGTCGCCCGCAAGCCATTGACTCTTTGCAGAAACGCTCCATGCTTCCTGCCATCTTCTTCATCTTTTCTCGTTCTGGGTGTGGCGCAGCACTCCACCAATGCCTTCGTTCTCACCTCACCCTCACAACTCAAGAGGAAGCAGAAGAAATCGGCCGGCTGGTTGATACCGGGGTAGCAGATATTCCGATCGAAGATCTTGAGGTCTTAGATTTTCCGCGTTGGCGCGCTGCATTAACTCGTGGTTGTGCAGCTCACCACGCCGGGATGCTCCCAGCTTTTCGCCACATCGTCGAGGAACTTTTTTCCCGAGGGCTACTTAAGGTAGTTTTCGCTACGGAAACCCTAGCCCTGGGGATCAATATGCCAGCACGCACGGTGGTGTTAGAGCGGCTTATCAAATTCAACGGCGAAGCGCATGTGGACCTCACCCCAGGTGAATACACTCAGCTCACTGGGCGCGCCGGACGACGCGGAATAGATCAGGTAGGACACGCGGTAGTGCACTGGGCGCCAACCCTGGATCCAGAGGCTGTTGCTGGTTTGGCAAGCACCCGCACCTACCCCCTCAATTCTACTTTTACCCCTGGTTATAACATGACGGTGAATCTGCTCAGCACTAGGAGTTATGAGGATTCCATCTCGCTTATTGAGCAGTCATTCGCCCAATTCCAAGCTCACGGATCTATTGTTGGTGATGCTCGGTCTATAACCCGTTTAGAAGAACAACTTAGTGGCCTGGAACACCAGTTGGATCAGGAATTAGAGCAGCGACGCCCAGCGCTGGGACCTGAGGATGACGCGGCTAATCTCCTGGTGGAGTATATGAAAATTCGTCGGGATCTCACTGAGGCGGAGAAAGATCATCGACGTCGAGGGGTCATGGAGCGGGAAAAGGAAGTTCGGGCTGTCTTGGCTCGGCTGGGGTACGGTGAGGTGATTGCCATGCCCGGGAAAAAGCGTCCGGTGATGGCGGTAGTGGTGAAGCCAGCTCAGCGACCGCAGGATCCTCGGCCCATGGTGATTACTGAAACTGGGTGGTGCGGCCGGATCAAAGTTGCCGAGTTTGCTAACCCTCCGGTTGCGGTGGGGCAGATGAAACTTCCACGGGGGATGGCTCAACCCGGTCGAAAAAATACCCGGTATGTGATGGATAATTTTCGGCGTCATAGTTATGGGAGGCCTAAAAAATTACGGCAGCGGGCGCGAATCAAACCCAGCTCTAAGATTATTGATCTTCGACAACAGCTCAGAGACCATCCGGTTCATCAGTGGCCGGCGAATGATCGAGAATATCTAGCGAGAACAGCGGCCCGCGTGGTAGAAACCCGGACTGAGATTAGTCGGCGCAAACGTCGGATCTCTGGAGCTACGGACACCTTAGCCCGGACTTTTGAACAAATTACGGCGTTGCTAACCGAATTGGGGTATTTAACCATTCAGGATGGTCAGCCCGTCGTTACCGAGGAAGGCCAACGCCTGGCGCAGCTTCACCACCCAGCCGACCTCTTAATTGCCCAATGCTTGAGGTCAGGGATCTGGGACAACCTGGATCCGGCTGAACTAGCAGGTATTGCAGCCTTGTGCACGTTTGAGAATCGTCAGGATTTATCCTCTGATACCGAGGTCCCCACAGAGGCGTTAGCAACCGCTATGAACGCCACCGAATCATTGTGGTCAGAGTTGATCAATAGCGAACAACGCCACCACCTTGACATGACTAGGCTGCTGGAACCGGGTTTTTCTACGGCAATTCATCAATGGACAGCGGGAGCGCCCTTGGATTACTGTTTGGCCGCAGCACATGCTTCAGGGGCGGAATTAAGTCCTGGTGACTTTGTCCGCTGGTGCCGTCAAGTGGTTGATCTGCTTCGTCAAATAGAAAACACCAGTACATATGAACCCCTGCAGCTTCATGCGCGCCAAGCAATCCAGGCCATTCAACGAGGAGTGGTCACCTTAGATCCCTAGATCACCCGCATTCGGTTGTCCGATAGCTACCATGGTGAGCATGAGTGATTCTGTACTGCTTTTCCCGAGCTCTGTTTATGCCGATCGCCTTGATCGGGCGACGGAGATCATCCATCAGCAGGGGTTGTCGGGAATGATTATCGGCACCGGCGCTGAATTCGCCTATTTAACTGGCTCATGGGTATCTACTCATGAGCGTTTCACTGCTCTCGTGCTTAGCGCTGATGGTCCGGCCAGCATCATTATCCCCGAGGTCGATGCCGGTGATCTCCAACAGTCCGCCGTGCCTGATCTCGATATCAATATTATCGGCTGGAGTGATGGCGATAATGCTCACCTCTTAGCAGCTCAGCAGTTCCACTCAGATGGCCCCGTGGCCTTAGGTTCCAGTTTGACGACCGCTCACGTCTTAGCGCTCCAAAACCTCCTGGCCCCACGCCAATCCCAACTGGCTTCTCGTATCTTATCCGGGCTTTTTGGGACAAAAGATGACGCTGAGCTAGAACAGCTCTCCGGTGCAGCGCAAGCTATTGATGAAGTTCACGCTCAGGTACCGCAGCTACTCCAACCTGGGCGCACCGAGGAGGAGGTAGCGAAAGACATTGAGAAACTCATTCTAGAAAAACACTCCGCCGTGGATTTCATCATCGTAGGTTCTGGACCTCATGGCGCTAATCCACACCACTCTTTCTCCCAACGAGTTCTCGAAGTCGGCGACCCCGTGGTGGTCGACATCGGCGGCACCTTCGGACCTGGATACCACTCTGACTGCACTCGAACCTATGTGGTGGGAGGCGTCGACGCGATTGCTCAGGCTCCAGCCGAATTCCGCGACTATTATCAAATCCTCTACCGGGCCCAAGAAGAAGCCTGTCAGGCTGTCCGCCCAGGAATCCCGGCGTCAACCATTGATAATATTGCCCGCAGTATTATCACCGACGCTGGTTACGGGGAAGCATTCTTTCACCGCACGGGCCATGGAATTGGGTTATCGACCCACGAAGAACCCAACATTTCCGCGGATAATGACCTTATCCTCGCGCCGGGAATGTGTTTTTCCGTCGAACCGGGAATCTACCTGAGCGGTCAACACGGCGCACGCATCGAAGACATCATGGTCGTTACCGAGGATGGCGGACGTCGCCTCAATAATCAGCCCCGTGAACTACGCTAAACCTATGGTCTTGGTCCGACGTACCCGCGAACAACCTGGGGCTCTTGTGATTCTAGGCGCCACCAGTGATATCGGTAGTCAGCTCGCCCTCAAGTTATGTGGTGGGCGCAGAGTCCACCTTGCTGCTCGTCGGCCAGAGGCTCTGGGAAGCCTCAGCGCCCAGCTTCGCCAAGCTGGCGCAGAAGAGGTTTGTCTCCATGAATTTGAAGCCACCTCCCCTGACGCTACCGCCCAGGTTCTCGAAGCCATTCCAGAAGATATTGCATGTGCCGTCCTCAGCTTCGGGATTCTTGGAGATCAAACTCGCGCTGAAGAATCCGCTCGCCACACCTGGGATATAGCGACGGTGGATTACACGGCTCAACTTGCGGCTCTTCATACTTTGGCTGCTCGACTCATCCGCCAAAAGGAAAGAAGTACTCTTGTCGCTTTTTCTTCCATCGCCGGCTGGCGAGCCCGTCGCGCCAACTACGTCTACGGCTCCACCAAAGCGGGGTTGGATGCTTTTTGTCAGGGTCTCACGGACCGCCTGGCTACTACCTCTGTCCGCATGATTACTGTCCGCCCGGGTTTTGTGATCGGGTCAATGACCAGCGGGATGAAACCAGCACCCTTGTCGGTCTACCCCGAAGATGTAGCCAACGCGGTGATCGCCGGGATGCGTCGTCGACGGAGTCTCACCATCTGGGTACCCCACAGGCTACGACTCCTAGCATGGGTGATGTCGCTGATACCACGTCCACTGTGGCGGCACATGCCTCGATAGTCACGTGTTCCGAGTCTCCATAGGTAGAAGAGAAGGTGAGTATGCGGGTTCTGATAATAGGTGGTTCTGAGCCGGCTCACATGTTGGCCCACGAACTCGTCCAGCGTCAATGGTGGGTAACCACTGTCCTTCCTGAACCGGGCCTAGCACCCGCTGGTCAGGTGCGCATTGGGGATCTTGGCGGACCCGCTGGGCTGGCCCGCTTCATCATCAATCATGGGGTGGAATTTATCATTGATGCTTCTCATCCCTTCGCGGAAACACCCAGTTTGCATGCTTCAGAAGCGGCACGGGCTACCGGGACACCCTATTTTCAACTCACTCAACCTCCATGGCAACCAGGGCCTCAAGACCGTTGGCAAATAGTGGGGGATACCGGGACTGCAGCACGACTCTGCGCCAGGAATTTCCACCACATCCTTTTAGACTTCTGGAAGGCTCCTCACCTGGCGCAGGATTTTCACGAGGATCATGACAATCTTTATGTTCTTCGGACCCCGGCTCAGGGCCGTGGCCGTTCCGCGCCGGGACGAACCCCACCACGATTCCGGATCTTGCCTACCCCTCCCAGTGACGTGAGCGTGGAAAAACAGCTTCTGCGAGACAACCAGATTGACGGGATAGTTCTGCGCAACACCGGAGACTCTTCTGCTGAGCCGACCCTTGATGCCGCCCGGGAGTTGGCGATTCCCGTGGTGCTCATTGACCGACCTCCAACACCGCCAGCCCTTGTGCAATGCCATAGCCTCGCTGAGGTTTTAGATGCTCTTCACGCACGCTAGTTAATGATCTAGGACGTCGTATTCGCCTTCACCGGTGGCTTGATAAAGCTGATGCGGACCCTGTGGTTGTCCGCAGCGTTGGCGACACCCCACCAAATGAACATGCGAGGCAAGTGGGGTAGTGGCTAATTGAGAAGCGTCATGACGAACATAAGATAGTGCGTGAGAGCAGTGCGGCGCCCCAATACAGGCACTAATCCGATTCCACGAAGAGTGTTCATCGAAGATTAATCCCGCCGGCGCCAAAATTCTGAGAATCTGTTCAGCCAGCGCCTCGGGAAGCCCAGAAATGAGGAGTCGGCGTTGGTGGTTGATGCGTGTTGGATGATCTATGGCCGCCAATATTTCAGCGATCTGCGCCGGAAGAATTCCCAATTTCACGCCGGCCCCTAAGTCTACGGGTGCGGATTTTTGCTCCTGTATCCACCCAATAGAAATTGAGCTAGATTCCTGCGGTGACACATCATTTCCCCATTCCATGCTGGAAATAGCGGTACAGACATCACCGATTTTCGCTTCCTCTAGTCCACGGATTCTGATATTGCCACTATCAGTGAGATAAAGATGCTGATCTGTTTGCTGTGCCAACTCCGCTAATTCTCCCCAGGTAGATCCTGGGATCCACCGATTATTTACGGGCACTCTTAAACTGACACCATCAGCAGCCCGTAGTATGTGGAGAGAATTAGAATCGACATTCATAATCTTTATCCTAAAGGCGCCGAATAGAGTCAGAAAATGAGTACGGGAGTTTATTATTCCGGAGCTACGTCCGCTCTAATACGTACCCTTATCCCGTTAGTATCGGATACTGCCCAAGGTATGGCTCGACGAATCTTATTCAGGTCGCCGCAACCACCACACGCACATGACGTAGATGCCTCCCTGGCACCCTCATTTTCAAGCCCGGCCGAACTAGCGCATTATCAGCGCGGAGAATTGCTTTCAGCACAGCATCAACCAGTTCTAGGCACCCACAACCTCTACAACCCGGCTACCAGTTACCACTTCAGCTATGTCACCGAAGATGCACGCGGAAGAAAACTGGCAGCAACCGGCGCCGCGTTTTTCTCCCACCGCACACATCCATTCGGAATTCGTCCCACGATCGCCTTTGCCCCCTCCACGCAAGGAGTCGCCTCCCACTGCGACCCCAGCGTCAGTTGCGTGGTAGGAGTGGCGGGATATATTAAACCAGCCCTTGATGCCATTGTCTCCTATGAACAGCCCGTCATTAACTACTTTCTAGCTCGCGGAGCAAATGTCGTCATTACTGACTATCCCCGTGATCCTGACCTTGGAATTCAGCTCTATTGTGACCACCAATCCGGTGCCTTTGCTCTCTGGGACGCCGTACTCGCTGCGCAATCGCTGGGACTCAACCCTGAGGCGCCCGTAGGGGTCTGGGGATTTTCTCAAGGAGGTGGTGCTGGAGCGGCTCTCGTCGAACATTTATCTACTCAATCTCAATGTTCCGCGCACGCAGCAGTGATCGGTGCACCACCGTCACGGTTGGACGAAGTTTTGTCCTATGTTGATGGTGGCCTAGCTACTGGTGTCATTGCCTATACCACAGCAGGTTTGCTGGTCAGCTCAGCAGATATCCGAAGCGAGATTTTAGGGCAACTGGATAATAGCGGTCTAAAGAAGGTACTCGACGCCAGTACCACCTGTAGTATTGGCGTTGCACTTCACTATGGATGGCAAAACTCATCCCAATGGACAACAAGCCATCGACGATTAGCAGAACTCTTAGACGAAACACCTGCCGTAAAACGGGAACTAGAGGATCGTAGATTAGGTAAAACTCCACCTACTATGCCGGTGCTGTTATGGGGATCCACCCATGACGATGTGGTACCTATTTCTCAGGTACGGGAATTAAAGCAATTATGGGAAAAACAGGGTGCCAGAATCCAGTGGCGGGAAAATTCTCTTCCCCGCATTCCTGGGCGAAGCTGCATAAACCATTTTCTTCCGTACTATCAGCATTTCACCAGCGATGCTTCATGGCTTCTTGACCACTTAAGCAGTAAGACTGGGTAGGGTTGATAAGCGTGCCACTTTTACTAACCATTCCTTATGTTTTCACTGAAGCCCTGGCCTTTTGGGGAGTCGCGCATTGGATCGGAACCGGATGGGCGTTATTGCTCTTATTCGCCTTCTTCATCATCGGAATATTGCTTGTTCGCCTAGAGCTACGAAAACTCGCTTTGAAAGCCTCTCGAGGTCAAGAAGATCCTGGTACAGCCGTGGGGGACTTAGGGTTAATCTTGGCGGGATGTTTATTACTGGCCTTACCTGGATTTGTCAGTGGAATTCTGGGGTTGCTCCTCGTGCTTTCACCTACCCGAGGTATGTTCCGTCGACTTTTAGCTCGAAAAGTGCGCAATCGTATCGAAAATATCGGAATCCGCACCTTTGAAAGAACCGGACAATTTCGGCATTTCCAATACGGTGATGTCCGCCCAACCGCAAACCCAGATTCTCCCCATCACGACACAGCACCAGATGTCATTGATGAAACTGAGATTCAACGGTGGACAGAAAACCTTACCCCCGAGGATTTTCAGGACGCGCCTAAAAACGGTGACAGTACCAACCATCCAGATCAAAAGAATAACTAAGAATTCGTGGTTATCTTCCTTCGCCTCATCCTCATGGCCGCCTCAGGGCTGGGTTATTACGCCTCTTTCGAACCCTTGGGGTGGTGGCCAGCCGGTATTCTTTCCATCATTTTCCTTATCCTCGGGCTCTCCCCATGGAACTCGCCCACCCGATTATCCAGCACCGTGAGTGCACGATGGGGCATGGTTCTAGGTTTCACGCAATCCCTCGTCGCGTTTCTTTTCTTGCTTCCCTGGGTTGGCGAATTCGTAGGGAAAACACCCTATCTGGCTTTAGTTTTCGCCTTAAGTCTCTATGGAATTCTTCTGGGCGGTGTTGGTGCGCTGATATTAAAACAACGATGGGGACTAACAGGCTTTGTGCTATTTTTCGTGTCCGTCGAATATTTCCGCAGTTCCTGGCCTTTTGGCGGGTTCTCCTGGGTTCGTCTCGCTTGGGGTCAAATCGACGGCCCGTTCGCATCACTAGCTCGCTGGGGAGGACCCGCGCTCGTCACCGCCGCCACAGTAGGATGCGCAGCAAGTTTGCTGGCGTTAGTGTGGCATAGCAAGCGCACCATGTCAGTTCTCTCGCTGAGTGTTATCGCCCTAGCGACGATCCTTGCCCATAGTCAGGTTAATAATCCAGATAACACGGTGGGCTTTCGTACAGTGGCCGCTATCCAGGGCAATGTTCCCCGAATGGGTTTGGATTTCAATGCGCAACGGCGAGCTGTGTTGACAAACCATGTGCGCGAAAGCGAAAAGGTTACAGAGCCGGTTGATTTTATGATCTGGCCGGAGAATTCAGTTGATGTGAACCCTTTGCGCGATCCTCAATCTGCGCAGCTAGTTGAGGAGGCCTTACAGCATTCTGGTGTTCCCATCCTCATTGGGACGATTACCGAGGATGAGGTGGGGGATCGCAACACTATGTTGGTTATGGACCCTAAGGCTGGTCCCCAGGATTTTCACTACAAAAAATATCTACAGCCGTTTGGGGAATACATGCCCATGCGCAATCTTCTGCGGCATGTCAGTAAATATGTTGATCTAGCTGGAAATTTCCAACCTGGAACCGGGGACGGTGTGGTGACTATCGCCGGCATCAAATTAGGAATTGCTACCTGCTATGAAGTGGCTTTTGATAATGCCGGAAGAGACGCTGTGCTTCACGGCGCCCAACTTTTAAGCACACCTACAAATAACGCTACTTTTGGTTTTACGAATATGACCTATCAACAATTAGCAATGAGCCGAATGCGTGCTCTCGAACTAGATAGGGCAGTAGTAGTGAGCGCAACGTCCGGAGTGTCGGCCATGGTCCAGCCGGATGGAACAGTCAGCCAATCAACCCGCATTTTTGAGGCTAATCATTTAGTTGCCGAATTGCCCTTAAGAGATAATCTCACCTTTGCTGCGCGCTATGGTGTTATTGTTCAACTGCTGATGGTTATTATGGGTGTTTTGAGTGGTGCGATAGCGCTATTCAAACATCAATTTCATCCTGTGTCAGCACAGCAAAAGAGGGCAAGAAAGAAGAGGAAGAAATGACAAACCCCTCCGATCTGACTCTGGTGGTTATCCCGACCTACAACGAGTTGGAAAACCTACCGCTGATTGTTGGCAGAGTTCGCTCCGCGATGCCCACGGTAGATGTCTTGGTGGTGGATGACAATAGCCCTGATGGAACCGGGGAAAAAGCCGACGAGTTAGCCGCCCAGGATAGCCAGATCCACGTCTTACATCGCAAAGGTAAAGAAGGACTCTGCGCTGCCTATATGGCTGGATTCACCTGGGGCGTTGAGCATGATTACCAGGTGATTTGTGAGATGGATGCTGATGGCTCCCACGCCCCGGAGCAACTTCATCTGCTCTTAGCGGAAATTGACAACGGCGCGGATCTAGTGATCGGATCTCGGTATATTGACGGCGGCAAGGTGGTCAATTGGCCCAAGAAGCGGTGGATTCTTTCCCGCGGCGGAAATATTTATATCTCTGCTGCACTTGGTGCTGGACTTAGCGATATGACCGCTGGCTACCGGGCTTATCGTCGTGAGCTGTTAGAGAAACTTGACTTAGATGCGTTATCCCACGCCGGATATATTTTCCAAGTTGAGCTTGCGTGGCGGGCGGTCGAAGCTGGCGCCGATGTGTGTGAGGTACCTATCACGTTCACTGAACGAGAAATAGGCGAGTCCAAGCTAGATGGCTCTTTTGTGAAAGACTCGCTACTGGAAGTGACTAAGTGGGGTATCCAGCACCGCCTCAGTCAGCTCCAGGAACTTCGCGGCATTTTTACCACCCTTGCCAGAGAACGCGCTCGTAAACGTCGTGAGTTAAAAGCTCGACGCCGGATGCGTGACGCCGATTAATCCAGCCTAAGAAAAACCCCGTTTCCGTTGATTTTTCTCACACCAAGCGGAACGGGGCTGGAAAAATAGGGTAGTGGGGGGGCGCTCCTCCTACTGCTTTGCCTCTTGAGCCTCTTGCTCTTTTTGCTGCTTTAGCAGTTTCGCTGCATTGCGTCGACGTTTACGCAATTGCTCAATTCTTTCTTCTAACAGAGCATCGAGCTCTTCAATGCTGCGGCGCTCGCACAACATATCCCAATGGGTGCGCGGTGGCTTAGCTGGCTTGGCTTCAGTGCCTTCACCTTCAATAAGGATGCCTTCTTTGCCGTTTTTGCACATCCAGGTGCCTGGGATTTCTGCATCCTCAGCAAAAGGAACTTCATACACCTCACCGTCTTCGGTGCGATATTTCACCATTTGACGGGGAGCTAGATCGTGGTCCCGATCAGTCTCATAGCTCACAGCACCCATCCGGCTGCCACGAAGCACGCGGTCTGCCATTTAGACATCAGTCCTTTCCAGGTAGTGGATGCACCCTATAGCCCTATAGGAGGCACAGTAGACACTACAGTATAACGAAAGGCGATAATACTTTGTTCCCGGAGATATAGGTTAGGATGGTACGGGTGAAAGCTAGGCCCTCACCAGCACCAACCTGTGAATGGTGTGGCACCCCAATAAAAATCATTCGCCGTGGTCGACCAAAGAAGTACTGCAGTGCATCGTGCCGCCAGCAGGCATATCAACACCGTCAGCAGCGAGTGCTGGAGAGTTTACCCACGGGAAGCATTATCATCCCTCCGGAGCAGGTGGAAGAGTATCGTGATGATTTGTATGCTTTGCGGTGCGCCGCAGAGGATATGGTGTCAGCTGTTCATGATGGCGCTGATTACTCAGAGATGAAGACATTATGTCAGGAATTAGTAGTCCTGGCGAGGAAAGTTGAGAAGTTCAGGTAGGTATGGGAACGCCGCGACGCAAACCACAGCGTAACAACAAGGTAGTAGTAATTCTTTCTGTTCTGATTGTGCTCCTTGTGCTGGCTGGGATAGCTCCCATGGTTGTCTCACATATGATGGGCGCCGGTACTAAAACCGAAGCGCTTAATGCCGATCATGCCAAACCAGCTAGTACTGACTTAGCCGGGCATTGGGAAGTCGCCAAAGGCAAGGCACCTAATAGCTCAGCAGTGGGATTTACGTTCGAAGAAATCTTACCGAGTGGACATAAGACGACGTCGGGCACGACGCACGAGGTCAGCGGCGCTATTGATATTGATGGCGAGCAGCTCCGGAGTGGTGACATCACTGTCCAAATGGGCAATATCACCACGGATGAAGCCAAACGGGATATTAGTGTTCGCAATAAGTTGCTGTTTACTGATAAATTCCCGGAATCTTCCTTTCGGTTAACCAGCCCTGTGGACCTTAGCGGAATTCCTGGTAACGGTAACCCCGGAACCGTGAAACTCACTGGCGATATTACTATTCTGGGGAAAACAAAAGAGATTAGCGAAGACTTCCTCGTTCTTCGTGATGGCGATAGTCTCATCGCCTCAGCCAACATTCCTATTAACCGTGAGGATTTTGGCGTAATAACCCCGGATTTTATTGCTGCCAAGGTAGCAAAAGACGGTGAACTCAATATCCGGCTTGCCTTTAAGAAGACCTCAGATTAACAGGCGGCCAAGACATGTCCCTAAACCCACGTAATTATTTTTGGTATCTCTGCGTCCGCCTCATCATCCTCATCGCGTTCCTTATCTACATCCTCATGTCTCACGGAGCGGGGTTGCTCGTGGCGTTGTGCCTGATATTGATTGCACTGAGCGTGTGGCAACTTAAGTCTGCGTATCCGCACTTTAAAGAATCCCGCACAAACACTGATTAGGACACCCGGGCGTCGCCTCATCTGCCGGAGAGTGCGAAGAATTGTCCGATAATGTACATTATGTCATTTTATATTTACACTTTCACGCTGGGAAATGCATCCACATAGGCCGAGTGTATAGATTACAAATGTATTCTGGCTCTTATGACCAACCAATCCCCCCATGGGCATTCCCATGAACACGATCCAACAACCGACCCGACGTTCGAAACTGGAAGTCCAGACTGGTGGTCGGAGTTAATGCTGCTGACTAATCGTTTCTCTCGCCACTCCTTAAGCCTGGCAGGATTACCACCTACATCAGCGAGCTGGCGGATTCTCGGCCACCTTGCTCGCCGTGGACCGCTATGCATCGGCGAACTAGCTGATCTTGAGATGACCGCTCAGCCTACCGCTTCCCGCGTCATCAAACGACTCGCAGATCAAGGTTTTGTAGAAACCCGACGCTCTCCACTGGATGGTCGTGCCACGATGGTACATTTAGCTCCGGCCGGACGTATCGAGCTTCGTGAACTACGTCATAGTGTAGCTCATAGCTTAGAGCCACTCACTGAGGTCTTATCCGACGATGAGCTAAAAATACTCGATGCCGCTCGTCCGGTTTTGGAAAAGCTTATTAATATCCATGCGCCCGACCATACTGTTGAGGAGATACCCGAGTGAGCAATCCGAAACGGACCAACTCACTATTAGCCCAGCCCCCCGAGGTCTGGGTTTTAACTTTTGCCTGCACTGTTTCCTACATGGGCTTAGGGCTCGTCGACCCGATCTTGCCGACGATTGCTCGACAGCTAAATGCCAGTGCCGGCCAAACAGAACTACTCTTTACTTCTTATCTTTTCATCACCGCGATCGTGATGTTTTTCTCCGCCTGGGTGTCAACCCGCATAGGCATTCGTCGAACATTAATCCTCGGCGTCGCTGTCATTGTTACCTTCGCCACCTTGTGCACTATCGCCGGAAGCGTAAACCACATCATTGGATTCCGTGCTGGCTGGGGCCTGGGCAACGCTTTATTTGTCTCCACCGCGCTATCCGCCATCGTCTCAGCAACATCTCACGCCACAATGGCCGTGATGTTCTATGAAGCCGCAGTGGGTCTGGGTTTTGCGTTCGGCCCGCTACTCGGCGGCCTACTGGGCGAGGTTTCTTGGCGTGGCCCCTTCGCCGGCACCGCCATCCTCATGGGCTGTGCTCTCATAGCCATCGTCATATTCTTTCAAACTCAATCCACCACATCAACACCTCCGCTCCAATTCTTCGACGGCCTTCGTGGCGCCTTCCACCCAGGTATGCGCTGGCTTGCCCTCGGAGCACTATTCTTTAATTTCTCTTTCATCATGATGCTGGTCTACTCACCTTTCCCCGTAGAGCACGCAGCCAGCATCGCCGGAATTCACTTCACCCCCATCCATTTGGGCTTTGTCTTTTTCGGTTGGGGTACCGGCTTAGCTATTTCCAGCGTCTGGGTGGCTCCGAAATTTGCTGCCAGTTTCGGTACTCAATCAGTACTCCTCACCGCCATTCTATCTGTTGCCGTAGTTCACATCCTTATGGCACTATTCTCCACCCGCGTTACTCCCCTAATCGTGGTAGTGATCATCGGCGGATTCTGCGTCGGAATTGTCAACACTCTCCTGACAACCGTTTCTATGTCAGATACCGGCCTATCTCGTCCAGTAGCGTCCTCCGCATACTCTGGCGTTCGCTTTATCGGCTCAGCCCTGGCCCCTACCTTGGTTGGTCCGCTAGAAAACTTCGGGATGGCCGCACCGCTATGGATCGCTGCCATAGCTGCTGCCAGTGCCAGCGGAATTATTTGGCTTGCCCTCAGGGATACCCCGGAACAATACGCATAAACTGTATCTCATTTTACGAGATTTGACTTCCATCAGATGGAATAGCTAGGGTTAGCCAATCATCTTTTTTCCGTATCTTTTGCTAGAAAAGGGGCCCTAGTGAGCGCACCCGTCACCACTCCGGATACCGATTCCCCGCGGCTATCCAAGAAAGACCGACGCCGCATCATCATCGGTTCAACCATCGGCACCACCATCGAGTTCTACGATTTTTATGCCTACGCCACCGCCGCAGTGGCGGTGTTCCCCTTTTTGTTCTTCCCCAAGAACGACAACCCCATGGTCGGCCTTCTGGCATCCTTCGCCACATTCGGTCTCGCCTTTTTAGCCCGACCGCTCGGATCAATCATCTTCGGACACTTCGGTGACCGCATCGGCCGCAAAGCAACCTTAGTTGGCTCCCTCCTCACCATGGGAATCGCTACCTTCATCATCGGCTGTCTCCCCACCTATGACCAAGCCGGCATCCTCGCCCCAGCTCTCCTGGCGCTGATGCGCTTTTGTCAAGGCCTGGGGCTTGGTGGTGAATGGTCCGGTGCTGCTCTGCTAGCTACCGAAACCGCCGAACCCGGTAAACGCGCCCGAGCCGCTATGTGGCCACAACTCGGTGCACCTTTTGGTTTCATCCTGGCCAACGGACTCTTTCTCGTTTTAGTAACCATCTATGGCGACTCCACCAGTGACCCAACGGCTTCCTTCTTGAACTGGGCATGGCGGATTCCTTTCTGGCTATCCATCGTTCTCGTCGGTATCGGTCTGTGGGTCCGTTTCAAACTCGATGAGACGCCAGTCTTTAAAGAGGCAGTAGATTCAGGCAAAAAAGTCACCTCCCCCCTTGCGGAGGTATTCCGCAACGCCTGGATTCCGCTTATTGCCGGAACCTTTATTATGGTCGGCTGCTACACCCTCTTCTACTTGGTGACCACCTGGATTCTTTCCTATGGCATTGGTCCCGTGGAACGCGGCATGCTAGGAATCCACTACAACGACTTCCTCGTTCTCCAGCTCATTTCGATTCTCGGCTTCGTCATCGGTATCCCAGTTTCCGGTCACCTCGCTGACGTTTATGGTCGCCGCGTGACGTTAACCTGGGTGACCTTAGCCATCATCGTCTACAGCTTTACCTTCAGCTTCTTCCTATCTCAGGATCGCGCCACCAAAGTAAGCGTCCTCATCTTCCTCTGTATCGGCATGTTCCTCATGGGTCTTATCTTCGGCCCCATGTCTGCTGTCCTACCTGAGCTCTTCCCCACCAACGTCCGCTACACCGGATCCGGAATTAGCTACAACGTCTCATCCATTCTGGGCGCAGCAATCGCTCCATTTATCGCGACCAGCTTAGCGGTCAATTATGGAGTCTCCGCTGTTGGCTTCTATCTCCTGATCGTCTCGGTCATCTCCTTGATCTCGATTCTGAAGACAAGAGAGACCCGGGACCATGATTTGAGAAAAATCTAGGCCGTCCGACGCCTACTTAGCGTCGCCCTCCCCGATGCCGTGCAGTTAAGGTGAATTGCACAGCATCGAGCCATCCTAGGTCAAATAATGCTCGGCGTAGAGCAAATTGATAATGCCACATCCGTCGGAATACCGCGTCGAAACCGTCGGCTGCGGCTTCTCGTTGCATTCCCAAAAACTGAGAATTCTGCATTTCTAAGCTGTGCGCATAATGCCCCGCACTGTGTGTTTCGGCGATGACCCGCATGGTGGTGTGCCGATCAACGAGGCGGTGGACATCCTCTACCGTGGGATAACGAAGATCCGGCCAAATATACAACCGGAGCGCATCAAGTGCCTCATGGGCAACGTCCGGTAGTTGCTGGGTAGCGCAGACAGTTTGCACTCCCGCGCGAGCCGAGCTATCCAACATTCTTTCGATAGAAGCCACAAACAGTTTCCGCTCTCGCGCGCTGAGAAGTTCCATGTATTCCATGGAAATAATGGCGTCATAGCGACCCCGCCACTCCTGCGACGTCGCTACTGGATGCTCCAAGGGCTGTAGATGCACTGAGTCAGAAACACCCGCTAACACCAAAGGCTCATTAATTGCTGCCAGCACATTGTCATCGGCACTCAGGGAATCCACCGTAGCTCGACGCCGTGCTGCTTCAACAGCAACTAATCCCCCGCTGGCTGGGTATTCCAGGACGTGAGATCCTGGAGAGACGTGAGTTTCTTCCAACAACCGCAGAACTGCTCGGCGCTGGGCATCTGAAAGGTCCGCTCGTTCTACTTCCACCGGGTTATCAATGGTCGTGATATCCACAAAGTGGGTGCCTGCTTCGCTTCCTCGTCCGGCTCCGCGCACATGACTAGGAACAGCGGTGCGCTCCGTTGTGGAAACTCCGGTAAAGATTCCGCCGAAGAAGCTCATTCCATCGGTTGTGCTGACCCGGATCAGTTCCGGCGGCAAGCCGCCTCCGTCATAATCATCAAAGCGGAAATGGGGCCGGCGACGTCGAGCTTTAAACCCAACGTCCAGGAGACAACGAAGAACCCTCGTCAAATCTTTAGTCCGCCACTCTCCTGCCATCCAGGATTCAGCTAATCCCACCCAGCCGTTTCGCGCTAGACGGGGAAATAACGCCTCCTGATCAACAATCAAATCAGCATCAATGCCCTCTAGCGAAAGACCAGCTTTGAAACATGCCCGGGCGAATCGTGCTTCAGCTAGACGAGCCCAGGTAGACATACCAGGTCCGGACGGAATCTCTACTATCCCAGGCCACAGTTCAGGGTCGATTTCTGCCAGATGCTCGCCGCTTATCACCTCGAATATCCTACTGCCTAAGCGCGCGTTTTCGGGGAGGCGCGAGGAGGATATCCGACAAGTTCATAGCAGAAAAAATTGTTTTTATCCGAGGCGAATGACACAACTACTGAGCGACAGGTCTACGATAGTTCTCTACTGACGTTGTCAGAACTTCCAGATATCCCCCATGACAATAGGAGATCTTTATTTCATGAGTGAGGTTTACCGTCCCGATGGTGGCCGCAAGCATGTGGTAATTATCGGTTCAGGGTTTGGCGGACTATTCGCCGCCCATGAGCTGGACAATGAAGATGTCGATATCACTCTTATCGACCGCACTAACCATCACCTCTTTCAGCCCCTGCTCTACCAGGTGGCTACCGGCATTTTGTCCTCCGGTGAAATCGCTCCTTCGACCCGTCAGGTGTTAGCCCGGCAGGATAATATCGACGTCATCAAGGGCGAAGTCACTGACATCAATCTTGCCGAACAAACGGTTACGGCTTCCTTGGGCCACTACCAGACCACCTACAGTTACGACTACTTGATTGTCGCTGCTGGCGCTAACCAGTCCTACTTCGGCAATGACCACTTCGCGGAGTTTGCGCCGGGCATGAAAACCATTGATAATGCCTTGGAAATCCGGGCTCGAATCGTGGGTGCTTTCGAACGAGCTGAGCTGACCCGTGACCCTGTGGAACGCGAAAAACTCCTCACTTTCACCATCGTTGGGGCGGGGCCAACTGGCGTTGAGCTGGCTGGTCAGCTTGCTGAAATGGCTCATCGCACCCTCGCTGATGAATACCGTCACTTCGCACCAAGCTCGGCGAAAATTGTCCTGCTTGATGGCGCCCCGCAGGTGTTACCGCCGTTCGGAAAACGACTCGGCCGCTATACCCAGCGGCAGTTAGAGAAGCTAGGAGTTACTGTTAAACCCAATAGCATCGTGACCAATGTGGACGAAAACACAGTGACATATAAGTCCACCGTCGATGGTTCCGAACACACCATTAACTCCTTCTGCAAGATTTGGTCCGCCGGTGTTTCCGCTTCCCCACTTGGCAAGCTCATCGCAGATCAGGCTGGCTTAGAAGTTGATCGCGCAGGTCGCGTTCCCGTCAATAATGACCTGACTGTGGGAACCTTCTCCAACGTTTTCGTCGTTGGTGACATGATCAATCTCAATGGCCTACCCGGCGTCGCTCAGGTAGCAATCCAGGGCGGTGAATACGCAGCCGAGCAAATTGCCGCTGAGGTTTCGGGCCGCGAGGAATCCGCACGAGAACCATTTGACTACATCGACAAAGGTTCCATGGCCACCATCTCCCGTTTTTCTGCGGTAGCAAAAATGGGGAAGATCGAAGTCACCGGCTTCTTTGGTTGGGTTCTGTGGCTCTTGGTGCACGTGATGTATCTCGTTGGTTTCCGAAATCGCTTCGTGTCCATCGTCTCTTGGGGTATCAACGCCCTGTCAAAGAAGCGCTGGAACTTGGCAGTCACCCGCCAACAACTTCATGCTCGCACCGGTTTATTGAAGCTGGGCCGTTCTGTTGATGATGACAGTGATCTTCCCATCGAGGTGCGGGAAACTAACCAATATAAAGGTTAAACACGGTTAGGTGGTCAGGTCCATTCCAGCTGCTAGTATCGGGCCAGAGGGACACGGGGTGCGCCGCTAAGATTTCGCCGGCGCTGAGAAAACACCCGCTGAACCTGCTCTAGTTCGAACTAGCGAAGGGATGTCACCTGATGACACAGCCTGCTTTATCTGAAGCATTTCATGCTCTACAGTCAACTTCCCCGTTGGTGCAGTGTCTCACCAACAAAGTTGTTGCTGAAATTACCGCAAATGTGTTGCTCGCAGTGGGCGCTGCTCCGGCAATGTGCGACACCCCGGAGGAATCCGAAGGTTTTGCTGAAGTTGCTTCCGGGGTGTTAATAAACGCCGGAACCCCATCCGCTGAACAGTATCAAGGAATGCGCGCCGCTATTAAGGGCGCGTCAAAAAGCAACACCCCTTGGGTGCTGGATCCGGTCGCTGTCGGGGGGCTTACTCACCGCACCCGTTTCTGCCAGGAGATCGTCCAGCGCCATCCCACCGCCATCAGGGGAAACGCCTCGGAAATTTCCGCCTTAGCGGGAATGGGATCCGGCGGACGCGGTGTGGACGCTACTGATGAGGTCACCAGTGCGCTCGACGTAGCCCGCCATCTGGCCCAAGCGCACAATTGTGTCGTGGCGGTTTCGGGACCTCAAGACCTCATTGTTTCGGCTGATCGGATTACCTGGTTAACTTCCGGCGATCCACTTATGCAACGTCTCATCGGCACGGGTTGCTCCCTTGGTGCAGTGTGCGCCGCCTACTTAGGCGCTGCCGCCGATCAAAAAATTTCCGCCCATGATGCCGTTCTCGCTGCCCACGCTCATCTCGGTGCCGCTGGATCGCACGCCGCAGCTTCTTCCTCCGGGCCTGGCAGCTTTCACGCGGCGTGGATTGACGCTCTCTATAACCTGACCGACCAGGATATTTTCCACGCTATCGAGATCCAGGAGGAACACCACAATGCCTAATTTTTGGGATCTCTACCTCGTGACCGATCCTGACCAGGGGGGCGGGCCCGATCAGGTTCCTCACATTGTCGACCAAGCTATCTGCGGTGGCGTCACTGCTGTCCAGCTGCGAGATAAACACGCTGATGACGCTACCTTTGAAGAACGCGCCCGCGCATTAAGTGAAATTATTGGGGCCAGAGTTCCTCTCTTCGTCAATGATCGGCTCGATTGTGCTCTCAAATTAGGGCTTCACCTTCATATCGGCCAAGATGACACTCCTTATGAGGAAGCTCGACGCGCCTTGCCCTCACACCTTATGATCGGGCTTTCTATCTCGGTGGAGTCAGAACTTGACGATATTGTCCAACGCTGCCATGACGCACACCTTCCTCTCCCAGATGTCGTAGGAATCGGCCCAGTCCGCGCTACCTCCACCAAGCAAGACGCCGCTGCTCCGTTAGGAATTGAAGGGCTAATAAATCTCGCCCACAAAGCTAAGAGCCTCGGTATGCCCTGCGTCGCAATTGGTGGTGTGCATCTCGATAACGCAAGCGACATCATCCAGCACACGGTAGTTGACGGACTCTGCGTTGTCTCCGAAATTATGACCTCGCTGAATCCAGAACAAGCAGCTAGAGATCTTCGGAAATGTATTACCGGGTCACGCGCAATCAGGGGCAGCATTCCGAGGGTGTTATCCATCGCTGGTACTGATCCTTCTGGGGGAGCTGGTCTGCAAGCAGATCTCAAATCCATCGCAGCCGCTGGTGGATATGGCATGGCGGTGGTTACCGCCTTGGTTTCCCAAAACACATGCGGTGTCCGTGATATTTTCAGTCCCCCATCGGAGTTTCTCAAGCAGCAACTAGAAGCGGTGAGCGACGACGTCACGATTGACGCTCTCAAAATTGGAATGTTGGCAGATAGCGACACCACCGCTGTCGTATCTGAGTGGTTGACAAAGAATCGCCCACCGGTCGTCGTACTAGATCCAGTAATGGTGTCTACGAGCGGCCATCGTCTCTTAGCAGCAGAAGCCGAAGATGCTGTTCGAAAATTCGCCGAACTTGCTGATTACATCACCCCCAATATTCCAGAACTAGCCGTTCTCTGCGGGGTGGAGGAGATATCTTCTTTTGATGAGGCCGTTGAACTGGCTAAACAATGGGCACAACGGACTAGCACCACAGTCATTGTCAAGGGCGGTCATCTGAGCGGACCGCAAGCCGATAATGCCCTTGTGGATAAATACGGTGCGGTTTATCGCATCTCTAACCCCCGCGTTCACTCTGAATCTACCCACGGCACCGGGTGCTCATTATCTTCCGCACTAGCTACCAAACTGGCCCAGGGTGGAGATCGGATTGAGGCTATCACGTGGGTCACGTCCTGGTTGCGTGAAGCCATTGTTCATGGTGAAGCTCTGGGCGTCGGATATGGGCATGGTCCAGTAGATCATAGCCACCAAGCTAGGCGCCTAGCTGAAAATGGAAAGGCTCACATTCCCAGGTACCGTGAGCTTCAGCATGTGCCATTCTGCGATGGAACCACACCTCACCGTCTGGGGCCGTCACCGCGGAATCCCGTTGATCTTCCCCGCATTGCGGCACCTGGGCCTTGGACTAACGCTTTATGGCGTATTGGCCATGACTACTGGCTTAACACCCTGAACTCGGACTTTATCCAGCAACTCGGTGAAGGTTCTTTGCAACCGAAAGACTTCAGTTTTTACCTCTACCAAGATTCGCTCTATCTCCGAGAATATTCGCGGGCTTTGGCAACCCTTGGAGCTAAAGCACCGGAAACCTCTGATTCCTTGGCGTGGGTTGCGGGTTCTCAACAGTGCATTGTGGAGGAAGCGGAACTCCACCGCACCTGGTTGCGTGATCATGATGTCAACCGCACCGGAATGTCTACCGTGACTGCTGCTTATACTGACTTCCTCAAAGCCACAACGTCACTTTGCGATTATGTTGTTGGGGTTGCTGCGGTTCTGCCCTGCTATTGGTTGTATGCCGAAGTAGGTAAAGCCTTATCCCACCGTAATTTTCCGGTGCACCCTTATCGGGCATGGCTTGACGTCTATGGTGATGAGGACGCTTTCATTGAGGACGTTCGACAGGCGTTGCTCCGGGCGGAACAGGCTTTTGAACGCGCCACTCCTCAGCAACGTATAGCTGCCGTCGAAGCTTATCTTGCTGCGTGCGAACACGAATATCATTTCTTCGATCAAGCATTAAGGCAATAGCTCACATAATCGGACCCAATGTCGTGCCACTCACATCCGGGTGTGCCCGATTCCACAAGTATAAAAACCCTACCTTTGGGGCACATCGTCCTACAATAGGTTCCGTGAGCGGTGATACTTGATCGATTTACCTCGATTGAGCTGTTGACCGTGATAAAAGATTGCCGATACCCTCGGCACTTTGACCGACACACATCGCGTAACCCGTGATTGAGTGAAAGGTAAAAATATTGACGACTACTATTTCAGCTGCCACGGAAGCCTGGGAAGGGTTTACCCCAGGTGACTGGACAGAAAATATCAATGTTCGGGATTTCATTCAGAAGAACTACACTCCTTATGAAGGTGATTCTTCTTTCCTTTTCCCCGCGACCGATAAAACCCTTCGTACCTGGGATTATCTAGAAAAGCATTATCTGTCCGAAGAGCGTAAGCGTCGTGTCTACGATGTAGATACCCACACTCCGGCTGATATTGACGCATTTCCGGCTGGCTATATCAATGATGAAGATGACGTCATCGTCGGCCTTCAAACTGATACCCCGCTCAAGCGGGCCATGATGCCTTATGGCGGCTGGCGAATGGTAGAAACCGCTATTCACGAAGCCGGGAAAGACGTAGACCCTGACGTCAAGAAAATCTTCACTCGGTATCGGAAAACCCACAATGATGCGGTATTCGATATCTATACCCCACGAATTCGCGCCGCCCGTTCCTCACATATCATCACCGGTTTGCCCGACGCCTACGGGCGTGGCCGTATCATTGGCGACTACCGACGAGTAGCCCTCTACGGTATTGACAAATTAATCGAGGAAAAACAGCGGGCTAAAGACGCTGTTGCGGGCCAGAACTTCTCCGAGCATTGGGCGCGTTATCGGGAGGAGCATTCTGAGCAGATCAAAGCACTCAAAAAGCTCAAGACCCTCGCTGAATCATATGGCTTTGATATTTCCGGTCCGGCTCACACCGCCAAGGAAGCAGTCCAGTGGACCTACTTCGGCTACCTCGGTGCCGTAAAGAGTCAAGATGGAGCAGCCATGTCCTTTGGCCGGCTCTCCCCATTCTTTGACATCTACTTTGAACGCGACCTGGCCCGTGGCTTAATCACTGAGCAAGATGCTCAAGAAATTATCGACGCCCTGGTCATTAAACTGCGTATCGTCCGCTTCCTGCGCACCATCGATTATGACCAGATTTTCTCGGGCGACCCCTATTGGGCCACCTGGTCTGATGCTGGCATCTCCGAAGATGGCCGTTCTCAGGTTACGAAAACTTCCTTCCGTTTACTTCAAACTCTGCGCAACCTCGGTCCGGCTCCGGAACCGAATATCACGATTTTCTGGGATCCCTCCCTCCCCGAAGGCTATAAGTCGTTCTGCGCCGAAATCTCTATTGAAACTTCCTCGGTCCAGTACGAATCAGACCGCCAAATTCGGGAGCAATGGGGCGATGACGCAGCTATCGCCTGCTGCGTTTCTCCGATGCGGGTAGGCAAGCAAATGCAATTCTTTGGCGCCCGCGTCAACGCTGCTAAGGCTTTGCTATATGCCATCAACGGTGGACGTGATGAGGTCACTGGAAAACAGATTGTTGCAGAACCTCACGCTCCCATAGAGGGCGACGGCCCCTTGGACTTCGATGAAGTCTGGCAACGCTATGAGGAAATGTTGGACTGGGTCATCGGAACCTATGTGGAAGCACTCAACATTATCCACTACTGCCATGACCGCTACGCCTACGAAGCCGTAGAAATGGCGCTCCATGATTCAGATATTGTGCGCACTATGGGTTGCGGTATCGCTGGTTTATCCATCGTCGCAGATTCGCTATCTGCAATCCGCTATGCCAAGGTTTATCCCATCCGCGATGACACTGGCCTTGTAGTTGATTACCGGACCGAAGGTGACTTCCCCATCTACGGTAACGACGATGATCGCGCAGATGACATTGCCGCCACTGTGGTTCACACCGTCATGGACAAGATCAAGCAAATTCCGATGTATCGGGATGCAATTCCTACTCAATCGGTGTTAACCATCACCTCAAATGTGGTCTACGGCAAAGCCACTGGGTCCTTCCCTTCAGGCCACGAGGCCGGGACCCCCTTTGCCCCCGGTGCCAATCCAGAAAACGGAGCCGATAACCATGGCATGGTGTCCTCCATGTTGTCGGTGGGCAAATTGGATTATCACGATGCCCTCGATGGTATTTCGTTAACCAACACCATCACCCCCTCGGGCTTGGGCCGCGATAAGCAGGAGCAGGTTAACAATCTGGTTGGTGTGCTTGATGCGGGGTTCATCATGAATGACCCTGGAACCTGCAGCTAGAAGATATTTTTACTAAGAACTACGAAGGAGAAAAGAATGAGCACCAAAACTTTTGACGAGCGTCTCCGCAGCATGAAAGCCGCCCGCAGCGCACACAACATGGATGCTGGCTTATATCACGCCAACATCAACGTCCTTGACCGTTCCACCTTGGAAGATGCCATGGAGCACCCGGAGAACTATCCTAATCTCACTGTTCGGGTATCCGGGTACGCCGTGAACTTCGTAAAGCTCACCAAGGAACAACAGCGCGACGTTATTTCCCGTACGTTCCATCACGGAGCATAATCACCCACGTACCTCGAGCCCACCGTGTGCTTTTCTTGAGCCACGGCGGGCTTATTCCCACCTTGTACCAGTTTTAAGGAGATTGTTCGACGATGGCCTCGGACGGAATTAGCGGTGTAGTCACTCTAGACCCGGAATTCGGTGACCGGGTACGTGGCGTAGCCCAAGGCATTGGCAGCGAACATGTTCAACTTGATCGCGCTGAGATGCTCGCTGCTCGTCGACAAGGCGAGATTGCCCTGGTGCACTCCTGGGAAATGGTGACCGCCGTCGACGGGCCAGGAACCCGGATGACGTTATTCCTGTCCGGTTGCCCGCTACGTTGTCAGTATTGCCATAATCCTGACACCATGGAGATGAAAACCGGAACCTTGGAACGTCGAGCGGACATTGTCCGGAAAGTCCTGCGCTACAAGCGGATTTTCCAGGTATCCAAAGGGGGCCTAACAATTTCCGGTGGAGAACCGCTTTTTCAAATCGAGTTCACCCGAAAACTCTTAGCCGAGGTACACGCAGCTGGAATTCATACCTGCATTGACACGTCCGGTTTTCTTGGATCACGGTTAAGGGATGAGGACCTTGACAATATTGATCTGGTCTTACTTGACGTGAAATCAGGTATTCCAGAAACCTATAAAAAAGTCACTGGTCGAACACTGCAACCCACAATTGATTTTGGGGATCGCTTGGCACGGCGAGGCCTCAAGGTATGGGTCCGGTTTGTGTTAGTCCCCGGACTTACTGATGCCCTTGACAACATTGAAGCGGTAGCCGATATCGTGGCGCGGTGGAGCGATAACGTGGAACGCGTGGAAGTACTACCGTTCCACAACATGGCCTCTGATAAATGGGATGAACTGGGGTTAAAGTACACCCTAGAGAATGTGGAGCCTCCCTCAGCTGAGCAAACTGAAGCCACTCGCGAGGTTTTCCGTTCCCGAGGCATCACTACGTTCTAGTGCCAATACCGCCACCAGGAATGAGGAATTGCTATTCCACGGCGCCAAGTCCCAGGAACTAAAAAGATGCTGGGCTATGAATCCGGATTCCTTGGCGGTACCCAAGAAATCCTCAAAATCCCAGCCTCGGCCAGCCCCATATCCCACCACGCATCGTCCATGCGGAGCTAACACCTCACGGAGATGAGCAAACATAGCTCGGCGATCTTCGGGCGCAATGAAGCTGACCACATTCCCGGCAAGAACGATGAGGTCATAAGGACCCGAGGGCTGGGGATCTTTCCCTAGATCAGACTGCACCCAGTGCGCCTCTGGAAAATCATGCCTGGCGTGGTTGAGTAAAACCTCATCAATATCAGTACCGGTTACGTGATGCCCACGTTTCGCTAAGTATCCCCCTACCCGTCCCGTGCCACACCCCGCATCTAAAATGACCGCTCCACGGGGCACCATGGCGTCGATCAGTCTTGCTTCCCCATCAATATCCCGCCCCTCCTCAGCAAAGCGTCGCCACCGAGCTGCATAAGTGTGGGAATGCTGGGGATTCTTTTCTAAAATCTGCTTCCAGGTTGGCATAACCACCATCATAAAACTTCGCGTTATAGTCTTATCTTGGTTCTACCGCGCCGCCAGTTTTTTGATCAGGAGGATGATTGCCTGTGAACGGGAAAATAACGCGCACTGTTAACACCTCAAGTCAACAGAGAAATGCCCCCATCCCCACTGATGACAACGCAGCGGTAGAACAGGCTATCGAATATTGCCGGGTCTACCACAACGGTCGTAGTCTTCCCGGTCACTACAGTTATGGTGCGGCCATCGCCCAAGTCGCACGAATCAGTGAACAAGAAGGCCCAGGTACGAGTTTTGTGTGGCTAGCTTTAGAAGAGCCTACCGCAGAACAAATGAAAGTCGTCGCCGGACATTTTGAGGTTCACGAACTCATTGTGGAAGACGCAGTTGAAGCCCATCAACGCCCGAAAGTAGAACGCTACGGTGACCAGTTGTTCATTGTGGTGCGCTCAGTTAATTATCAAGATCTGGATTACATCGACGATGGTCGGCAAATGATCTCCACTGGTGAAATCCAAATGCTGGTGGGCAAGAATTTCATTATCACCATTCGCCACCACAGTCCTTCAAGTGGTTTAGCTCATCGTCTCGATCACGATACCCAGCTATGTGCTCGTGGCCCCGCCGCCTTAGCGTGGGCCGTTGCTGATGACCATGTGGCGCGCTACGGGTGGATTGCCGATCAACTCGGTGAAGAAGTTGATTCTTTAGAAGAAGAAGTCTTTACCCCTAATTCTCGCTTCAATATCGAGCAGATTTACACCTTTAAACGAGAAATTCTAGAAATGCGTCATGCGATTGCTCCCCTAGTACCGGCGCTTCGTCAACTAGCTGAGGGGCATAAAGATTTAATGAGCAAGAAATTACGCTCCTATTTTCGCGACGCCCTGGATAATCATCTCATCGTCACCGACCGTATCGCTGGTTATGATGAACGGCTAACTGCCCTTATTGATGCTGGCGTTGCGAAAATCACTATGCAGCAAAACCAAGACATGCGAACAATTTCCGCCTTGGTGGGAATGGCAGCTGTACCTACCTTGATTGCCGGAATCTATGGAATGAATTTTGAGCACATGCCGGAGTTATCCTATAGCTTTGGCTATCCCCTGGTGCTGTTGCTCATGGTTGTCATCGTCGCATTTTTAGCTTGGTGGTTCCGAAAGAATGAATGGCTCTAGACGCCTAGCGCACCATGGTCCGCAAGATGGTACGCGCAACCTCATTACCTTCGTGGCTCATAATAATTTCAAACAATTGGGTCCGGTTCCCCAACTGGATGGGCCGGCACACCGCTGTAATCACCCCGGCTTTGACTGAAGCAATAAAATCTGTGGAATTGTTCACCCCAACAATGCTTCGTCCTGGTGCACATACCATTCCAGCCAAGGACCCTACTGTTTCCCCTATACCGCAATAAACTCCACCATTGACTAGACCTGCGGGCTGTAAGTGGTGTTCTCCAACCGCTAATTCTGCTACGACCTCTTGCTGACTAAGCGCAATAAATTTTAATCCCAGCAACGCGCTGTACCCCGACGCCCGATTGTTAATTGCCTCTAATTGTTGCTCCGTGGCTGGCCCTTCACCAATTTCGTTAATAGCCTTCATTAAGTCCATAGCTACTTAGTTTACGTGATCTAAGCTGGCTGAACCCAAAGGCCAGCAAATTAAGAGTACTATTGGCAACCATGAGTACAGAGCAGAACCTGGCACAAATTGGCGTCGTTGGCTTAGCAGTTATGGGCTCTAATCTTGCCCGAAACTTCGCTCACAAAGGCCATACCGTTGCGGTCTATAATCGCAGTACCTCTAAGACCGATAAATTAATTTCAGACCACGGTGAAGAAGGCAATTTCATCCCTTCAGCCACTATCGAAGAATTTGTTGCTTCGCTGGAGCGCCCGCGCCGCGCCATCATCATGGTTCAAGCGGGGAAAGCCACGGATGCGGTGATTGAGCAATTAGCTGACGCAATGGAGCCCGGCGACATTATTATCGATGGTGGCAATGCTTTATATACCGACACCATCCGCCGGGAAAAAGAGATTTCGGCTCGCGGTCTGCATTTTGTGGGTGCCGGAATATCGGGTGGTGAAGAAGGCGCCCTTCACGGCCCGGCTATTATGCCCGGAGGTCCGGCAGAATCTTATGAAGCTTTAGGCCCGTTACTAGAATCTATTGCCGCTAAGGTGGACGGAACTCCCTGCGTCACTCATATTGGCCCAGATGGCGCCGGGCACTTTGTGAAAATGGTTCACAACGGTATTGAATACGCCGATATGCAGGTTATTGGCGAAGCCTATCATTTGCTCCGCTATGCCGCTGGTATGGAACCCTCAGAGATTGCCGACGTGTTCCGGGAATGGAATTCCGGGGATCTTGATTCTTATCTTGTTGAGATTACCGCTGAAGTGTTATCCCAGGTTGATTCAGAAACCCAGCGTCCATTGATCGATGTCATTGTGGACTCAGCTGGGCAAAAGGGTACGGGGCGTTGGACAGTGAAAGCCGCTCTGGATCTGGGCATAGCTACTACTGGGATCGGCGAAGCCGTCTTCGCCCGCGCCCTTTCTGGTGCTCAACGTCAACGCGCCGCCACCTGCCAAGCTCTCCCCAGCGGAGCGGTAGAAACCTTCGATGACTTAGGCATTGATAAAGCAGACTTCGTTGAAGATGTGCGACGCGCACTCTACGCTTCCAAGCTAGTCGCCTACTCCCAAGGCTTTGATGAAATTAAAGCTGGTTCTGAAGAACATAATTGGAATGTGGATCCGCGAGACCTCGCCATGATCTGGCGTGGCGGCTGCATCATTCGCGCTCAGTTCCTCAATCGCATCTCTGAAGCCTATGACCATAATCCCGAGGTGGAGTCGCTCCTTCTTGATCCTTATTTCCACCAAGAAATGGAAAATCTCGTAGATTCGTGGCGTCGAGTCGTCGTCGCAGCCACTCGCCTAGGTTTACCCGTTCCGGTGTTTTCTTCCTCCCTGTCCTACTATGATTCTCTTCGAGCAGAACGTTTACCGGCTGCTCTTATTCAAGGTCAGCGGGACTTCTTTGGCGCTCACACCTATCAGCGGGTAGATAAGCCAGGGCGGTTCCACACCCTGTGGTCCGCTGATCGATCCGAAATCGAAGTATAGGGATAGCTTTTATTTAGTGAGCAGCTTCAAGGACCTAGGATTAACGCTCGCACTGTGCCAAAGCTTGAGCAAAGCCGGCCTGCGCGAGCCTTTTCCCATTCAAACCCAGACCATTCCCGACATTCTTTCTGGCTGTGACGTATTAGCCAAAGGACCAACTGGGTCTGGTAAGACCTTTGCCTTCGGCCTTCCTATTCTCTCCCTGCTCGCTGGAGCGCCGTCTTTGCCAGGGCACCCTCGGGCGTTAATTCTTGCTCCCACCCGAGAGTTATCACAACAGATTCTTGATAGCCTCTCCCCTCATGCTGCAGCAGTAGGACTCCGCATGGTTGCTGTCATAGGCGGCGTCCCCTTAGCTAAGGATCGCCGGTTATTAGCCGCACCTGTCGATGTTCTTATCGCTACTCCTGGCCGGGCCATTGATCTAGTCAATCACGGCTTGATCCACCTTGACCAGGTTGCCATAACGGTTCTCGACGAAGCTGACGAAATGTCCGATCAGGGTTTTTTGCCCCAAGTAAGGACTCTATTAGAGGGCACCCCACAGCAGTCTCAACGACTGTTGTTTTCAGCCACCTTAGATGAGGACATCACCGAGATCGTTAGGAGGTTTCTCCACGATCCACAAGAACATACATGCACTGAGAACGCCTCTCAAAACGACCAGAAAAGATACGTCGTGTTTCGGGTTAACAATGCCCGCGAACGCCAGCACATCCTGGCTCGAATAGCAACACGACAAGGGCAAAGCGTTTGTTTTGTCAGGACTCGCCATAGCGTCGAACGTCAACGAGCCGCGCTTCAACGCTATGGGATTAGCGTCTCTGCTCTTTCTGGAGCGCAGACCCAAAGACAGCGACAAGATGCTCTGGACGGGTTTCGGACCAAGCGCAGTAATATGCTGATCGCGACTGATATTGCTGCACGTGGGATTGATATCCCTCAGATGGATCTGATTGTTCACCTTGAACCACCCCAGGACCTCAAGAGCTTTATTCATCGCTCCGGGCGGACCGCACGTGCTGGCTCCTACGGCACTGTGGTTATGATGTGCTTACCGAAGCAAGTTTCGGTGCTGCATCAAGTTTTAGGACAAGCGCAGGTGAAAGCCTCATGGTACGAGGTGCACCCTCGCTCCCCTGAACTTGAGCGCATTCTGGGTGCAATGGAGTTTCCTTCTTTCACCAGGGAACCTCAACGCACCCCAAATCGTTCTACTCGTACCAGGCGGTTGAACCGAAACCGCCGCTATTTTCGGAAAGATGCTCACAAGGCTCGGTAGCCACCGACAATGGACATAGTGATAAGTATCCTCGCACTGCTAGGTTTCGTGCTGCTTACCGCCAGCACCGGTTTTTTTGTGGCAATTGAATTTGCTCTCACCGGTCTAGAACGATCCACGGTAGAAAACCACGCAGCACAGAAGGGTGATCGGAGAGCCCGCGCGGTGTTGAGGGATTTTCAGAACCTCTCCTTTGTACTTTCCGGCGCTCAGCTAGGAATTACCGTGACGACCTTGGCTACAGGTTTCCTGGCTGAACCGGTCCTCGCCCGGTTTTTTACCCCGTTACTTCTCCTCCTAGGCCTCAACGAGGTATCTACCACGGCAATTGCCCTAGTTCTCGCATTAATCATCGCAACATTGTTGTCGATGGTATTTGGGGAATTAGTGCCAAAAAATATTGCTATCACCATGCCCCTAGCCACAGCTCGGTTTGTGGCTCCGCCGGTGAATGTCTTCAACCGGGGATGTGCGTGGTTTATTAAATTGCTCAATGCTTCAGCTAATGCTCTGGTTCGGAAGCTCGGTTTCGAACCAGCTGATGAGCTTGCCTCGGCCCGGTCGGCCCAAGAATTAGGTGCCTTAGTTCGTCACTCTGTTGAGGCTGGAGATTTTGATGCCAATACGGCACAAGTTTTGGACCGATCCTTACAATTTGGTGAAACAACGGCTGAGGAATTGATGACTCCGCGCTCTACCGTGGATTTCCTCGATGCCTCGGACACTGTTGATCAGTTAATACGCTTGGCCCAAGAATCAGGGCATTCCCGCTTCCCGGTTGCGGACTCTGATTTAGACCAACCCATCGGGGTGGTTCACATTAAAGACGCTTTCTCCGTTCCCAGAGAGCAACGCTCCACAGTTACCGTCAATATTCTAGCTAGGGAGATTAAATCAGTACCTGCAAGTCTCGATGGTGACTCTGTCTTAAACGCCGTTCGTTCGGCAGGCTCGCAGTTAGTTCTGGTCGCCGATGAATACGGAGGCATTGCTGGTCTCGTGACTATCGAAGACGTCGTCGAGGAAATCCTCGGTGAGGTCTATGACGAACATGATGATTCCGAAGCCGAGCGTGACTTCCAACAATTTGGTTCTAGCTGGGAGGTTTCCGGGCTAGTCCGAGTGGATGAATTAGATGATGCAATTGGCTACACCGCCCCAGAGGGCCCCTATGAAACTGTTGGCGGATTAATCATGTCTGCCATGGGCAAAATTCCCGACGTCGGCGATGTGGTCCTGCTTCCAGTCTCCGAGCACCAATTACGCGCCGAATTTGAATCAGGGATTTCCGGACGATGGATAGCGCGGGTAACGGTGATGGAAGATCGCCGCATTGACAAAGTAGTCTTTTCCCCGATTAGTCACCAGGAGGCGAAGGATTACCAGTGAGTATTTTCACGACAATTCTGCTTATTGGTGCGCTACTACTAGGTAATGCTTTCTTCGTAGCGGGAGAATTCGCCATGATTTCTTCTCGTCGAGATCGCCTAGAATCTCTCATCAGCCAAGGGAAAAGCAGTGCTCGAAAAGCGCTCTTTGCGGTCGAACATCTTTCCATCGTGCTCGCCGGAATGCAGTTGGGAATCACTATCTGCTCTTTGATTCTGGGTAAAGTCGCAGAGCCAGCTATCGCACATTATATTGAGGAACCCTTTACTGCCTTAGGGGTTCCTTCTTCCTTAATTCATCCCATCTCCTTTGTCATCGCCCTAGTCATCATCACCTTCCTCCACATTCTCTTCGGTGAAATGGTGCCTAAGAACATCGCTATTGCAGGACCAGAAACTCTAGCCATGTGGCTTGCCCCTGGGGTGATTTTGTGGATGAAGCTGACCCGACCTGGTATTGAATTCATGAACTGGTCAGCGCGAATTACTTTGAAACTGTTTGGTATCGAGCAAAAAGATGAACTTGATTCCACTGTGGACCAAGAACAGTTGGCCAGTATGATCGCTGAGTCACGTTCTGAGGGGCTGTTGGATGCGGAAGAACATGCTCGACTTTCTAAAGCCTTAAAGTCCGAGAATCGCTCGGTCAAAGAAGTGATGATTCCGACGGATCAGGTGCGTTGTATTCCTAATGGGAAAGGCGGACCTCTATTGCTTGATCTGGAAAAAGCAGTAGTGGAGACTGGTTTTTCACGGTTTCCGGTTCGAGCAGCTAATAGTTCCTATGTCGGCTATGTTCATATCAAAGATGTCCTTGATCGAATTGGAACAGCCAGCGCCCAGGACCGAATTCCCGCTCACCAAATCCGGCCGCTCATCATTGTGCAGTCGGATGCTGCCATGGATGAGGCTCTGCATAAATTGCACCTCAAATCAGCACACATGGCTCAAGTTCGTGACCACTCCGGCAAACTTCTCGGGATTATTACCTTGGAAGATTTAATCGAAGAATACGTGGGAACAGTTTCTGACTGGACACACGAACAGACTTAAATCCGCGATACAGTGGGGAGTAGAGAGTACTGATCATCCGGTGTAGAGGGGTGTATTTATGGCACGTCATTCCAACGGGCAAAGGAATTTTCGTTTAGCCCCCGGTTTGATTGCTCTCATCGTGATTATCGCGGTGATACTTGCGCTTAGCGCCGGATGGCTAGCTTTACGTCGCCACAATGCCACAGTATCCGAGGCCAGCCAAAAGGAATGTATTGAAGGTCACCTGGAGGTCCCCATTTTCGAGAGCACCCCTGGTGTAGCTGGCGCTCTCATTGATCAGTGGTCTCACGAAAACTCTGTGATTCGGGATTACTGCGTTCATCCCACTTTCGTGGCGAGCCCGGATCAAGCTGCAGCACTCGTCGGACTTAGTAATGATGACATTGACGAATCCCTCTCCCAGGGGAAACGTAGTGTCTCAGGGACTCATATCCAGACCCGATTAACTTTATCCCTAGCGCTTAAAGAGGGATCCCAGCTAGCCGATGATCCCGCCACCACCCTTTTCCCTGAGCCGCAAGCAGCAGCAATAGCCTTAGCATTAAGTGGTGGTGACCAAGATGAAGCTGCGAAATTGCTCAATCGAGATCACGATCTTAGCCTTGACCAGGCACTTCAGGGGCATCCCCCAAGCCTGGCTGTTTCTACTATTCCCGAGGGTTATCACCGAGAAGCCCTCCCCTACCAGGTCAATTCAATTTTGGTACCACTGACTGCTACGGAGAAAGTCAACGAAGAACAGACACGAGCCGGTGCGGCCTTTGTGGAGTACGCCGCTACCCACGATCAATCCCAACCTAATGAAGTTCTTAATGAAGCGGCTTTGGCGCAATTGAGATCTGCACAGCAAATGCTTCCTTCCGCAGATACTCTCTTTCTCCTTGACACCTCGGGGCGGATGAATTCTGAATTTGATCATCAGCCGGCATTTGAAGCTACTCGCTCAGCAATAACGGATGCTGCTGAACAATTAGGGCTCCAGGGTAAGACTGTAGCGTTGATGAATTATTCTTCACCTCTTAGCCCAGGAGTCACCAAAGGTTGGCGAGTCAATAGTGAATTTGGTTCTGCGGATAAGGTCAAAGGAGACCTTGCGCTCTTGCACACAGGAGGTGTTCCCCAAACTCGGTCAGCTGTGATGAAAGCTTTAGAACTGGCCGAACAACACCACCGGGATAGCCGAGTTGCCACTCGGGTAGTGGTGATTTCCACGGGAACAGACGAAGCTATTGATGATATAAGTTTCCGGAAAAGTATTGAGGATGCCCGGCAACAAGGAATAGATCTACGGCTTATTCATCTGGGTGTGGAGCCGATGGATTCTGTCCTAAGCGACTACCACCCTGCCCTACCCACATCTGTGGTTCAGTTGAGGCAGATGGTAAGTCACTGGGTGGGAGTGCGGATTTAACCCCTCAGCAAAGGTGTTTTAGGAAGTCCGACGGCGACGTCGCTCTGCGAGTTCATCTACCAGAGCAAAACCATCGGCATCATCGGAGATTTTCTCGGCCGGGAAAGCGGAAATTGTGCCGGTCAATTCTTTCACAATTCCAGGTACGGCGATTCCAAATACACCTTGGCCACCGCCCAATAAGTCAATAACATCGTCATTGGAACGGCATTCATAGACCGTTTTGCCATCTGATACCAGGGTGATTTCTGCGAGGTCGCTGACTCCGTGATGACGAAGCTTGTCGACAGCGAGTCGAATATTTTGCAAAGAAATACCGGTATCAAGCAATCGCTTAACAATCTTGAGAATCAAGATATCGCGGAAAGAATAAAGACGTTGAGATCCTGAACCTCGAGCGTCACGAATCGACGGGGTCACCAAGTCAGTGCGTGCCCAATAATCTAGCTGCCGGTAGGTAATACCCGCTACTTGGCAGGCGATAGGGACGCGGTAGCCTACTTCTTCATCGGGGCCAAGATCAAAAAGAGCCTCCTGGTGTGGCGAATCGTAGTTCATCTGCATACTCCAATTGCTGAGGGGTATCACTATGTCTCAGATTAGGCTAAAGCAAAATCACGCGCCAGAGCGAATGACACGCCTGAAACTTCAACCTCAACTTGAAGTTTAACCTCTTAGGGCTTATTTTTCATCATCCGACTCACCAGTAACATCAGTTTCAGGGCCCTCGTGGTCGCCTTCAGCTTCTCCCCGGAGATCAGATTCCGTAACACCCATCGACTGCATCAAGGATTGGAAATCCGCATCTGCCTGGGCATCCCCCGAGGCGGAATGATCATGGTCGACGTTACCGCCGCCATGCTCACCTTCACCCCCCAAGTCGATCCCAAAATAATGCTTGAGATCTTCCACCCCGAGATACAAGGAACACTGTTGAAGGACATCGTGTTCAACATAAACAGAGTGCCCAGTCACAGCGCTCAGCATTAACGCATCCGAACTTCGGATATCAAAGCTCGTACCATCCGACAAGCTCAGCGTCGCACTAAAAACACCTTCATGGTAGGAATCAATGACAATTGTGGAAACTCCCCCCTGGACTTCCACCAATTGGGCAATAAGATCATGACTGGTAGGACGCCGAGAGTGAATACCGCGCAACCTGAGATCGAGCATCGTAGCGTCCGCGGGTGTCAACCAAATAGGCACTACTCGGCCCTCGCTCAACCACTCTATAAGGGCGCAGGAAAAGCCTTCCGGACCTAGCTCATAAACACCGTGAACAAGGACCTCAATGGCTGGCATTAACTATTATCCTCCCGAAGGGCATTCTTGAGCAGCGTGGCATGTAGTGAAACCACCAACGCCGACATTTGCTGATTAAGCTCCTCAGCCTGCTGCCGAGCGGTATCTTTCCCAGATTTTGCCACTGGACTGGAAACTTGCTCAATAAGTCCAGCTTCACGAATCGCCGCTGTCCGCAATGTTTTGAGTTGGCGTGAATCAAATCCAAACTCTTTCAAAGCTGAGGCGGTACTGACAATGCGTACATCATCAACATTAAAGAAGCCAGCGTTATCTGGTTTAATTAGCCCAATCTGGTACAACTCCACGACAAAGTCAACCGATACTTGGGCTTGTTCCGCAAGATCATGGTCACTTAGCCGTAGCGCGGTAGAAGCCCGAAATGTCTCCGGGGAGATGAGCGGTTCCGCCGAGGCCGCTCCCACGATTGCGGTCACCTGACCGGAGTCCATGGCCTCCAGCTGCTCCCGAATTACTTTGAGCGGAGTGTAATTATCGCGTTGCGTGACCAGGATATACCGCAAACGCTCGATATCATCGTGAGTGAAGCGGCGATAACCGGAGGAAGTTCGCTGAGGACTAATAAGTCCTTCGGATTCAAGAAACCTAATCTTTGAGACGGTGACGTCCGGAAATTCCGTCCGCAGCCGTTCCAGTACCACTCCTATGGAAACGGTTTTCGTAGAGATGGCCCCGGATTGGGCGCGGTTTCTTAAAGCACTCACAGCAGACCTTCAACAGATTAGAGAATGGGAACAAATGAGGTAATTTATACCCTTTTGTTGGCTTATGCCTTATTCGGTCCAGCAAGGAAAACCAACCGGAATTTACCAATTTGGATTTCATCCCCGGTCGACAATACTTGGGAGTTTCGAGGCTCTCGGTTGACATAAGTACCATTTAGGCTTCCTACATCTACTACCTCAAATTGCCCCTCGTTAATACGGAATTCTGCATGGCGCCGAGAGACCGTGACATCATCCAAGAAAATATCAGACTCTGGGTGACGGCCTGCGGTGGTGGTTTCCCGATCTAAAAGGAACCGCGAACCCGCGTTAGGACCACGCTTAACGACGAGTAAAGCGGCACCCTCAGGAAGATTGTCAGCACCTGGCGATGATCCGCCAGCCGGGTTCTGCGCCCCGGACTCCATCTCCTTCAGCAAATCCGCCCGAAAGACCGACGTGGTCTCTACCTGGGCTTCATTGGTGCCGGTGTTCTCGCTCATCTGGTACCTCCGGTTAATACGGATACGTTCAATGAATCTCATCATAGCGCCATCGCAATGGTCTGCGTGGCGCGGGGGATCAACGGAAAATATTACCAATTCCAGACATCACTGAGTTACCGCCGCTGGCCAGCGGATTATCGGAAACCATATAGGTCCAGGTCGCGGAGGGTCGTGCCCTACCCTGGTCAGCTAATTGGGCTACACCTTGGGGGTCAATGGTCACTTCCTGAAAAGTCTCCACTGCCTTATCTACCGCTCGTTGGGCTAAATCCTTAAATTCACGAACCGCAATCCGATGAAATTCATCCAACGGAGTCTCTTTAGCTACCGCCCTTAAATGAATGGATTCTCGAACTTCATCCATGATGCTTAGATGTTCCGACCACTCTTCATCGAGGTGAAAAAGCATAATTTCGCGAGCAGTTTCGGCGATCTTTGGGCGATCTTTTACTTCTGCGGCTCGTTCGGGTGCTCGTTCTTGTAACTCTTTCCACGCCTGATCGGTATCTAAAAGACGAGCACGTCGCTCATCAATAATGGCGCGTTGATCCGTCAATAACTTGTTATACTTCCACGTCTGGGCATGGATCTCCAATAATTGGCCTTCGGTAACTCGTTGGCAATGAGCAATAAAATCATCGACTCGCTTCTGATCAATTCGGCCTTCGGCATCGGGATGCGCCGTGATGTGCTCGCCACTTCCGCCCGATACCACCATGTCATCATGCAAAGAGACAAAGAACAGCGATAATCCGGGATCACCTTGACGTCCAGCTCGTCCGCGTAACTGATTATCAAGACGCGCAGTCTTATGCCTTCCGGTTCCAATAACCGCTAAACCGCCACGCTCAACCACTTGTTGATAGCGTGATTCATCTGCGCCCCCAAGCCGAATATCAGTACCTCGCCCAGCCATTTGAGTAGATACTGTAATGCGCCCGACGTCCCCAGCCTCTGCGATGATCCGCGCCTCTTCATCATCATTTTTAGCATTGAGAACATTAACGTCGAGATCGGACAGAGCTGCTGCTAACGCCTCAGACTCAGCCACATCGTGGGTTCCCACCAATACTGGCTGGCCGGTGTCATGGATTCGACGGATCTCCGCCACCAATGCCCGATTCTTATCCTCGGCAGTCGCATAAATTCGGTCTGCTTCATCAAACCGGGTTAAGGGTTTATGTCGCTCAATAACAGCAACCCCCAGATCATAGAATTGCCGCAACTGATCAGTTGCTTCCACGGCCGTTCCGGTCATGCCACATAAGGTTGCATAGCGCCCCATTAAGGCTTGGATCGTGATGGTGTCGAGGATTTTCCCTCCCTCACTGACACTAAGCCCTTCTTTTACCTCCACCGCAGCTTGCAGACCATCAGGCCAACGCTGAAGCTCCGCGATTCTCCCCCGCGAAGAATCAATGAGCTGGATTTTTCCGTCACGAACAAGATAGTGAATATCCCGAATTAATAACGCTTTGGCGTGGAGCGCCAAATTGACGTGCACCAAAATATGAGCGGCTTGGTCTCCATCGTAAAGCGAATCCAATCCCAAGGCAGCAGCTACGTAATCTGCTCCGGCATCAGTCAAGAAAACGTTTCGACGATCATCATCGATTACATAATGCATATTTTCCCGGAGGTCACGAACAATATCTGTGATGTGGCCAGTAGGAGCTTCTCCGGGGATGGAACCAGCAAGTACTAGAGGAACAAGAGCTTCATCGACCAGTACCGAATCAGCTTCGTCAACTAGCGCCACATCCACTGCGGTGTGGACTTGGTCAGTTCTGCTGGTGACTTGGCGGTCCCGGAGAACATCAAAGCCGATTTCGTTGACTGGGCCATAAACAATGTCTTTGAGGTATTCCTGGCGTCGTTGATTTGCGTCGAGACCCTCATAGATAGCTCCGACACTAAGACCAAAAAAATCCACCAACGGGGACATCCAGGCGGAATCGCGGCGCGCCAAATAATCATTGACGGTGAGAATATGAACTTTCTTACCTTCAGCGACAAATCCCACGGCGGCCATCGCCCCGACCAGGGTTTTCCCTTCGCCAGTAGCCATCTGGATGACGTCACCATCAAGAAGATGAAGGACGGCTTTTACTTGGCAGTCAAAGGGGTCCAACCCTAAGGTTCGTTGAGCTGCTTCCGCGAGCACCGCCAGTTTGGTGCCCATGTCCGACGTCTGGAGCTGTCCTCGAAGGTCATCATCGCTGAGTGACTTGAGCTGACGGCGAACCTCACTGGCGTGCGCAACGATTTCTTTTCCTCGCTTCTGATTCTTCCGCGCAGAACTGCCGCCCATCGCCCGCCAGAACCAGTCAAACCCCGCCATGCGGACGCCTTCCTTCCGATCCAAATACCATACTTCTTCCGAGGATAGCGGGCCATTATGATACATAGCAGGACTCCCCCACAGAATCATCATCAAACTGTTCCGGAAAGGTGGATCATCCCGTGCATTCAGAAAACGTGTCCGTGCCCTCTTCCTCAGGGACATCAATGGCTGGCACCATTGATTTTCCTGACGGGAAACCTTTGGCTTGGGCAATGTTTGCACATTGTTTCACCGGTTCTCGACACACTCCAGCAGCAAGTAGAGTCTGTCGCGAGTTAACAAAATTCGGCATCGCATCACTGCGCTTCGACTTTCCCGGTCTCGGACAATCGGAAGGGAATTTTTCAGAAACTTCCTTCAGCTCCAATGTCGAAGACATTAAGTCAGCGAGCCGCTGGATGAGCGAGCACTACGGCGCTCCCCAGCTCCTTATCGGTCACTCTCTCGGCGGAGCAGCATCCCTACGAGCCGCCACGGAATTACCCAGCCTCTCCGCCGTGGCGACTATCGGCGCTCCTTTTGATCCAGCTCATGCCGTTTTACACTTTGCTGACCGGATCAAAGAAGTCGATGATCAAGGCGCAGTCACTGTAGTTCTCGGAGGGCGAGATATCCAAATATCTCGGGAATTCCTAGAAGATCTTGCGGAGACAAGCGTTGAATCATATCTTCCTCGACTGAGAAAACCGCTCCTTTTGCTCCACTCACCAACGGATCAAACTGTCGGCATTGATAATGCCCAGAATATTTTTCGGTTGACGCGATATCCGAAATCATTAATATGCCTCGATAAGGCAGACCATCTCTGCACTCGTCAAGGAAGCGCTCAGCGCGCAGCACACCTTATTGGCGCCTGGGTAGCCCCATATCTGAAACCAGATCATCAACCGGAGGAAGTCTCTCACGGGGCTGTTGCTCGCAGCTCCCGTGGTTCCAAATTTGCGGATGTCATCCAAAGCCCGTATGGCACTATCCACACTGACCGGACGAAAGCCGAGGGTGGAAAGGCACAAGGGCACGCGGTGTCAGATCTTTTGTCTGCCGCTCTCGCTGCGCAGGCTTCCCAGGAAGTTCGAGCAGCAGCGCGCCGAGAAAAAATCCCGGTGGATGACGTCGTCGTACGAGTTACTCCTACGGAGCCGGGCCACTTCCGGCGAGAAGTCACGATTGTGGGAGATGTTGACGATAAGATGCGTCGAACCCTCACCCATCAGGTAGCTCCGCTGAAGATTGAGGTGGAATCTGCTCAATAACCCCCGTTGACCAGCTGATTGGACGAATATACTGACACAGTTGTAACCTATGGGAGTTGCTCAATATGAGCACCACACGGACTGTGGCGCAGTTTGGTAGCGCACTACACTGGGGGTGTAGGGGTCGCAGGTTCAAATCCTGTCAGTCCGACAAGACTTCACCACCATCTTTGTTGATAGAGATGGTGGTTTATTTTTCGCCGACCAACCGTGCCAGTTCGGCATGATGATGCCCTGGTAGACAATGGGCGGCGACACGGCGAGCGAAAACCCGGTTCCCCATTTTCGCTTGAAACGCTTCGCTGACCGTAACTCCGTGGCTCGGCGGCGAGGATAGGACAAGGTGATCTCCAGGAAAAATAGTTCCTGGCTTAATGATCCGGAAATATGTGCCGCACTGTGCTCGTTCAGTGAACTTCTTAGTCCAGCCGTGAACGTCCAACCACGATGCAAAAGTTCGACACGGGATGCGAGGCACAGAGACTTCCAACAGTGCTGACCCGATATGGACGCGTTGGTTGATCATCAATTCTGAGAGATTAAGCTCCGCAACTGTTAGATTTTCCCCGAAGAAGCCACTAGGGAGGGATGTTCCTAAAACATGCTCCCAAAAATTGAGTTCTTCCCTATTGAAACCATAAATGGCTTTGTGATATCCCCCGTGGTGTCGTGAATCGCCGACGAAATCTCCGACCACTCCAGAACCATCGCCATAATCCAGCCCGGGAATAACAAGCTCTATTTTTTCGCAGGGGACTTTAAGGATCCCGCTTCTTCGTGCGGCACCACCTGGATCTGGTTGAGGAGACGCCACATTGGTGGAGAGAACAACACCATTCATATCCTTAAATACTAGTGACGCGGAACCTTCGTTATTCCGAAGAACCGCAAAACCTCATCCGTCGCCATATTCTGAGGCACGTTTTCCCGCTTGTCATTAGGTGCTCCTGGCCAGGCATGAATCCCCTCACCTACCCGAATGTGGCTCAACGGCAAATCACAGCCATGCCAGTCTTGTCGAGTAGCGGAACTATTAATCCGGTAAGTGCTGGTTTGTTCTTGACAGTGATTTCGCTTTGCTGCCTGAGACAGTACTTCTGGCACCGAATCATAGCGGGTATTGTGGCGAATTCCGCCCTCATAGGCAACAGTAGGGTCCTCCGTGCCATGGATGTCAAGCATCGCTACCGGAGTGTGAGAACAGTTTTCATGAACAGCGGAATAATAGGCGGCCGACACCGGAGCTATTCCCGCAAAAAGATTAGGCATCTGGCAACCGATCATGGCGGCAAAACCACCCCCATTGGAAAAGCCGGTGGCAAAAATACGGTCTTTGTCGACGGGATAAATCGTGGTTAGTGCTTTGAGAATATCTTGGACAAATTCTCGATCTTTTCCACCATTAGTAACAGCATAAGGAGCCCCTTCCCACGATTGATTTAAGCCGTCGGGATAGATAACTAAAGCCTGCGCTTCATCAAGGTGGGAATACGTCTGCATGAGGGCAGCATTTTCACGATAGCCGTGAAAAGCGAAGATCACCGGGATCAACCGTCCGGGATAGAAATTCCTCGGTACCGAGATAATGAATTGGCGCTGTTGCTGAGCGGAAGTAAGCTTAATGGTGGCTGATTTTCCGGCTGGGGGCCACTAAAGGCGGGTTTGTCAGATGGGGTAGCTACGCTACTCGTCATCGTTTCCGTAGGTGGGGTGGTCACCTCGAGTTCTTGGGCGTTATCTTGTTCCGAAGTTGGGCCATGATCGAAACTCAAAATTACTATGGCCAACGCCAACCCCACCATAATGCCGCTGAGTAAAGCCGCGGCTTTGGAGAAATTCATCCAGCCTGTTCCGTACCTTCCCACTGTTAAAATTTTTCACACGAGTGCTCATCCACGATAGCGAATTATGCTTCACTTCCCTACTAGATGATAAGGATTGGTTTCGGCAATGTGGCCGAGTTAGGCTCGAGTGGTGCTTCGACCCCCTTCCCAACGCAATTCTCCCCGCTTTAAAAGTCGAGAACATCGCCTGTTAAGCGCAACTGCCTTTCATCATCAAATCACCGAATACGATCGCGTCCGGCCGGGATATGGTGAGCAACTTCAACAACTGATGCCTCAGGATTTATCTAGTCTGACCATCCATGACATGGGGGCGGGTACGGGAAAATTAACTGGACTCTTCGCTCGGCTTAGCCACCATAGTCAACTCTCTAGACCCTATGCCTTAACTGCCAGCGATCCTAGTCCAGACATGGTTCGAATCTTCCGCAGCCTGTACCCGCATATCCCGGTGTGGCGCGCGACTGCAGAAAACACCGCCTTAGCTGATTCCAGCGTCGACCTTATCGGTTGCGCTCAAACCTGGCATTGGGTTGATATCCACCGCTCCTGCCAAGAATGCGACCGGATTTTAAAACCAGGCGGGAAAATACTCTTAGCGTGGAACACTCTTGATGTTTCTGAACCATGGGTATTAAGGTTGGCGCGAATTATGCACAGTGGCGATATTCAGCGAGAGGGATTTGAGCCGGAATTAGCAACACCCTTTGTGGTTGAAAAGGAACTTCGCGATACGTGGGTTCAAGAAGTTTCTCCTCGCGATATTCACACCCTCACCCATACCCGCTCCTATTGGTTACGCAGTAACGAAACAATAAGAAAGCGGGTAACAGATAATTTGAATTGGTATCTTCACGAACACCTTGGGTTCGGACGAGAAGAAAAAATTGCTCTTCCCTACCGACTGGACGCCTTTGTAGTAGGACGGTCGGCAGACAAGAGCAAGAGTGAATAAACCAAATCACGCTTAGCGCTGTTTCCGGCGTTCTCGAACTCGGACAGCTATCCGAACCGGTGAGCCTTCAAAGCCGAAGCTCTCGCGGAATTTTCGCTCAAGATACCGTCGATACCCTGCATCTAAAAATCCCGTGGTAAATAGCACAATAACCGGGGGCCTGCTGGATGCTTGGGTAGCGAACAACACCTTAGGTAACCGGCCACCTTGCATGGGGGGTGGATTTTGGGCAATAACTTCACGCACCCAGTTATTTAACTTCCCGGTGCTGACCCGTTTATCCCAACTCTCCAACGCCTCAATCATCGCCGGCTCAATCTTTTGCAGAGCCCGGCCGGTCTTCGCGGAGATATTAACCCGCCGAACCCACGGAATATGCGCTAGCTGTTGTTGGATGTCTCGCTCAAGTTCCCAGCGACGGTCCTCATCCATCAAATCCCACTTATTAAAAGCGAGCACTAAGGCCTTCCCGGATTCCATAATCATCCCCAGTACTCTCTGATCTTGTTCAGATACCGGCTCTGAGGAGTCAATAAGCATCACGCACACTTCTGCAGCGTCAATGGCGTTTTGGGTCCTCAAGGACGCATAGTATTCATGACCGGAAGCATTCTTCACCTTGCGCCGAAGCCCAGCTGTATCGACAAACCGCCACAGTTTTTGGTCTAACTGCACCAAAGAATCAACCGGATCCACGGTGGTTCCAGCTACCGAATCGACGACGGATCGTTCTTCACCCGTCATCTTATTCAGCAAAGAAGACTTCCCGACATTAGGTTTTCCTACTAGTGCTACCCGTCGGGGCCCCTCCGTGATAAAGCTGGCACGTGGTTCTTCTGGGAATGCGTCCAAAATTGCATCTAGGACATCAGCCCCTCCCCGACCATGACGTGCTGAAACGGGGAAAGGGTCACCTAGTCCGAGGGCATAAAACTCTGCCATATCAGCTAGCTGCATGTCTGAGTCACACTTATTTGCCACCACCAGGACAGGAACCTCAGACTGCAATAGGCGTCGGGCCATTACCTCGTCGGTGGCAGTAATCCCCACTTTCGTGTCAACGACCATGACAATGACATCAGCCGTGGACATCGCTGTTTCAGCTTGGCGGGCAATAGCTGCATGAATTCCTTTGACATTGGGATCCCACCCGCCGGTATCTTGAACCCAGAATCGTTGCCCGCCCCAATCAGCGAGATAGGAAATTCGATCACGGGTTACCCCCGGGTGGTCTTCTACTACAGCTTCTCGCCGACCAATAAAACGATTCACCAACGTGGATTTGCCAACATTGGGTCGCCCCACAATAGCTACTGTGCACAGAGCTTCTTCGACAGTATCCGGCTTGCTAATGCCATATTCCTCAGCGAGTTCTTCCCACTGTTTATCCTCGAGCTCAGCCCAACATGATTCCTCAACTACCTCTATTAAGGCTTCCTGAACCTGGTCCGGTGTGAGATCAGAGGTGTCGATAATGACGGCATCATCTGCTGGCCGCAGAGGTGAGGTAGCACGATGGGAGTCATAATCATCTCGTCGCTGAACATCGCGCAGAACAGTCGCAAAATCGACGTCACGACCTGCCGCTAAGTCTTGTTCATAGCGGCGTCGAGCCCGAACCTCCGGAGCTGCGCTCAGAAATACTTTTGCGGGTGCATCTGGAAGAACGACGGTGCCAATATCTCGTCCTTCAATCACTGCCCGGCCAGCTTCCTCACAGAGGTGGCGTTGCAAGGCAACCAGGTTTTCGCGAACTTCAGGGATAGCAGATACCGCTGAGACTATAGCTGTAACCTCGGGTCCTCGGATCTCTTGAGATACATCCTGACCATCCACGATGACCTCGGTGGAATCCGGATCATCATTGACTTCAAGGGCAAGACCAGACGTTATCTCAATGACGGCGGCGCTATCTTCTGGGTCTATTCCTGCTTTCCACACAGCTAGGGCAGCCACTCGATACATTGCGCCTGTATCGATATATCGAGCATGAAGTTTTTTAGCTACCGCGCGGCACATGGTGGACTTCCCTGTTCCCGAAGGTCCATCAACGGCAAGAATCAGGCCACCATGAGGCAGGTTACTAAGAATCTTGTCTGCAGTAGTCACATTTCCACCGCCTTGAATAAACTAGTCAGCTCGGAAGAGTTCAGCGCCCTGAGATGTCCAGGTTTTTGCTCTCCTAGCTGTACAGTATGAATTTTCGTGCGTACCAACCGCTGCACCGGGTAGCCAAGTTCTTTCAGCATCCTACGCACAATGTGTTTACGCCCCTCATGCAGTTCCACCCGAATCAATGACTGCCCATTATAGACATCCACAATCTGCGCATAATCGGCTTTGGCCGGCCCATCGTCAAGCTCAATCCCCTCTTTCAAGGCGCGTACCACACTGCGATCCGCCTCTCCTAAGACAGTGGCGAGATATGTTTTCGACACCTTATAGCGTGGATGCATCAGGCGATTGGCTAATTCCCCATCATTGGTCAACAGAAGCAACCCCTCGGTATCTGCATCTAACCGTCCGACGTGGAATAGCCGTTGACCAGAGCTCACCTTTTCACTGATCAGGTCACCGATGCAAGGCCTACCTAATTCATCTTCCATGGTGCTTTGCAAACCACGGGGCTTATTAAGAATCCAATACTCTAGATCCTCATTGACATTGACGCGGACTCCGTCAACGCGGATGATATCTGCGGAAGGATCAACTCGCATTCCTTGGCGTTCAACCACCTTGCCGTTAACTTCTACCCGGCCTTCCTCAATCAGGATCTCCGAACGACGTCGCGACGCCACCCCGGCCCGAGCCAATACTTTTTGAAGCCGAACTTTCTCGACTCCTGCAGCCTCATTGGCGGCCTGACGACGTCGTACTTCTTCTTCATCGACATGTTGATGGCGTGCTGGCTTTGCGCTGGATATCAGCGGCATTGATCGCTGATCAGCGGTGACACCTTGGATGTATTCTTTAGGCTTACGTTTTTTACTCCGCGAACGAAATCCCTGTTGACGCTGGTCTTTTGTAGGATAATCCCAGGACTGGGAAGATTCCGGTGTACCTTCTCGGCGAGCGGGTGGGGTCACGTTTCCTCGTGCCTCTCTTCTCTTATGGATATGGATAACCTAGGTAGTCTACCTGATTGAGGCAGAAAAATTAATGGTCCTCGATGGAGTCCACATCCGGGAGCAAGGGGGCCAACTCCGGAAGCTCCGAGAGAGAATTTAATCCTAAGAGTTCAAGGAATAGTTCGGTGGTGGCGTAATGGCGAGCAACGCCCGATTCTGGTGTGTCGACCTCTTTGATGAGACCGCGCAATTGTAAAGTGCGCATCACTCCGTCAACATTGACTCCGCGAACCGCGGAAACTTGTCCCCGAGTAACGGGCTGACGATAGGCGATCACGGCAAGGGTTTCGAGGGCTGCGCGGGAAAGACGAGTGCGAGTCCCATCGAGCATAAACTGTTCGACGGCATCGGAGTTAGCGGGGAGGGTATAAAAACGCCAACCTTCCTCTGTTTCGCGGAGATCTATTCCGCTTCCCCGAGCAGTAAATTCCGCGGCGATTTCCCGGAGCTCTATCAAGATTTGCTCCGGGCGAGCATCGACAGCGTGAGACAACGTTTCAATACTCACTGGGGTATCAACAACCAGAAGAATTGATTCCAATTGGGATCGCAGCTGAGACACTAAGGGAAGTTCTGGTTCGGCTGAAGTCACAGCATCATCCTAGTAGTACGCGAGAAAATTCGAACACCATTTCTTATTGTGATCTACAATACTTCTATGACTAGCATCACACGTACAGAACGACTGCTTCTTCTGCCTTTGGACAGTAACCAAGCAGATGAAGCTTTTAAGGTTTATAGCGATGCCCGGATTTGGGCGCATCGCCCCCAGGCACGTCACGAATCAGCCCGCCAAACCAAAACCATGATTGAACACGCCCAGGAATGCTGGCACAAACATGGTCTGGGCCCGTGGGCCATCTACCTCCGAGACCAACCTGCCGAGTTCATCGGGGTAGGCGGGGTGGAGATGGTTGAGAATCAGGTTTGGGATTTGAAATACCGACTTCGGCCGGAAAAATGGGGATATGGCTATGCCACCGAAGTCAGCGAAACCGCGCTGAAAACCACAGCTCGGAGCCACCCGCACATTCCAGTATCAGCCCGAGTCACCGTCAACCATCCTGCGTCTTTCCACGTCTTGGAAAAGCTTGGATTGGATCCACAATGGGAAGGCCGACGAATCAACACCGAAGATGACCCAGAAGAACCAGATGTCCGGATATATGCTGATCGGCCATTAGATGACTCGGTTTTAGATTTGCTAAAAGCTCGCCCCTAAGGAAAACTTTCTTCATAATTAATCCCAGTTCGCTGCGGCTACCACCGAAGGATCAACGTCCTTCCCAGTCCAGCGAACTTTTAGTTCGGCTAGGGCCTCTTCTTGATGAGCTTCAACAGCATGGGCCTTATAGAGCTCAAGAAGAGCCAAAAACCGACCGATGATTTCCATGGATAGCGCACAATCGGAAGTAAGCGAGTGAAAAGATAACCACTGTTTCTGCCCGACGGTGCTGAGAATATCTAGAATCCGACCTGCTTGTTCGGGAACGCTTACGGCGACTTGATGAATATGCCCCACCGCCACTTCTTCCGGTGGTTGGGGTCGAAAAACCCCGGCAGCCAATTCAGCGAAACTGTGGGGGGTATGTCCCAGATAGACAGGTGGTAAGAGGGACGCGAACTTTTCTTCCGGAGCTACGAGACGAGGATAGCGTCGCGGCGCTTCTTGCTGCCACTGGTGGAATCTCTCGGCTACTTGACTATAAGCACGATATTGTAAAAGACGAGCAAAAAGCAGATCTCGCGCAGAAAGAAGCTCGAGGTCAGCTTCATCGTCGACCTCTCCATGAGGGACCAGGCGAGCAGCTTTCAGATCTAGGAGCGTGGCTGCCACTAATAGAAATTGTGTGGTTTCATCCAAGTCTGCTGCATCACCAAGGTGGCGAGTATAGGCCACAAATTCATCAGTGACTTCAGCTAAGGCGACGTCGGTAATATCTAAGCGACGTGCCTGAATCAGTTGCAACAACAGATCAAAGGGGCCCTCAAAGTTGTGCAGGGCTACCCGAAATCCGGTGATCTCGGGTTGAACTGCTGGCTCATCCAGGTTCTCCGTAGTCGTCATATCAACGAGGCAGACCAGATTTTAGGGTGGGCTTTCAGAAGGTGGTCCGCTCAATAACCTCACGGGCTAATGCTCGGTACTGTTCGGCGCCTTGGGACTTTGGAGCCCAGCTCGTAATGGGTTCTCCTGCTACTGATGTCTCTGGGAAACGGACGGTCCGTGTGATAACTGTGTCAAAGACTTTGTCTTCAAAAACTTCAATGACGCGGCTCATTACTTCACGAGCGTGGCTTGTCCGGCGATCAAACATCGTCACCAAAATCCCGACGATCTCTAAGTCGAAATTTAAGCGGTCACGGACCTTTTCTACAGTGTCGGTCAGTAGCGCCAAGCCGCGCAGAGAGAAAAACTCACATTCCATGGGGATAATAACCCCGTGGGCGCAGGCTAAGGCATTAACTGTCAATAGGCCTAAGGAGGGTTGGCAATCCACGATGATGTAGTCATAATCGCGCATCACCGGTCGAAGAGCTCGAGCCAGAGTCTGTTCCCGTCCCACCTCATTAACTAATTGAATTTCGGCTGCCGACAGGTCGATATTTGCGGGAATTAAATCCAAACCGGGAATGGAGGTGTGGACGAGAGCACCATGAACTGTGGTGCTGTGATCGACTAAGAGGTTATAGACAGTGACATCTAAATCTTGGTGGCGCACTCCCAACCCAGCAGAGAGGGCACCTTGGGGATCAAGGTCAACCATGAGGACTTTCCGGCCCACCTCGGCTAAGCACGCTCCCAGATTAATGGTGGACGTAGTCTTCCCCACTCCGCCTTTTTGATTGCACATGGCAAGAATCTTGGCTGGACCATGTTTGTCCAAGGGCTTTGGCTCCGGTAGTTCCCGAATTGGCCGCCCGGTCAGCCCGTATTCGACATCCGGGGCGTCAAATAAACCCGAATCGCTCACAGTCAACCCTTCTTCCTTGACTTACCGGGGCGTCGATCCCCTCTCTCATAGAGTACATGTCCGTGAGTGATTCATCAGTCAAGGCTCACATAATGGTCCACTCGCTGTGTTCTTTCAAGCTCTCGGATGAGACGTTGCCCATACGGCGCGGAGATTTTCAGCGGTGATGTGAGTATAGATTTGTGTTGTTGTCACTGATGAATGACCTAGTAATTCCTGCACCACGCGTACATCAGCTCCACCTTCGAGGAGGTGGGTAGCGAAGGAGTGACGCAGGGTATGAGGAGATATGTCCTGGTGTAGATGCGCTCGCTCCGCGCTGCTTTTCAGAATCGCCCAAGCGCTTTGCCGAGAGAGTGGACCGCCTCGCTTATTGAGGAATAACGCTGAGGTTTTCCCCTTATGTAGCTGAGGTCGACCGCGCACTAAATAGTGGTGGGCCGCAGCTATAGCTTTACCGCCGACGGGCACAATACGTTCTTTTGATCCCTTGCCGAGGAATCGGATGATCCCATCGCAGTTGTCAAGATCATCGACGCTAAGAGCTAGAATTTCCGAGATCCGCGCACCTGTCCCATACAGTAACTCCAACAAGGCACGGTCACGCAGGTCTTCTGCGCTGGCTTCTTCACCTTCGGGAATGGCTTCAATGAGCTTGGTTACCTCTGCAATGCTCAAGGTATCGGGCAAATGCTTGCTCCCTGAGGGGGGCTGGACGTCGTGAGCCACATCCACTCCGACATACCCCTCGCTTACGGCAAAACGATGCAGTCCTCGCGCTACCACTAACGCACGCCCCGCCGAAGATGATGCGAGACCTTCCCGGCGTAGGTAGGCAACATAGTTTTCTACATCAGCGGTAGTGATGCGAGAGAAATTATTAATCCCTACATCAGTTAACCAGGAACAATATCGAGAAATATCGCGCTCGTAGTTGCTTAAAGTGTTGGCTGATAAGCCACGCTCAACGGTAAGGTGGCTCAACCATTGCGAGGCTATTGATTCCGGATCAGTCTTCACAGTTTCTTCAGATCTGGGCCTATACCTTGAGCAATTCTTCGCTGGGCAAGACGCTGCGGACGTAAGGCAAATGGGGTAGAAACTGGGCGAGCAACGCTACGGCCCGACACTACCTCAGCAGCGGCAAATATTCCGGCGATGGCAATAGAATTGACGATCTCACCTCGCATGATAGAAGAAACCGCCGTAGATAAAGGGACCCATTCCACAACCATATCGGCTTCCTCATCCTCTGCTTCTGGTTGTGGCACATCCTCTAGCTCTTGCGCTAGATAGACTCGTACCGCCTCATCGCAAAACCCAGGACTGGTTACCAGATCCACTAACACTCGCCAGTCTTTTGCTGCAAGTCCCGCCTCTTCTTGCAACTCTCGTTGAGCACAATGCAACTCTTCTTCTTGGGCCAGATCAAGAATTCCTGCCGGCAGCTCAAGTAGTCGCTGAGCAACACACTGTCGATATTGGCGGACCAGGGCAATCTCTCCGGATCCTGGATCCTGTGCATCACCGGGACGATACGCGACCACTGCCACAGCCCCAAAATGTTCCACAATTTCTCGAGCACTCTTCTTGCCACCTGGCATTTCTACCTGGTCACGTCGAAGAGCCAAAATTGGAGCGTCCACTAAAACTTCAGACTCATGTGCCTGAAATTTGTGTTGAGCTGCAGCAGCCATAATCGCCTAAGCCTTCCTTTCGAGTGCTGCCTTAATAAGTCCGACGAACAAGGGATGCGGCTTCGTGGGTCGGGATTTGTATTCCGGGTGGGCTTGGGTCGCTACCAAGAATGGATGGACGTCTCGAGGATATTCAACAAATTCTACGAGGCTGCCATCCGGCGAAGTACCGGAAAACTGCAATTGCGACCCCGCGGTGATTTCATCCTTAAAGGCGTTATTGACTTCATAGCGATGACGATGGCGTTCACTAATTTCGGTACTGCCATATAGCTCGGCCACCAGAGAGCCTTCTTGCAACACCGCCGGATATGCTCCTAGACGCATAGTGCCGCCAAGATCGGCTTCGCCAGAAACGGCGGCTTGCTGTTCTGCCATGGTGGCAATCACAGGTGCTTGGGTATCCGGCTCAAATTCGGTAGAACTCGCATTGGTAATTCCCGCGCTTAAAGCAGCTTCTAACACGGTACATTGCAATCCGAGACATAAGCCAAGTAAAGGTAATTTTGCGTTCCGGGCATAACGAATAGCGCCTATTTTCCCCTCAATGCCTCGAACCCCGAAGCCACCGGGAACCACCGCTGCATCAAGACCAGCAAGGGCTTGTGCTGCCCCATCCATGTCAGTACAGGAATCAGCAGAGACCCAGCGAATATTCAACCGTGCATAATGGGCAAATCCGGCAGCGCGCAATGCTTCCACGACAGAGAGATAGGCGTCGGGCAAATCAACATATTTACCAACAATTCCAACGTTCAGCTCAGTCGTCGGATTATGTACTCGATCTAATAGATCTTGCCATACTGTCCAATCAACATCTTGGAAAGGTAGATTCAGGCGACGGATGAGGAAAGTGTCAAGATGTTCGCGATAAAGCACCTCAGGAATGTTGTAAATGGAGGGCGAGTCGGCGCAAGAAATCACCCCTTCGGTGTCTACATCGCACATCAAAGCGATCTTTTCTTTTAATGGTGGAGGAACTTCACGATCACATCGCAACACCAAAGCATCTGGGACTATGCCGATACCGCGTAATTCGGCTACCGAATGCTGCGTGGGCTTCGTTTTCAGCTCACCGGATGGAGCTAAGTAAGGCACCAAAGAACAATGAATAAAGAAGATATTTTCCCGACCTACTTCATGGCGCATTTGACGAACTGCTTCAAGGAAGGGGCGAGATTCAATATCTCCGACGGTGCCACCAATCTCCGAAATAACGACATCCGGACGATCTCCGTCGGCATCTGGCTCAGCCATCGCCAACACCCGGGACTTAATTTCATCGGTAATATGCGGGATCACTTGAACCGTTTTCCCTAAAAATTCGCCCCGGCGTTCTTTGGCGATGACTGTGGAATAGACCTTTCCGGTGGTGACATTGGCATGAGAGGTAAGGTTGCGGTCTAAGAACCGTTCATAGTGCCCTAAGTCAAGGTCAGTTTCAGCGCCATCATCGGTTACAAAGACCTCACCATGTTCAAAGGGATTCATAGTCCCCGGGTCCACGTTCAAATACGGGTCAAGTTTTTGCATGGTGACTGATAATCCTCGAGCAATAAGCAACTGACCCAAGCTAGCTGCAGTTAGCCCCTTACCCAGGGAGGATACGACGCCTCCCGTCACAAAAACGAACTTAGTTGGGCGGGATTTCTGAGGCACAGGCGGACTCCTCAACGATGTCTCGGGATTCTCACTAACGATGTGGGTGCCCGGAAACGAAAAATCCGCAGGTCACCGGGAACACGTTTGGAGCGTTCCGCACCGGCACAACCCACGGGCTTTCAGTATATCAGCCCTTTGACAGTTTCGGAACCGCCGCATCGGCAGACGCAGCAGCACCATAATTGCCGTGCTTGCCTTGTAATAACTCATTAATAGCCAAGACAGTAGCTAGGCGAGCCCAGTCCTGATCCAGGGAATCCACGGTGGAGATTTCTTTGATGTTGGAACCACGCAGTTGACCAATGACACCACTATCACTAGCAGTATGGATTCTACCGGCAACCACCGTAGCTTTTGACTGGACGGCAAGGGCTCGGCTGAAATTACTTAACATGCCGCTGGCAAAGCTGCTCTCCCCACTACCATCACTATCACCGTTAACAATCACCACAGCTCGGGCAGGTTTAATTGACCCATCCTGATAATCGATAAATCCTTCGCCTTTGAGGGCTTCTAATAATAATTTTCGATCATTATCGGAGGCAATAGGGTCATTGCTATCTGGTTTTAATAGCAAAGCTGCTCCGAGGGCATCACCAGCATGCGTTCCAGGATCTAAATCTTTGGTATTAAGTTGCGCGCCGGCAGGAAGGGTATTAGCCACAATGGACTTGAGACGATCTACCCCATTACTGCTGGAGAAAAGCTCGGTGAGCTTCAATGTGCCCGCGTTTTCTGCTCCAGAAGATTTCAGCAAGTTATTGATAGCGTTCACATCATCATCAGTGGCGTCATTGGTCCGGATTACCAGGACCGGTTTTCCGTCGAGTGTTCCTTTGACCGCATCGGAAGCTAATTCGGAAACGACGCTATCCGCACTGTTAGCTTGAGCTTCGGCAATTTTGGCGTGATCCTCAGCCTCAGCGAGTTGGGCCTTATTTGCCCCGCCATCGCCCAGACCCGCGGTGGCCGGGCTAATCACTAAAGCTCCCAGAAGTGTTCCCGCAGCCACCCCGAAACCTAGACCGGCAATCAGAAACCCACTACGTCCTTGTCCTTTATTGTGTGCCATCTGTATTTAACCCTCCGGGACTATTTGAACCAGCTTTGGAATGTCAAGGCAATTGTGTTCCACGTGTTAATGAGGTTGTGAAGGAAAGTGTCGTCACCACCCAAACCAACTAGTAAGACAATTGCAGCGATGGCAGTGATAATTCCTAAAACAGCCCAGAGCCAAGCCCCACTCGAATGTGAATGACCATCGTACATCGTGATGAGGGCTTCAGAATCAACGAGTCTTCCACCCATTTTTGCACGGACCAGAAGAGCGGCGGGGTTTGATTGAGGGGAATCGCCAAAAATTGTTTCTAGATTAAGAGAAGGTCCGACGTTGACAATGAGCTTTGCCCCATAAAACTCGGCCAAGAGGAATGCCAGATCCGTGGCAGAATCTGTGGCCGCGGGGAAGGTCATAGCCCCTATCCCTAGATCCTGGATGCGTTCTAGACCTGCCGCATGACCATCCGGTTCTGCCGGCAATACCACTCTGGTACCACTACGAAGAGTTTCCGCAGCGATATCAGCTGGATTGCCGACAATAATATCGACGTCATAACCAGCCTGTATAAGCACATCTGCAGCGTCATCAACACCGATAATGAGTGGCTGTTGTTCCCGAATAAAAGGTTTTAATCTCCCCAATCTTTCCACAAGATCCGGCATAGGAGACACCACAATCACTGTGCGGCCTTCAATGGAGACTCCCGTATCAGGAATACCCAAACCATCAATAAGTAGCGGTGATTCCGAATGAATAAATTGGATAGCGTTGCCAAAATACGCTTCCATGTGGTCCACCAAGGACTGTTGGGCCTCATCGAATTTTGTTTCGGCGTGATGGAGATCAACTACTGTGCCATCTGCGACGTGTCGGTCCCCGACAAACACCGCACCGTCTTCATCAACTCGACCTTTCTTGCCATCCCGGAAGCTATGAATAACATCAGAACCCACACCTTCTACCAGTACAACTCCGGCGCTAAGAAGCATTTGGGGACCAAAGTTGGGAATAGCTCCGGTAGAGAATTCGGCAGCGTTGACCACAACGGCAGGATTAGCTTCAATGAGTCGCTGCGCAAAACGTCGAGAGATATCCGGGCAGTCAATCACCGCGATATCTCCCTCAGCCAGGCGCCGGAACCCTTTACCGTGGGGAGTGCAGTCACGAAGAACGCCGTGGGTTCCGGGTTGATCAGAAGAGCGGGAGAACAGACTCATGCGGCCTATCTTTCCCTCTTATCAACCTATTTTCCGGTAGGCGCGCCGACGCTACCCTGCCGCATCTGGGCATTTTCCTGTTGCGCGCGACGATAAAGTTCTAAAGCATGAGCTCTACCGGTGGCAGTATCGTCGAGCCCTGCGAGCATTCGAGCCAATTCCGCAACTCGACGATCTTCGCTTAGCACTTCAACCTCCGAGCGCACCGAATCAGATGCACTTTCTTTAGCCACATGGATATGGACATCTGCATAGGCTGCCACTTGGGGGAGATGAGTGACGACTATGACCTGGTGGCGGGTGGCTAAACGGGCTAAACGTCTTCCGATTTCCACGGCAGCTTTTCCGCCGACTCCCGCGTCGACTTCATCAAAAACAAGGGTCATTCCCTGACTTGCTTGAGACAAGATAACTTCTAGAGCCAACATCACTCGAGAAAGCTCACCACCGGAGGCGATAGCGGCAAGCGGCCGCGATTCTAATCCGCTCGCTGCAGCCAGCCGTAGCTCCACCTCATCTAAGCCAAATGGTCCAGGGGCAGTTTCTGCTACTGCAATCTCCAAGCTCGAGTGCGGCATCGCGAGTCCATGAAGCTCGTCGGTGACATCTTTAGCGACTCGTTGAGCTGTCGCGCGTCGCGCTGCGCTGAGCTTTGCCCCCGCCGCCACCATCTTCTTTTCTGCCTGGTCCAGATCACGTTGCAATTGATCGAGCGCTTCTGGCGAGATATCCAAAGCCGACAACTTTTTTCGCGCCTTCTCCCGCCACTTCACCACCCCAGCACAATCCGGGGCATACTTTCTCGTTAAAGTTTTCAGCTCCTGTTGCCTCTGAAGTAACAGTTCTAATTGCTCTGGGTCGGCAGGAAGATCACTAAGAAAACTTCCTAGTTCTGCCGAAATTTCACTTAACTCAGCAGTGATTGCCCCCAGCTTCGTGGCCAGCTCTTGTAAAACGGGATCCTCACTATTTGCCAACGTGGTTTGAGCTTGACCTAACCGGGTACTAGCGGCATGATCTTCATCCTCAATCCCACCTAGTACTTCGGCACCATCAATAGCTGCCCAAGCAAGGGAAGCTTCTTCTCTGAGCGAATCGACGTCCTGGAGGCGTCGGATACTATCTACCAGTTCACGATCTTCCCCGGGTTGCGGATCTACCGCATCAATTTCCCCGATAGCAAAACGAAGCCGATCAACTTCTTGCGCAATCTCGCGACGCTGTGATGTTCGCTGCTGCCAGATTTTTCGCAATTCCTGCCAATGCTGATAGGCCTTCCGATATGACGCCGACAATGGCGGAATATCCGGGGAACAACGATCCAAAGCCTCTCGTTGACGCTCAGGAGACAATAGTCGCAATTGATCATTCTGACCATGGATAGTGACTAACTGCTCCGCGAACTCTTTTAATGTTGCGGCTGGAACACTCCGCCCGCCAACATGGGCGCGTGAACGACCAGCGGCACTCACATGACGAGAAACTATATATTCCCCATCATCTCCACTCCCCCCGGCATTATTGACAATGGCGGCAACCGTATCAGCTTGGGACTGCGATAACCCATCGACGTGAAAATGCCCTTCCACCACTGCACGATCTGCCCCCGTACGAACTCGAGAAGCATCTGCTCGGCCGCCGGTCAATAGCCGCAATCCGGTGACCACCATGGTTTTCCCGGCACCAGTTTCACCGGTGAGGACGGTTAGCCCCGGACTGAACTCAACCGAAGCCTCGGGGATAACTCCCAGATTCCATAACGCGATATCCGCAAGCATGGCACCTACCCTCTAATGCTTTGAGCGGTTTCCTCCACTGCGAGGGCCACGCCAGCCCTCAACCGGTAAGCGCAGTTTCGTCACTAACCGGTCGGTAAACGGCTTATCATCCAATCGCACCCATCGCACTGGACGCGGACCTCGAGCTACTTCTACCCTAGCGCCCGACGGCAAAGCTACCGAACGAAAACCATCCATCAACACTGCTGCGGCACACGTCGGCGAAATCGATTCCACGGCGACCGTTGATTGAGGACTGACAACTAACGGTTTAGTGAAAAGAGCATGAGCGTTATTGGGGACCACTAAAATAGCGTCTAATTCTGGCCAAAGAACTGGTCCACCTGCGGAAAAAGCATAAGCGGTAGAACCGGTGGGAGTAGAGATCAGCACACCGTCGCACCCAAAAGAACTCACCGGACGGGAATCAATTTCCAGCACAGCATCTAGTACCCCAGAGCGGTTGAGATTTTCAACGCTGACCTCATTGAGCGCCCATCCGGTGTTGACAATAGTTCCAGCTTCATCCCGAACCGTGACCGCTAAGGTCATTCTTTCTTCGACTCGATAATCTCGGTCTATCACTCGTTCAATAGCCTCGTCTAAGGACTCGGCTTCCCATTCTGCAAGAAAACCAACGTGACCCAGATTAATTCCTAACACCGGCAAGTCCGCGCTATGAGCTAAATCTGCTGCTCTAAGAAAGGTTCCGTCTCCCCCTAATACCAGCACCAGTTCAGCACCCTCAGTGGCGTGCGCATTGTGGTGACGTCGCTCCAAAGCGGAAAGAATTGGATCATTATCAATAGGTGCTGGGTCTTGATGAACTAACACCGGCACCTCAATTCCTGCTGCCTGCAAAAGTTCAGCAGCGCGGGCAGCAGCTGCAACATTATCTTTACGGCCGGTGTGCGGCACCAGCAAAACTCGCCGGGTGCTCATTGAGGTCCTTCCGATACAGCAGAGTTAATCATGTGAGTGAGATCTTCCGATGAGGGGTGACTTTTCCCCTCATCATTTATCAACCATAGGAAGTACTCTACGTTGCCGCTCGGGCCGGGAAGCGGAGAGGCCACCACACCACGAAGGCTTAGGCCTAATTGGTGGGAGAATACCGCGATGTCCTTTGTTACTTCTGCCCTCAGCTCCGGATCTCGAACTACCCCGCCTTGGCCTAGCCGATCTTTACCCACTTCAAATTGGGGTTTAACCATGGGCAATAAGTCAGCACCCGGGATCAGACATTGCTGAATTGCAGGAAGAGTGAGCTTAAGCGAAATAAATGAAAGATCTCCCACCATCATCTCGCACTTTCCATTCATCATTTCTGGGGTCAGGTTACGGATATTCGTTCGATCCAACACCAACATCCGAGAGTCATTCTGTAGCCGCCAAATTAGCTGCCCATAACCGACGTCCACAGCCACGACTTCCCGTGCGCCACGTCGCAGAAGCACGTCACTAAAACCCCCGGTTGAAGCACCGGCGTCAAGTACGCGTCGGCCCTCTATTGATAACCCTTGAGGTTCAAAAGCTTCCAAGGCGCCTAGAAGTTTATGTGCCCCCCGGGAAGCCCACGTATCTTCGACCGTGGTTTGCACCCGAATGGACGCGGAATCCTCCACCACCGTAGCTGGCTTGTGAGCCTTAAATCCATTAATCTCCACGCGCCCTTCGCAAATCATGGCACGAGCTTGTTCCCGCGAACGTGCTATTTTGCGACGCACTAATTCCGCATCAAGACGCCTTCGCCCCGTCATTTACTCTCAATCCTCCTGGAGCGCTGCTATAAGAACTTCATGTGCCTGCGATAACTGCTCATATAGCCGTTGTTGATGAGCTGCATCGCCAGCGTCTTCATCCTGGTCTTGCAGAGACTCAGCTTCGCGATTATCAGCTCGCAACACTTCTCGAAAACGCTCTTCTACCCGTTCCGGAGTTATCACGGATTGACGTGGGTCGCGTGGTTTCGGCACGGCCACAATTACCACCACTGCTCCATGATTTCTTCAACTTTCCGGCCGACCGCCCGAACCTTCAGGCTAGAAGAATCCTCACACTGCCAAGCAACATCCATCACAGTGCGCACAGCTTGAACAAAAGTTGCAGATGGTTCCCCACCACGAAGAATAACTTCGCTCCCCTCCAACGTCGCACTAAAACCACCCTGGGAACTAGGTTGCAGTTGGGTGGCGGATAACGTTGCTTCGCGCAAATCACGCGCAATATAAGTAGGGCGACGGCTAACCTCAGCGTGCATCAACTCCTCAGGCCCAGATACCCCGGTCAACACGTGAAGAACCGGCATAGCAGCAGCAATTGCACCTTGAATATCAGTGTCAAGGCGGTCACCCACACTTAGCGGAGCGGAACTTTTCGCTAATTCCTGAGCTTGGTAAAACATGGTGGGCTCCGGTTTCCCGGCGGACTCTGGTTCCACTCCCGTCGCTGACACCACCGCTGCCACCATCGAACCGTTTCCCACCATGAGCCCACGTTCCATAGGCAAAGAGGTGTCAAGATTAGACGCTAAATACCGCGCTCCATTTCTAATAGAAAGCGCAGCTTCAGACAGTTCGGCCCAGCCGGTTTGAGGACTGTGGCCTTGCATAACTGCCTTTGGTTGACAATCAGCAGAGTCAACAACCCGATAACCGGCCTCTCTCACGAGTTCTCGGAAAGATTCCGAACCCAGTACCAAGACATTATCGCCTGGAGACAAATACTTTTGCGCCATCATTACAGCGGCTTGAGCTGAGGTTAAAACGTCCTCTGAAGTAGCGCGCAACCCGATATTTCTCAGCATTTTCGCGACGGATTCCGGAGAACGTGAAGCGTTATTGGTGACGTATATGGCGGTCAAACCGCTGTTGTCGATGGTTTCTACTGCACCGGGAAGAGCGTGTCCCCCTTCCCACACCGTTCCGTCAAGATCGAGCAGCAGAGCGTCATGATTGTTCAGGAGGCTCATCGCGTACGCTTCCCAGAATCAGAATCATCAAGGGCGGCCAAACGATCCACAGCGTCGGTTAATCCATCCTCGTCAAGTGCAACGCAGTGCTCAAACCATGTACGTGCACCTTGACGATCATCAATTAGTTGAAGTGCGTGCGCGTAAGCATAGCTGATCCGCGCAGCCTCGAAAGGTGAGCGGTCAGCACCAGGATTATGATGCTTCAAAATCTCTACCGCTGCTTGATAATCACCCATGTCTTGTCGAGCGCCGGCAACAACGATAGCTAGCTCTGTGGTCGCATCATCGTCAAGTTGCTGAGCTTCCGGAGAATCCGCCAATTCGATAGCCTTCGCAGGACGACCCAAACCCCGTTCACAATCAGCCATGACCGCTAATAGACCTGGGCCACCTGATATCCGCCGAGCAGCACGAAGCTCAGCTAGAGCTTCCTTCCATGCTCCTGCACGATATGCTGCAATACCACAGGTTTCCCGGGTAACTGCGACTCGTCCACCTCTGTCTTTAGCAGCACGAGCATGTTTAAGAGCTAGATCAGGGTCTTCATCCATAAATACTGCGGCAGCGACCATATGGCGGGCGACCCGGTCTGCATTATCTTTAGAAAGCACACGCAGATCCTGACGAACCAAGGGATCTAAATCCTGAGCATGAATATCGGCGGGAATTTTTGGTTCATTGAGGTGTTTTTGAGTACGCTCCTCCCGGAAATTTGGCCGACGCGGTTGATAACCTCGTTGAGAGCGTCCTGCACCACCCCGAGAAGAGTGACGACGCCCTCCTCCGCCACCACGACCTGCCCGATCATCATCTCTACTATTTGAACCGGACCTATGACCTTCCGAGTTCTTCTGCAAAGATGAAACCTTACGGTAGGTGCGCGACCTAGAGTTATCTTCGTCCCACCGGCTACCTTCCTCAGACCGCTGACGAGGATGAGGTTGATCGTTCCGTTTAGGGCCCGAAAACCGGCGGCCCTCAGAACCCTTTTTCCAGCCCTTAGGCTTACTGGTTGGGGATTTCTTCCGCGATGAGCCGGCGGAGTTTCTGGAACGATCGGTCATTTTTAGATATTCTTCCTTAGCTTCTAGGCACAATTCTCCGCAGCATTATACCAGTTCAAATTCTTAACACTCAGATTGCGGAGTCAGTATTAATAACTCGTCGAGAACGAATAGTTCAACGGCAACATATTTAATTGAAATTGGAATGCTCACGCATTAAAGCTTTTCAGTTCTTGTCTAGAAAGAAAGGAATGCAATCCTCCACACCCTTGATGGCGGGTATCGTCCCCGCATACCCCGCGCCATCCCCGGGCTATGCCTCTACCCCCCCCGCAGGGGCATAACAAAAAGGTGGGGTGGGGTGGTACGGGATCACACCATACCACCCCACCCCACAGGGAATTAATCAAATTATCACGTGTTGGCAGCAACCTACTCTCCCACACCCTCACAAGTGCAGTACCATCAGCGTAAACAGGCTTAGCTACCGGGATCGGAACGGGACCGGGCGTGACCCTGCCACCATCAACCACCAACACACCCACCAACACAACCCACCACACCCACCAAGGGGTGGCAGTGTCATGCCAGACACTATACAGCAGACGCAAACACACACTATCAATCCCACACACACTCATTTTTTGTGTGTTATCGGTCTATTAGTACCGGTCATCTCAACCCCTCACAAGGCTTACAACCCCGGCCTATCAACCCCATCATCTCTAGGGAACCTCAAAAGAAACCTTATCTTAAAACAGGCTTCCCGCTTAGATGCTTTCAGCGGTTATCCCTCCCGCACGTAGCTAACCAGCCATACCATAGGCACAATAACTGGCACACCAGAGGTACGTCCGTCCCGGTCCTCTCGTACTAGGGACAGCCTTTCATCAAGTTTCCACGCGCGCGGCGGATAGAGACCGAACTGTCTCACGACGTTCTGAACCCAGCTCGCGTGCCGCTTTAATGGGCGAACAGCCCAACCCTTGGGACCTACTCCAGCCCCAGGATGCGACGAGCCGACATCGAGGTGCCAAACCATCCCGTCGATATGGACTCTTGGGGAAGATCAGCCTGTTATCCCCGGGGTACCTTTTATCCGTTGAGCGACACCCAAACCACAATGAGATGCCGGATCACTAGTCCCAACTTTCGTTCCTGCTCGACCTGTCAGTCTCACAGTCAAGCCCCCTTATGCACTTACACTCTAAAACCTGATTACCAACCAGGCTGAGGGAACCTTTGGGCGCCTCCGTTACCTTTTAGGAGGCAACCGCCCCAGTTAAACTACCCACCAGGCACTGTCCCCAACCCAGATCATGGGCCAAGGTTAAGACATCCAATCCGGCCAGAGTGGTATTTCACCAACGACTCCGCTACCACTAGCGTGATAACCTCACAGTCTCCCACCTATCCTACACAAACCGAACCGAACACCAATACCAAGCTATAGTAAAGGTCCCGGGGTCTTTTCGTCCTGCCGCGCGTAACGAGCATCTTTACTCGTACTGCAATTTCACCGGGCCTGTGATTGAGACAGCAGGGAAGTCGTTACGCCATTCGTGCAGGTCGGAACTTACCCGACAAGGAATTTCGCTACCTTAGGATGGTTATAGTTACCACCGCCGTTTACTGGGGCTTAAATTCTCCGCTTCAACCCACAACAGGTTTAACAGGTCCTCTTAACCTTCCAGCACCGGGCAGGCGTCAGTCCGTATACCTCAACTTAACCGTCTTCGCACGGACCTGTGTTTTTGATAAACAGTCGCTTCCCTCTATCCTCTGCGACCACCAACAGCACCACCACAGACAACATGGGGCACCACCAGCGGCCCCCCTTCTCCCGAAGTTACGGGGGCATTTTGCCGAGTTCCTTAACCACAGTTCACCCGAACGCCTTAGTATGCTCTACCCAACTACCTGTGTCGGTTTCGGGTACGGGCCGTACACACACATCGCTAGAAGCTTTTCTCGGTAGCACAGGATCACTAACATCACCCACAAAAAGGGCTACGCATCACGCCTCACCTTTACAAACAAAGACCGGATTTCCCTAGCCTTTAGGCCACACGCTTACACCACCATAACCACCAGATGGCTTAGCTACCCTACTACGTCACTCCATCACTTGACTACTACCAGATCAGGCCCTCCCAACACCATCACACCAACCACACACCCACAAAAGGATGCGCAGCACAATAATGCAACAGCACGAAAGTTAGTATCACTGATTCATCATGGTCGCATGCATACAGGTACGGGAATATCAACCCGTTATCCATCGACTACGCCTGACGGCCTCGCCTTAGGACCCGACTCACCCTGGGAAGACGAACTTGACCCAGGAACCCTTAGTCATACGGCGGATAAGATTCTCACTTATCAATCGTTACTCATGCCTGCATTCTCACTCGCGTACACTCCATCACACGGTCACCCGGCAACTTCACCACATACACGACGCTCCCCTACCCAACAACACACAAACATGTGTTCTTGCCGCGGCTTCGGCGGTGTACTTAAGCCCCACTACATTGTCGGCGCAGAACCACTCGACCAGTGAGCTATTACGCACTCTTTCAAGGATGGCTGCTTCTAAGCCAACCTCCTGGCTGTCTTCGCGATCCCACATCCTTTTCCACTTAGCACACCCTTAGGGGCCTTAGCCGGCGATCTGGGCTGTTTCCCTCTCGACTATGAAGCTTATCCCCCACAGTCTCACTGCCATGCTCACACTTACCGGCATTCGGAGTTTGGCTGATATCGCTAAGATGATCGTCCCGCTAAACCAACCAGTAGCTCTACCTCCAGCAAGCACACACAACGCTGCACCTAAATGCATTTCGGGGAGAACCAGCTATCACGGAGTTTGATTAGCCTTTCACCCCTACCCACAACTCATCCCCTCAGTTTTCAACCTAAGTGGGTTCGCGCCTCCACAACCTCTTACAATTGCTTCACACTGGCCATGGGTAGATCACTCCGCTTCGGGTCCAGGACATGCCACACACACCCCATGAGGATTCGCTTTCGCTACGGCTACCCACCAAAGGTTAACCCAAGCGACATGCCGCTGACTCGCAGGCTCATTCTTCAAAAGGCACGCCATCACCCCACACAGAGGCTCTGACGGATTGTTAGCGCACAGTTTCAGGTACTATTTCACTCCCCTCCCGGGGTACTTTTCACCATTCCCTCACGGTACTTAATCCACTATCGGTCATATCAAGTATTTAGGCTTACCGAGTGGTCCCGGCAGATTCACAGCAGATTCCACGAGCCCGCTGCTACTCGGGGACAATTCACAAACCATCACAATCACAAGTACACGTACAGGGCTATCACCTTCTACGACGAGTGCTCCCACACCACTTCCGCTCTTGCAACCACAACAATCAACAGCCTGGCAGAACTGTTACGCAAAAAACCCCACAACCCCTAGCATGCAACCACTGCCACGTATCACACACACCAGGTTTAGCCTCATCCGCTTTCGCTCGCCACTACTCACGAAATCACAAATTGTTTTCTCTTCCTACGGGTACTAAGATGTTTCACTTCCCCGCGTTACCCCCACCATGGCTATACATTCACCACGTGGTCACCACCCATAACGATGGCCAGGTTACCCCATTCGGACATCCTCGGATCAACGCTTAGCTGACAACTCCCCGAGGCTTAACGCAGCCTCTCACGTCCTTCATCGGCTCGATATACCACAGGCATCCACTATACGCCCTACACAACACACAACATGCTGCAGAAAAATAGAATAAGATGCTCGCGTCCACTATACAGTTCTCACACAACACCAACCACAGCACACCACCACCCACAAACAAGCAGCAGCACACCACAGCCAGACAACAAGGAAAACACTTAACTGTGCCATCCCAGACACCCAACAGCCACCAGCAGCACCACAACAAACCCACACGCTACCAACCATGACCACGCATGACGTTTCACAACCAAAAAAACAAAAAACAAAACTCCCTAGAAAGGAGGTGATCCAGCCGCACCTTCCGGTACGGCTACCTTGTTACGACTTCGTCCCAATCGCCGATCCCACCTTCGACAGCTCCCTAACGAGTTTAGGCCACTGGCTTCGGGTGTTACCAACTTTCATGACGTGACGGGCGGTGTGTACAAGGCCCGGGAACGTATTCACCGCAGCGTTGCTGATCTGCGATTACTAGCGACTCCGACTTCATGGGGTCGAGTTGCAGACCCCAATCCGAACTACGACCGGCTTTCCAAGGATTAGCTCCACCTCACGATATCGCAACCTACTGTACCGACCATTGTAGCATGTGTGAAGCCCTGGACATAAGGGGCATGATGATTTGACGTCATCCCCACCTTCCTCCGAGTTAACCCCGGCAGTTTCTCATGAGTCCCCACCACTACGTGCTGGCAACATAAGACAAGGGTTGCGCTCGTTGCGGGACTTAACCCAACATCTCACGACACGAGCTGACGACAACCATGCACCACCTGTACACCAACCACAAGGGAAACTACATCTCTGCAGCGATCTGGTGTATGTCAAGCCCAGGTAAGGTTCTTCGCGTTGCATCGAATTAATCCACATGCTCCGCCGCTTGTGCGGGCCCCCGTCAATTCCTTTGAGTTTTAGCCTTGCGGCCGTACTCCCCAGGCGGGGCGCTTAATGCGTTAGCTACGACACAGGAACCGTGAAAAAGTCCCTACACCTAGCGCCCACCGTTTACAGCATGGACTACCAGGGTATCTAATCCTGTTCGCTACCCATGCTTTCGCTCCTCAGCGTCAGTTACTGCCCAGAGACCTGCCTTCGCCATCGGTGTTCCTCCTGATATCTGCGCATTTCACCGCTACACCAGGAATTCCAGTCTCCCCTACAGCACTCAAGTTATGCCCGTATCGCCTGCACGCCCGAAGTTAAGCCCCGGAATTTCACAGACGACGCGACAAACCACCTACGAGCTCTTTACGCCCAGTAATTCCGGACAACGCTCGCACCCTACGTATTACCGCGGCTGCTGGCACGTAGTTAGCCGGTGCTTCTTATCTAGGTACCGTCACCAAAGCTTCGTCCCTAGCGAAAGAGGTTTACAACCCGAAGGCCGTCATCCCTCACGCGGCGTCGCTGCATCAGGCTTGCGCCCATTGTGCAATATTCCCCACTGCTGCCTCCCGTAGGAGTCTGGGCCGTATCTCAGTCCCAATGTGGCCGTCCACCCTCTCAGGCCGGCTACCCGTCGCCGCCTTGGTAGGCCATTACCCCACCAACAAGCTGATAGGCCGCGGGCTCATCTCATACCGAAAAAACTTTCCACCACACCACCTACAATGCAGTCCTATCCAGTATTAGACCCAGTTTCCCAGGCTTATCCCAGAGTATGAGGCAGATCACCCACGTGTTACTCACCCGTTCGCCACTCGAGTACCCTGCAAGCAAGGCCTTTCCGTTCGACTTGCATGTGTTAAGCACGCCGCCAGCGTTCGTCCTGAGCCAGGATCAAACTCTCCATAAAAAAGGAAAAAACCCTTCCACAACAAAGAGTCAAAACCTAACCAAAAAACAAAAAACCATCACCAATGACACAGCACATCCGACGAGGACAACACACCATACCACCAGCAACAGCCAAAGCTAAATTAAAAAAACATTATTGATCACCGTGACACCACAACAGCAAGGAATAGCCACAACCCCACCACAGCACCACGAGGCCCATCACACAACAAGCCACAACCAATAACGCGTGAATCCATCACAAAAAAATACTACTGGCACACTATTGAGTTCTCACACAACACAGGTCACTAAACGTAAGAGTTTGGTGACTGGGACCTGAATTCTATAAGCAACTAGATCTTAAAGTCAAGTTTTTTCTGGTCCCGATTTGTTACCTTCCAGCAACCCAGCGGTTACCTCGGCAACGGATTAATAATTTACACCGCTTTCCACATTTCGGCAAATACGCAGGCCAACGGGTTCATTAGCGGCGAATTCGGGCGCCAGCAAAATTCTTTTTCCCGCGTCGTAAGACCAGCCACTCTCCATGTAATAAATCTTCAGAGTGCGGCTCCCACTCCTCAGAGCTAATGCGGTTGTTATTGACGTAGACACCACCATCCTTGAGAGCACGGCGCGCAGCTCCACGGGATTCTACAAGTCCCGCTTTCAGGAGAAGATCAACAATTCCTCGCCCTTCTCCCGGCAGAACTTCAGCCACTGAGGTCTCAGACAACGCGCCTGCTAGCGTCGCACTATCTAACTCCCGTAGATCTGCGCGACCGAATAATGCCTGCGCAGCTACCTCCACAGCGCGCGTGGCTGATTCGCCATGGACCAAAGTGGTCATTTCTTGAGCCAAGGTTCGCTGAGCTTCACGCTTATAGGCACGCTCTGTTACTTCCTCTTCAAGATCTGCAATATCGTCCTGGCTAAGGAAAGTAAACCAGCGTAGATAGCGGATAACATCCGCGTCGGACGCGTTAATAAAATACTGATACCAGGTATACGGGCTGGTCATCTGAGGATCTAGCCACAAACTCCCTCCACCGGTGGATTTTCCGAATTTCTTGCCTTCGGAATCAGTCACCAGCGGTACAGTCATGGCATGAGCGGTAACACCTTTGGTGCGACGCAAGAGATCAACCCCAGCAACTAAATTCCCCCATTGATCTCCACCGCCTACCTGCATAGTCACCCCATAACGCTTATGAAGCTGCAAGAAATCATTGGCCTGAAGCAACATATAGGAAAACTCGGTGAAGCTAATTCCATCATTTTCCAGCCGCCTTTTAATGGTTTCGCGAGCCAGCATGGTGTTGAGAGAAAAATGCTTACCAATGTCACGAAGAAACTCGATGACACCTAGGTTTTGGGTCCATTCATTATTGTTCACCAGTTGTGCGGCGTACTCTCCTTCAAAAGAGACAAAGCGCTGCAGCTGACTACTAATTCTTTCTGCCCATTCAGCAACGGTATCCCCATCATTCATGCTGCGCTCGCCTACTTCGCGCGGATCGCCGATCATACCGGTTGCGCCTCCCGCCAGAACAATAGGTCGATGTCCAGCCCGCTGGAATCGAGCCAACATCAGGAGCGGGACTAAATGCCCCGCATGTAAGGACGGGCCGGTGGGATCAAATCCGCAATACATGGTGATTGGCCCGGTAGCCAAGGCCTTTTCCAGAGCCTCTAAATCCGTGTGCTGATTTATCAGTCCACGCCATTGCAGTTCATTAATAATTTTGGTCATTTTTGCGGATGATCCTCATTGATCTCAAAAACCCAGCAAGATACGCACTACATAGTAATGGGTATAAGGTCGCTAGAAAGAACCACCCACCCTGATAAATGAGGTCTTTATATGGTTAACCATGAAAGGTTGCGCCGCTACCTGAAACAATTTGCAACCTTTAACGACAACCGCGACGACCATGGAGTTACCCGACTTGGCTATACCCTGCAGGAACGCCAAGCGCACGCATTTTTCAGTCGTGAAATGAGCAAGCTAGGCGCCCAAGTCTATAGCGATAACGCAGGTAATACCATAGCTGAATTTGCCGGCACCCGTTCTACTGCACCAGCTCTTGCCTGTGGCTCCCACCTAGATAGCGTGGAACACGCCGGGCGTTTCGACGGCGTAGCCGGAGTGATTGCAGCAATGGAAATAGCTCATATCCGGGCCTCGGAAACGGAAACCGCATGGAACCACCCGTTAAAGATAGTGGTATTCGCCACCGAAGAAGGAGCACGGTTCGGCCAAGCGTGTGTGGGCAGCAGAATAGCGGCGAGACTACATACGTCGGAATCACTTTCCCAGCTTTCCGACGCTACTGGCATAAGCGCCTTTCGCGCGATGCAGGAATTAGGGTTGAATCCGAATGATCTTGCTGCCGCACAGTGGCAACCGCACGAATGGAAAGCTTTCATTGAACTCCATATTGAACAAGGTCCCAGCCTTGACAAGAGTGGGTTCGACGCCGGAATCGTGAGCACAATTTCAGGAAGTACCCGCCTTAGCTTCACGTTCACCGGGGTGGCGTCGCACAGTGGTGGCACCCCAATGAGAATTAGGCGGGACGCCCTTGCTGGTGCCGCGGAGTTCTTAGTTGCTGCTGAAGAATATGCTCTGCAACGCGCCCCTCTGGATTTTCTCGATCCCGGGCTTCGGATTACTACCGGTCAACTATCGGTAGAACCCGGTGGAATAACGACCATTCCTGGCGTCTGCACATTGAGCGTAGATATCCGCGGAGTTGTAGACACTGTTCAGCAAGAATGCGCTCACGACCTAATGAACCTAGCCCACCGTATCGCGAATCACCGTCAATTAGAGTGCACCTGCCATCACGTGTCAGAGGTATTGCCTGAGCACCTATCGGCAGACGTTCAGCAGGTTTTACATGATGCTGCGCACGTGTGTGGCACACGAGTATGCACTATGGTTTCGGGGGCCAGCCATGACGCTCAGATTATCCAACGGATATGCCCATCAGGAATAGTGTTTATCCCTAGCCTCAATGGTGGAGTAAGCCATTCACCCCACGAACTAAGCCGAGTATCAGATCTAGCCACCGGCGTAAAGATCTTATACTCGGCACTTCGAAAACTGGATACTCTTCAGGATTGCGGCGGGTAGGTTTCCGCCTCATCAATGAGCAACACTGGAATTCCGTCATCGATCCGATAAGCCAGACCCAAGCGGTCATTAATCAGTTTTCCTTCGGTCTCCTCATAGCGGAGTGGACCTTTATCCTTGGGACACACGAGAATGTCCAGAAGTTGTGGGTCAAGGCTCATTACTTGTTCCTGTCCTTTCGTACCGGTGTTTCTGCCCACTGACGATACCGTGAGTTGAGATGAGCTACTCGTTGACGCTGTTCAGCTACCCGAATTCCCGCAGTACCTCCCCGGGTATCCCGCGATGCAACGGCCCCTTCCACATTGAGCACACTGCGTACAGCAGGAGTGAGCCGATCATCAACAGACGCTAATTCCTCATCCGTGAGCTCATCTAATCCCACCCCTCGAGCTTCAGCAATACGCACACATGCTCCGGACGCTTCATGCGCTTCCCGGAAGGGCACTCCCTGCCGGACCATCCACTCTGCGAGATCAGTGGCTAGGGTGTAGCCAGCGGGTGCGAGTTCCCGCATTCGCTCAGGATGGAACGTGAGAGTGGAAACTAACCCTGTCGTGGCCGGCAAAAGAAGCCCTAATTGTGTCACAGAATCCACAATGGGCTCTTTATCTTCCTGCAAATCGCGGTTATAAGCCAACGGTAAAGCTTTGAGAGTGGCCATAAGCCCCGCAAGATTTCCAATGAGCCGACCAGTTTTCCCTCGAGTGAGTTCCGGAATATCGGGATTCTTTTTCTGCGGCATAATTGACGACCCAGTTGACCACTGATCGGCAAGCGTGACGTACCCAAACTCTGGAGTTGACCAAGCAATAATCTCTTCCGCTAAGCGGGATAAATCTACCGCAATTTGGGCTAATACATAAGCGGTTTCGGCTGCAAAATCCCGCGCCGCAGTGCCATCGAGCGAGTTATCGCTGGCGGAGTCAAAACCTAGTTCAGCGGCGATGGCTTCCGGGTCAAGATGAAGCGATGAGCCCGCTAATGCCCCAGATCCGTAGGGAGACACAGCCAGCCTTTTGTCGAGATCCTGTAACCTTTCGCAATCACGCAACAAGGGGTGGGCGTGGGCCAAAAGTTGATGAGCAAGAAGTACCGGCTGGGCTGCTTGGAAATGGGTTTTACCTGGCATAATAACGTCAGGATGGGCTTCGGCTTGAGTAACTAGTGCAGCTACCAAATCACTCACCTCCTGAGCGATTTCCCGGATAGCGTCGCGCACCCACATCCGAAAGAGAGTAGCTACTTGATCATTTCGCGAACGACCGGCTCTTAACCGTCCGCCTAATTCGGATCCGACTTTTTCGATAAGACCCCGCTCCATAGCGCCGTGAACATCCTCGTCTGTGGGGGCAGGCTGAAAAGATCCATCAGCCACGTCCTCTCCTAGTTGACGAAGACCAGCCAGCATGTTGTCTAGTTCATCATCGCTAAGCAACCCTGCAGCGTGCAAAACCCGGGCATGAGCTTGAGAAGCAAGGATGTCATATGGCGCTAGTACCCAATCAAAGTGAGTGGATACGCTGAGGGCAAACATTGCTTCACTCGGGCCACCTGAAAAACGACCTCCCCAGAGCGCTCCTTGGTTTGTTCCGTGCTTCTGCATGCTCAGGTCTCTCTTTCCGCGTCAAATAACTTTAGGAATTGCGGGCGTCACGATCCCGACGATTAGCGATCTTGGAAGATAGTCCATGAAGTTCAACAAATCCCTTAGACAGCGTTTGGTCGAAGGTATCGCCGGTATCGTAGGTGGCCAGGTTGAAATCATAGAGCGAGTGGTTAGAACGACGTCCGTTGACGACGCACCGTCCAGCTTGGAGTACCAAGCGGATATCGCCAGTAACATTTTCCTGGGTGGACTCAATAAACGCATCCAGGGAACGCTTCAACGGGGCATACCATAGGCCGTCATAGACTTCTTCGGACCAGCGGGCGTCGATCAACCTCTTATACCGAGCTAATTCCCGCTCGACGGTGACATCTTCCAAAGCCTCGTGAGCCGTTATCAGGGCTACAGCTCCCGGAGCTTCATAGACCTCACGCGATTTAATTCCCACTAAGCGATCTTCCACCATATCGAGACGACCAACCCCCTGGGCGCCGGCCCGACGGTTGAGTTCTTCGATAGCTTCCAAAACGCTCACGCGGCGGCCGTCGATCGCAACGGGAACTCCGCTCTCAAAAGAGATAATCAACTCATCAGGAGCGTTACCCAAGTTAGGGTCTTCCGTGTAGGCATAAAGATCCTTGGTGGGCGGGTTCCACAGGTCCTCCAAGAATCCGGTTTCCACTGCCCGACCCCATACATTTTGGTCAATGGAGAAGGGAGACGCTGCTGACTGCTCAATAGGAACGTTGTTTTCCTCAGCGAAGGCAATAGCTTTATCACGAGTCCAGGCAAAATCCCGGGCAGGAGCAATGATCTTGAGGTCTGGATCCATATTCATAAATCCCACCTCAAAACGAACCTGATCATTTCCTTTTCCGGTGCAGCCATGTGCTACGTGAGTACCACCGTGTTCTTGAGCTGCTTGCACCAGGTGTTTGACAATCAACGGCCGGGAAATCGCGGACACCAGCGGATACTGCTTCATATAGAGGCCATTGGCTTTAATAGTCGGCAAGCAATAGTGCTCAGCAAACTCATCTTTGGCGTCGACCACAATGGACTCTACCGCTCCGGCCCCTAATGCTCGTTGGCGGACTGACTCCATATCTTCACCGCCTTGTCCCAGGTCAATGGAAACGGCGATAACCTCTCCACCCGTCATTTTCTTCAGGTACGGAATGGCAACAGTAGTATCCAGACCACCAGAATAGGCGAGGACTACGCAGTCAGTCATAATGGGAAAATCTCCTTATAAAATATTGTTCATGATTCCCCGCGCGCCGGGGAGATGTCATGAGTGCTTTTTACACTTTACAACTGGGTCGTGGCCACCGTGAGGCTCGGCCCAGGATCACTTTTCAGTTAATAATTTTCCAAGCTCAGCTCCGGTCATCGGTTCACGTGCTAGTACAAAAACCGTGTCATCACCAGCAATAGATCCCACAACCTCTCCCATGCCCACTCGGTCAATGAAACTGGCCAAATATTGGGCAGCTCCAGGTGGCGTGCGCAACACCGCAATATTCCCGGAGTGGTCTATGGAAACGACGAGTTCATCCACCATCCGCTGGAGTTTTAGTCTTGGACCAGTAACCACTTCGGGTTGGGATTGGTCGGTCTCTCCAATGGTGTAGAAACCTCTCCCCCCTCGTCGAGGACGAACTTTCTTAGCACCGAGTTCGTCTAGATCACGAGATAGAGAGGCTTGGGTTATGTCAATTCCCTCGTCCAGCAGCAATTCTGAGAGCTGAACCTGTGAATACACCCGAGTTCGCTGAAGCAGTTCGGCAATCAACGCCAGCCGTGCAGTACGGCTCATCCCTGGCTGCGCAACGCTATCACGAAACTCTGTCATAGAGCCTCGCTTCGCCCATTTTTCTCTAGCAGCCACACTAGCAAAGCCTTTTGAGCATGGAGCCGATTTTCCGCTTCATCAACAACCACCGACTGTGGACCGTCGATGACCTCGGAGGTCACCTCGTTTCCTCGATAAGCCGGCAAACAATGAAGGAATATTGCTCCCGGATTCGCAAGCTTCATCAAATCGGCGTTGACTTGGTACGGCAAGAATGGAGTGCGCCGGTCTTTTCCGTCATCTTCTTGCCCCATAGACACCCAGGTATCCGTGATAACAACATCAGCATTACGTACTTCCAGAGGATCCGAACTCACCCGAACCGTTGCTCCGGTTTCCTCAGCTCGTGCCTTCGCCCGGGCAACATATTTTGGATCAGGCAGAAATCCTTCAGGGCCGACGACGGATATATCCATTCCCGCAGTAGCAAAGCCGAGTAGATAGCTGTGCGCCATGTTATTGGCAGCGTCGCCCACATACACGGCCTTTTTCGACGATAGACCAGCGGGGCCTTCTTCCGGGCAGAGTTTTTCAATACAGGTCTGGAGATCAGCCAGAATTTGGCAGGGGTGAACGTCATCACTCAGCCCGTTGATGATGGGAACTGTGGCGGTCTCTGCCATCTCGAGAAGATTGCTATGCGCATTAGTGCGCCAGACTATGGCTTCGACCATACGGGACAATATCGCCCCGGTGTCTTGGAAAGATTCTCCTTTGCTGAGTTGAGAAGTTTGAGAATCAACAGCAATGGCATTTCCGCCTAGGTGGGCAATCCCTGCGCAAAAGGAAAACCTGGTTCGAGTGCTGGTTTTATCGAAAAGCAAGGCCACGCTAAGGCCTCCGTCGAGGGGGCGACGTGACAGCGGTGCCTTTTTTAATTCTGCAGCTAAGGATAGGATTTCAGCTTGCTCTTGAGGCGTCAGATCATCATCGGATAGAAAATGGCGAAGCGAATTCATTTATTTGTTCCTTTCCTCGGACACAGCCTTCAGCGTCGCGGAGATTCGTCGTCCTGCCTCGGCAACTTCTTCTTCAGTGATCACCAACGGTGGGGTAAGCCGGATAATATCCTCGGCGGGAGCATTGAGGATGACGCCATGTTCCAGACCGCAGCGCACAACATCTTTGGCAATGGGGTGGTGCAACACCACGCCAAGCATGAGTCCTTCTCCCCGGACGTCTTTGACCTCCGCACAGCCAGCTAATAGGTCACGGAATTGACGGCCTCGGGCGCGGACGCTCGCTAGAAAATCGTCGTCAATCGTCTCTAGTACGGCTATCGCGGCCGCGCAGGCCACGGGATTACCACCGAAGGTAGTTCCATGGGAACCTGGCCGCATTAGTTGAGCTGCCCGGCCGGTCGCCAGGCACGCTCCAATTGGAAGCCCTGCTCCTAGGCCTTTGGCCATGGTGACTACGTCTGGTGTGATTCCGTAGATGTCGTGAGCGAAAAATGCGCCTGTGCGACCTACTCCGGTTTGTACTTCGTCAAAGATCAGAAGAATCCCGTGATCATTGCAGAGTTGTCGTGCTTCGTGGAGAAAATCTTTGGTTGCTGGAATCACCCCGGTTTCGCCCTGAATCGGCTCAAGGATAATCGCAGCAGTATTGTCCGGATCTTTGGTTACTAGATTTCGCAAAGACTCCGCATCGTTGAAGGTGAAATATTCCACGCCTGGTACTAGGGGTTCAAAAGCAGCTCGTTTATCGGGTTGACCCGTTAACGTCAGCGAACCCATGGTTCGGCCATGAAACCCATGAATAGCACTGAGCACCCGTGGTCGTGAAGTTAGACGGGCAAGCTTGAAGGCTGCTTCATTAGCTTCTGCACCTGAATTGCAAAAAAAGACTCGCGTCTCGGCTGAACTGCGAAAACGCTTTTTTAGTTCTTCGGCAACGGAAACCACAGGGCCGGAGGCAAAAAGATTGGAAACATGAGCCAAGGTGGCAACTTGGTGAGAGACCGCAGCTATCACAGCAGGGTGAGCATGTCCTAAGGAATTTACGGCAATGCCGGCCAGCAAATCAAGGTATTCCTTACCTGCATCATCGCGAACAGTTGATCCTGAACCAGATACCAAAGCTACAGGCGGAGTGCCATAGGTGTTCATCAGGTCTTCTGACCAGCGCTCCAAGATTGAGCTCATTGGCTTTCATCCTTTCTTAGTACCTTGCCTACGGGATAATCTGCGAGGTCATAAACATCCGGCAGCACCATGGTTCCAATGCCTCCCATGGTGAGTAGCTCCAGAAGAACAGAGTGCTCAATCCGACCATCAATGACATGCGCTGCCGCTACTCCAGATTCCACAGCCTTTAAACAGGATTCCATCTTCGGGATCATTCCCGCATCTAGTTCAGGCAATAGTTCGGCAAGCTCCCCTACCTGAATTTTCGAGAGTAAAGAATCTTGGTCAGGCCAGTGAGAATAAAGACCTTTCACGTTGGTCAGAATGAGTAGACGTTCAGCCTGCAAAGCACTCGCTAAAGCCCCAGCCGCACTATCGGCGTTGATGTTATAGACTTCCCCGTTTACTCCCGGAGCAATCCCCGATACTACGGGGATGCGCCCTGCCTCAATAATATCCATGACTGCGGAGGGATTGACATCAGTAATTGTGCCGACTAGCCCAATATCTGTGGGTTGTCCATCAACATTGACAAACCGTTTTTCCGCAGTGAAGAGTCCAGCATCTTCGCCAGAACAACCCACCGCATAGGGCCCGTGAGAATTAATAAGTCCGACGAGGTCTCGACCTACTTGGCCAAAAAGCACCATTCTGACAACTTCCATGACTTCGGGAGTGGTGACTCGGAAGCCGCCGCGAAACTCACCTTCTAAGCCAAGGCGTTTCAGCATGGTGGTTATCTGTGGACCGCCGCCATGAACTACCACTGGTTTAGCACCAACGGTACGCAAAAAGACCATATCGGCAGCAAAGGCGGCTTTGAGCTGGTCATCGACCATTGCGTTGCCACCGTATTTCACCACCACGATTTTGTCGCGGAAGTGCTTAAGCCACGGCAATGCTTCAGCCAATACGGTAGCTCGAGCTCCAGAACTTAAAGATCTAACGTCTTCACACATTGACGAGGTGTCCTTACTGATCACGGTGCTTTAGGAGGAGTAGGCAGAATTAATATCCACATAGGCATGAGATAAGTCTGTGGTGTACACCGTTGCTGTACCCGGGCCGCCAGTGGCTAAGTCAACTTCCACGCTAATATCTGGCCCGCTAAGATCTACCTCTCGAGCATGAGGAGTTCCTGTGGAGTCTAGGCATACCGGTTCACCATTGAAATAGACATTGATGTGCTCTGGATCCATTACCACCGGAGCCATCCCGACAGCGACGAGTACCCGTCCCCAGTTGGGGTCTGAACCAAAGAACGCGCACTTGCACAAGTTGTCCCGACCAATACAACGAGCAGCAGTAAGGGCAGAATCATTATCTTCAGCACCACGGACTGTGATTGATACTCGTTTGCTTACCCCTTCAGCATCGGCCTGCATTTGTTTCATAAGATCCCAACACGCCTCGTAGACCACGGCGTCGAATTCTTCTTGACTGGGGGTGTACCCGCTCGCACCGGAAGCTAAAAGCAGAACCGTGTCATTAGTGGAGGTAGAGCCGTCCACATCTAGCGTATTAAAAGTTGTGGAACACGCTTTACCCAAGGCCTTTTGAGCCATCTCGGCGGTGACATCAGCATCGGTCGTTAGACAGACCAGCATCGTCGCCAAGGAGGGCGCCATCATGCCAACTCCCTTTCCCATCCCGCCCAAGGACCACTCCCCCTGAGCAGAAAAGAACTCTTTCGCAACCGTGTCGGTGGTCATAATGGCTTCGGCTGCGAGATGCCCATTGCCTCCGAGGTTGGAAGACAAAGCGTCAACTCCTGGCCGCATCACATTCATCGGCAAAAGATCTCCGATGAGTCCCGTAGAGCACGCTCCCACGTCAGCTGGCTCTATTCCTAGATTGTTGGCAGTTTGAGTAATCAACGATAAGGCATCATCGTCCCCCTGTTTGCCATTGCAGGCGTTAGCATTACCGGAGTTATAAAGCACGGCCTTAAGGCAATGGTCTTGTATATGCTGCCGAGTGATTTTAACCGGGGAGGCAAAGACTTGGTTCTGGGTAAAAACCCCAGCCGCAATAAACTTAGGCCCATCGTTTACTACGAGCGCCATATCTGATTTCCCTGACGGTTTAATGCCAGCCGCAATAGCGGCCGCCCGAAAACCAGCGGGGGTGGTGATGCCTGGGTGAGTACTCATAAATTCACTCTTTTCTTTTTGTTTAAGGTGCTATACCGGCTTGAGCTAGTCCAGCTGTTTCCGGGAAACCGCAAATAAGATTCATGCATTGAATAGCTGCCCCGGCGGTACCTTTAGTGAGATTATCGATAGCTGAGGTGACGACCAGACGTCGCGAATACTCGTCTAGCTGCACCTGGAGCTGACACATATTGCTTCCCACAACATCTTGGGTTTGAGGTTGCTGCCCAGGATCTAATAGGTGCAGGAACGGTTCCTTCGCGCAAAACTTCTCATAGCTCTCCCGAATTTGGGCATCACTAATTCCCTCTCGGATCGGCGCCGTTGCGGTGGTGAGAATACCGCGTACTAGTGGTGCCAAGACGGGAGTAAAAGACACCGTCACTGGCTCTTGAGAAAACTCATTGAGATTTTGAGCTATTTCCGGCGTGTGACGATGTTGGCCGGCAACGTTATACGCCTTAAGCGACCCCATTGTTTCAGAACCTAAAAATGCGACAGCCGCTTTTTTCCCCGCACCAGAAACCCCGGTGATTGAGGTGATCACCACGTCAGGATAAATAAGCCCCGATTGTACGGCAGGTAAGAGAGCTAAAGTAGCGCCAGTTGGGAAGCAGCCAGGTACAGCTACTCTCCGCGCTTGTCGTATGTCCTCGCGATGCCCCGGCATCTCGGGGATCCCATAAGGCCAGCTCCCCGCATGCTCGGCCCCATAGAATTTTGTCCAGGTATGTGCGTCCCGCAAGCGAAAATCAGCAGCGCAATCCAAAACTACAGTGTCGTCACCGACTTGCTCAGCCACCCGCGCCGAATGACCGTGCGGTAAAGCAAGAAACACCACGTCAAAATTTCCCAACCGGGAAATATCGGTTTCTTCAATGACGCAATCAGCAAGCTGCGGCAGGTGTGACATGAGGGCTCCCAGACGCTGCCCCGCGGAACTAGCTCCCATGAGTGCCCCAATGCTTAGTTCACCTGAAAGATACGCGGGATGACCTAAAAGCAGCCGGAGAATTTCTCCTCCGGCGTATCCAGTGGCACCCACTACTGCTACATCAAGACTCATGCCAACACCCTAGCACTTTATACGTTAATTCGTAAATTATGCATTCGGTGTGTTGGGCAGGTTCCTCGGGAGCGATACTTCCTAGGACCGCATCTCTGCGCCAAGACGCTGTCGGGCTAGTTCGGCAGCAGCCATACGTCGCTCATTTACTTCCTCATCCCTAAGAGTGCGATCCGGAGCGCGGAATACTAAGGCGAAAGCCAGCGATTTCTTGCCTTCCCCTAACTGGTCAGAGCGATAAATATCAAAAAGTTCGACGCTTTCGAGCAGCTCACCGGCCCCTTCTACCACGACCTGTCGCACTGATTCAGCAGCGATATCCTCATCCACCACCAGCGCAATATCTTGATGCAAACTCGGGTAAGCCGAAAGCACCGGAGCGGGAAGATACTCTTCTAGCGTTAAGGCACTGATATTTAGCTCCATTGCGCACGTCCGAGCCGGAAGTTCCATCTTCTCTAAAATCTGGGGATGCAATTCTCCGGCATACCCCACAGTTTCTCCATTAACGCGCAGTTCTGCACAGCGCCCAGGATGCCACGGTAATTCTTCACCCTGGCGAATTTCCAACTGCATACCAGCCGCACGTGCCACAATCTGGGCAGATTCGACGGCATCGGCCCAGCTATAGTCCTGCGCAGTACTAAGCGGACCGCCATAAACCCGCTGACCTACCCCAACGGTTGCCACGTGCAGAGGTTGCTTAGGCAGCGAATCTAGCACAGCCTGAAGAGTGGCATCATCGGGGCGCTGCGCCACGGAAGGCATGGGAGATTTCTCAGCCCGGTGAAAGGACACCTGTTGAAGTCCAAATATCTCCATATTGACCCGACCACGGGCATGGTTTCGAGCCACAGCTTCGAACATGGCCGGCAATAAGGTGGTAGCCAAGTGGCTTTGGGAGACATCCAGCGGGTTTTGCACCTTGACGGTAGCTCGGCGCGGATCATTATCCGGAAGCCCCCACATATCCGGAAGGTCGGGAGACATAAAGGGCGTAGGTAAAATCTCGGCATAGCCGGAATAAGCCAAGGCGTGACCAATCGCCCGACGGCGTCGCTGAGCCGCACTTAATCCACGTCCACCACGAGGAGTCGGAAGAATGGACGGGATTGCTTCTAGCCCTTCTAGCCGTAATACCTCTTCTACTAACTCTGCAGGCATGGTCAAATCACTACGCCATGTCGGCGGAGTTACCTCAAGCTCCCCCGAAGCAGCGTCCTCTACCTGGCACCCCACCTCTTGGAGTCGTTTCACAACCACGTCCTGTGAATATTCAACTCCAGCCAACTCGGTGGGGCGAGTAGCTCTCATCGAGATAGCCGGCATAGCTGATAATTCGCCGATCAAAGTCCGACCGGAATCAATGGTCCCGCCAGCAATCTCTATGAGCAGACTGGCAGCAATATCCAAGGCGGTTTCCACGATCGCCGGATCTACCCCGCGTTCAAAACGTCGGGAAGACTCCGAACTTAATTTATGCCGACGAGACGTTCGAGCTACCGCGATAGGATCCCAAATAGCAGCCTCGAGGTAGACATCTGTGGTGCTCTCAGAGATTTCAGAGGTCTCTCCACCCATGACACCAGCCAAGGATTGGATGCCTTGATCATCACAGATCACCACATCTTCTGGATGGAGGGCTCGCTCCACATGATCTAAGGTACGAAGCTTCTCACCTTTCCGGGCCCGACGCACATGAATACCACCCTGAATCTTCCGGGCGTCGAAGGCATGCATAGGTTGCCCGAGAAGCAGCATCACATAATTCGTAATATCCGTAGCAACATTCACCGGACGCTGACCACTCAGCATCAATTCACGCTGTAGCCACCAAGGTGATGCGGCACGAGGATCAATTCCTCGGACTAGTCTCAGCCCGAAACGTCGCGCCTTCGTCTCATCATCAATCTGAACGGGCGCAGCTTCGCCCGATACCTCCGGGACGGTGATAGTGACGCCTGCAGCGGAGGGGTCAAACGCCGGATCAGTGAATTTGAGGCAAAAAGCACTGGCAATTTCCCGGCACAAACCGCGAGCGGACAGAGCATATCCGCGATCTGGAGTGATATTGACGTCAAAAATTGTGTCGTGTAGCCCGAGGATGTCACGGGCATCATCGCCAGGTTCTCCGCTTTCCGGATCCAACGTGATGATCCCGGGATTTTGCTTTTCACTTAGACCTAGCTCCATGGCAGAACAGATCATGCCGGCAGAGATCTGCCCATAGGTTTTTCGAGCAGAAATCTCAAAGTTACCGGGCAGCACCGTCCCGGGAAGAGAAACTACAACAAGGTCGCCTTCCGAGAAATTCCGGGCACCACACACGATGGATTGGAGGTCCCCGCTGCCGTTGGCGGACCCAACGTTGACCAGGCAGTGCCGGATGGGTTTTTTGAACCCCTCTAATTCTTTGATGTTTTCGACCCGTCCGATAACCAGGGGTCCGGTGGTTTCCGGAATTGAGGCATAGCCTTCGGTCTCAAATCCAACCCGAACAAATCCAGAATCTAACTCAGCAGCTGAGACTCCCCAACCCGGATTAGCATGCCGCACAATTCGAGTGATCCAATTCTGTGAAATCAGCATAAAGTGAGTACTCCTTTAAGAGTGAAAATCTATCGATGCGACGCTTTTTCCGCTATGCGTGAATGCCAAAGGGAAGAGTAAATCGGACATCGCCTTCTACCATGTCACGCATATCGCTGAGCCCGTTGCGGAATTGGAGAGTGCGTTCAAGGCCCATTCCGAAAGCAAATCCGGAATACTCTTCGGAATTAATCCCAGCAGCCTTTAACACATTGGGGTTGACCATGCCGCAGCCTCCCCACTCAATCCAACCAGCGCCACCTTTTTTATTGGGGAACCACACATCCACCTCTGCAGAAGGCTCGGTGAAGGGGAAGTAATTTGTTCTCATCCGAGTGGTGGTCTCTGGACCAAAGAGTGTTTTCGCTAAATGATCAAGGGTGCCCTTGAGATGAGCCATGGTCAACCCCTTATCAATGGCTAATCCCTCAATTTGGTGGAAAACCGGGGTATGCGTGGCATCAAGTTCATCAGTTCGGAATACCCGTCCCGGACAGGCCACATACAGGGGAAGGTCCCGATCCAGCATCGCTCGCAGTTGCACAGGTGAGGTATGGGTACGCAAAACCTGATTGGATCCTGGTTCACCAATGTGAAAGGTATCTTGCAAAGTGCGAGCGGGATGATCAGGGAGGAAATTCAACGCATCGAAATTGAAGTATTCAGCCTCAACCTCGGGGCCTTCAACAATTTCCCATCCCATCCCAATAAAGATATCGGCAATTTGCTCTCCGAGGGTGGTGATGGGATGCAGTGCTCCTAGTTGAGAAACAACAGTCGGGATAGTGACATCAACACGTTCAGAGCGAAGAACCTCAAGATTCCGTTTTTCCTCTAGCTCCGCCTTGATCTGTGCGAAGTGTTTCTCCACTCGGCCACGAGCCATGTTGACTAGACGTCCGGCGTCTTTTCGCTTGTCTTTAGGAAGTTGCCCAAGAAATCGACGTGCTTGAGGAATAACTGCAGAATCGCCAAGGTGTTCGCGGCGTCGCTCGGCCAATTCATCCAGATTTTGAGCAGCGGAAAAAGCCTCGATCGCGGCGTTTGCTGCCTCATTGAGAGCTGGTTCCGTCAAAGAATTTTCGGTGATTTTCGGCTGTTGTGTCGACTCACTCACCTGGTCGCCCTTCCCCTTCTTGTGGGTTTACTCTTCTGCAATTCGTTTCAGTCTACCCCGCTAGACTTTCAGCTTTTGAGATTGCCTAGGTTCTTATCTCTGGGTGGGAAACTCTTCCTGCTGGGCCCGGGCCGACTCGTACAGACATATAGCGGCAGCGGTAGCCAAATTGAGTGATTCTGCCCGGCCACGAATGGGAATTCTCACCCGATGATCTGCTAATTCCTGAATCTGCGGGCTGAGGCCATGTGCTTCATTACCGAACAGCCAGGCAGTTGGCTGCGAGAGAATCTCGCCTGCATTATCCAGGGAAATATCACCATCAGCAGCAGTAGCTAACACCTGAATCCCCTTGCCTTGGATATAGCTAATCGTTTCGTCAATGTCTCGATGCCGAGATACCGGAATGTGAAATAGAGAACCGGCTGATGATCGAGCGACTTTTGACGACAACGGGTCACATGTGTCTCCAGCAAAAACCACGGCGTCTGCTCCCATGGCGTCGGATACGCGGATAAGAGTACCTGCGTTTCCTGGTTCACGGGTTTCCACCGGAATGCTGATAAGCCGAGGAGATCCGTCTAGGCACTGCCGAAAACGCCAGAGCACCGGGGTACAGACCGCGAAGATACCCGTCGAACTTTTTGTGTCTGATAGCAACTGGACAGCTTTGGCAGAAATTGGATGGCAATAAACGTTGCTGTACTGAGCTAAGTGAAGCAATTCTTGAAATCGTTGAGCAGCGCTCTCGCTGAGGAAAATATCAGTAGCTGCGCCGGTTGCTAAAGCCGCCTCGACGCTATTTTCCCCTTCGACTAAAAATCGCTGGGCCTTTTTTCGACCGGAAGAACGCTTCAGTTTAGCGGCATGGACTACTCGAGGAGTTTTATCGCTAAAAGGTGCCGAAAAATCAAGTTCGGTGATCACTGGTGACCTCGGGTGTTATAGGCGCCGACATCGGCGAGAATTAAGACGAATTCGATGATTGCCCAGACTACGAGCAGGAAACCGGGGACCCCAGCTAGGAATGATGAAAGCCCGAGGAAAGTCAGTTGAGCCACTCCGCGGCGATAATTACCCAGGTAGAAATTATGTGCCCCGGTGGTACCCAGGAACAGTGCCAAACAGGCAGCTAATGCTTTGTTTTTGGGCGGGCGGTGGGCCTGAAGCCCGGAATCTACAGGTTGAGAAACTGGTTCAGGGGCACTGGGCTGTGTGATGCTAGGCCGATAAGACTGTGCCCCAACATCCTGAACATTAAAAGCCCCCACATCAGCACCCGGATGCTTAGCAAATATTTGCTCTTGGGTGTTTTCCCAGTTCCCTTTCCTGGGCTTGATGGGCAAACCATCCTTATCAAAGGAATCCATGACTAACTCCACCTCATCATCACTGCTTAGCAGCGCATCTGGTTCTCATTATCGTGGGAACCATCATAGTGTTGGCGCTAGGCATCAGTTCCCTAGAAAGGACCAATGAATGAAAAAACTCGTCTCACCAGGAACATTTTATGTCCAGAGACGAGTTTTTCGGTTACCTAAAATTCTTAGGCAGCATTGGGAGCATTCACGTCCTCCGGCAATGCGGCTTTAGCGGACTCGCAAATAGCAGAGAAGGCTTGGAAGTCATTGACAGCCAACTCAGCCAGGATCTTGCGATCCACCTCAATGCCAGCAAGCCGTAGCCCCTGGATTAAACGGTTGTAAGTAATTCCGTTCATCCGGGCAGCAGCGTTGATCCGCTGAATCCACAATTTGCGGAACTCCCCTTTACGGGCGCGACGATCACGATAGGCGTAAGTTTTGGAGTGCAGCCACTGCTCCTTGGCCTTGCGGTACAGGCGAGAACGCTGACCGCGGTAACCACGGGCGGCTTTGAGAATTTCACGACGCTTCTTCTTAGCGTTAACGGACCGCTTTACACGTGCCACTTCGGTACTTCCTTAATTATTTGTCGTAAACGTTCAGGGCAATTATTTGGCTCAGGCTTTGCCGAGCAGACGCTTGACGCGCTTGGTGTCAGCCTGGGCAACATCCTTGGTGCCCTTCAGACGACGGGTACGGGTGGAGGGTTTACCCTCAAGGAGGTGGCGGCGATTAGCCTGCTCCCGGCGAAGCTTGCCAGAGCCGGTCATCTTAACGCGCTTTGCGGTGCCCTTGTGGGTCTTCTGCTTCATCGCTTAAAAGTCCTTAATCCCAGTCGAACGGGGTCTGCGTGCTTATTTCTTGCCCTTACGGACGGGTCCGAGCACCATGGTCATATTCCGGCCATCTTGTTTCGGGCGAGATTCTACAATTCCCACCTCAGAAACATCTTCTGCCAACCGTTCCAAGAGCCGATATCCCAGCTCTGGGCGTGATTGTTCGCGGCCACGGAACATGATGGTCACTTTAACCTTGGAACCCTTCTCCAGGAAACGGACCACGTTCCCCTTCTTCGTCTCATAGTCGTGATCATCGATCTTGGGACGAAGCTTCTGCTCCTTGACCACGGTCTGCTGCTGGTTCCGGCGAGCTTCGCGGGCTTTTTGAGCTTGCTCGTACTTATACTTGCCGTAGTCCATGATCTTGGCAACCGGCGGCTTAGCCTTAGGCGCAACCTCAACTAAGTCAAGGTCGGCATCATAAGCAAGCTTGCGGGCGTCCTCAGTGCGGACAATACCCACTTGCTCACCGCTTGGGCCGACAAGACGGACCTCGGGAACTCGGATTCGCTCATTGATGCGAGCTTCAGCGCTGATGTGGACTCCTCAGGTAGCAGGGTAAGAATGTACGTACCACACCACAATCGAAGGTCTTGGTTCCATGAAAAAAATCCCACGCTCTTAAGACGCGGGAGATCATGGCCACAAAGCTAATGGTGTTACAGAACAATACTGTAAGCACTAACTCTTTACCCGTAGCCAACTTTGATAGCGGCCTGGGGTGGGAAGATCTCCTCTTGTGGCCTCAAATTCAAGTGTAAATTCGAGGCGGTAGCGGTGACATAGTAACTCACCTCTACCACAATGTCAAAACTACGCGCAGCAGCGCTGGCCTGCACTCCTTAGGCGGACTCTCCTACCTCATCTCCCAGAGATAATCACCTGGGCAGAATCACCGCCACGACAGTCAAAGTATCCGTTCCTCAAACTACGGCAGTCCATCGTGTAGCGCTGACCGGTGACTGGACTCGTGGCCTTAATTTTCGCATCCTGACCATCTGGTGTTCCGGCCAAAGCATAGCCAACCTCTCGAGCAAACTCGCAGCTGGTATTGCTGTTTCCGGACCAGATCTGATGGCCACCCATCTCGCCACATTGGCTTTGCCCAGCTTGTCCTAAAGCTATTGGCGGTGGCGACGGCTTAGAGCTGGTGGGTTCGGTTGACGTCGAGGGTCGACGTGATGACGAGGTTGTTGATGTCGAACTTCGAGTGCTCGACGTTGTGGAGGATGAACTCGTCGTTGAGGATGCTTTGGTACTACTTGACGAGTGCGTGCTGGTGGTGGTGCTGGTAGCCACAGCTTCGGCTTGGTCTTTCTGAGATCCTCCGGCCAACCAACTCCACACAGCTATGGCTAAAGCCACCGCAATAAGTGCTAAAACAACGAGAGCAACGACCGGCCCGGTGCTACCACGTTGGCGAGCATAAGCCTGGCCTTGGGCTTGATCCCAAGGGTTGTCGCCGCCAATTATGGCAAAGCTGTCGGTATCGGCATCTTCATCCCTACGTTGTGACATGGGCACAGATTAGCTCATCCCCAGCATGGGAGCGAGGAATTGTCCGGTATAAGACCCGTTGACTTGTGCTACATCTTCCGGAGTACCACTGGCCACCACGGTCCCTCCGCCATCCCCGCCTTCTGGACCCATGTCAATGATCCAGTCGGCAGCCTTAATGACGTCGAGGTTGTGTTCAATAACTACAACAGTGTTTCCTTTATCAACTAAGCCCTGGATCACCAGCATCAGTTTCCTAATATCTTCAAAATGCAAACCGGTGGTGGGCTCGTCCAAAATGTAGATGGTGCGCCCATTGGAACGCTTCTGCAATTCTGCGGCGAGTTTCACGCGCTGGGCTTCTCCGCCGGATAAGGTGGTCGCAGATTGCCCTAACCGCACGTACCCTAAACCCACATCAACAAGGGTGCTCAGATAGCGATGAATAGCGCTAATAGGTTCAAAGAAGATAGCTGCTTCGCTGATAGGCATATCAAGAACTTCAGCGATGTTTTTCCCCTTGTAGCGCACTTCCAGAGTTTCTCGATTATATCGAGCCCCATGGCACACTTCACAGGGAACGTAGACGTCTGGAAGGAAATTCATCTCGATTTTTATTGTTCCTTCACCACGGCACGCCTCGCACCGTCCACCTTTGACATTGAAAGAAAAACGTCCGGCTTTATAACCTCGAACTTTCGCTTCTGTGGTTTCGGCAAAAAGATTACGGATTTTATCAAAGACCCCGGTGTAGGTCGCTGGGTTAGAGCGAGGGGTTCGGCCAATGGGCGATTGGTCCACCTGGACTAGTTTGTCAAGGTTCTCCACACCTTCGACGCGTTGTGCCCGCCCAGGCACGAGGCGGGCTCGGTTTAATGAATTTGCGAGGTTTTTGGCTAGGACTTCGTTGATAAGCGTGGATTTCCCGGATCCGGATACTCCGGTTACGCATACCAATAGCCCCAAGGGAATGTCGATATCCAAATTCTTGAGATTATTCTCCCTAGCACCAATGATTCTCAGTGCTCGATCCGGGTCTCTATCTCGGCGGTGCTCTGGCACCCCAAGAACTCGTTGACCGGAAAGATACGCTCCGGTTAATGATTCCCGCTGGGTGAAAATTCCTTCCGGTGGCCCCTGATAGACGATATCTCCGCCAAATTCTCCGGCTCTAGGCCCCACATCTACAAGATAATCAGCAGCGCGAATAGTGTCTTCATCGTGCTCGACGACAATAAGCGTGTTTCCAATATCGCGGAGTCGCTTTAAGGTTTCAATTAATCGATGATTATCCCGCTGATGTAAACCAATGGAGGGTTCGTCAAGAACATACAGCACCCCAGCTAGTCCAGAACCAATCTGGGTGGCCAGGCGGATACGTTGAGCCTCGCCGCCGGATAGGGTTCCAGCAGCCCGGTTAAGCGTCAAATAATTGAGTCCCACATCTAACAGAAAATGCAGCCGAGCTTGGATTTCTTTAAGTACCGCTCCGGCGATCATCTCCTCGCGGGCTCCGAGAATGAGAGAATCCAAGAAAGTTGCTGCTTCTTCAATGCTGAGTTCACATAGGCCAGCAATGGAAAGTTCTCCGTGGCTTTCCGACGCTAAGCGGACAGCTAAAATCTCTGGTTTAAGTCGTGTCCCTTGGCATGTTGGGCACGGAACCTCGCGCGTATAAGAAAGTAAACGCTCCTTTTGGGAATCGGAATCTGCGGTCTCAAGTTTCCGATGCAAATATCCCATCACTCCCTCAAAGGGAGCAGTCCAACTACGTTGCCGACCATAACGGTTTCGGTAGCGGACATGAACCTCTGTCTCAGTGCCATGGATAAGCGCATGCTTGTGCTCAGGTGTGAGCTCTGAGAACGGCATATTGGCGTCGAACCCCATAGCTGCGGCAAAACCCTCAATGAGCTTCTCAAAGTAGCGATGATTAGGGCTTGTTTTCCACGGCTGGACACAACTGCGCACTGGGGCATCGGGGTCGGGAATAATTAAGTCCTCATCAATTTCAGTCCTGGTCCCCAATCCATCGCAATCAGGACAAGCACCATAAGGAGAGTTAAAAGAAAAGGCCCGAGGTTCTAACTCATCAACATGAAGTGTATGCCCATTGGGGCAAGCCATTTTTTCAGAGAATCGACGTACCCGATTCGGATCCTCCTCAGGAAGACCAACAAATTCTATGACTACAACACCGTCGGCTAAAGCCAAAGCAGTTTCTACCGAATCGGTTAGTCGTTGTTTCTGGGACTCCTTGACTTGAAGCCGATCAACAACCACATCAATGTCATGTTTGACCTGCTTCTTCAATGATGGCGGTGAGGATAGCTGATAAATTTCCCCATCAACGCGAACCCGAGAATAACCTTGAGCTGCCAAGTTCTGGAAGAGATCAACAAACTCTCCCTTCCGAGTGCGCACCACTGGGGCAAGAACCTGGAATTTCAATCCAGGCTCCATAGCGAGGACCTGATCCACAATCTGCTGGGGTGTTTGTTTGCCGACCGGCGCATCACACACCGGGCAATGGGCCGTCCCCGCTCGAGAATAAAGTAACCGGAGATAGTCATAAACCTCAGTGATCGTCCCCACGGTGGAGCGTGGATTTCGATTGGTAGATTTTTGGTCGATAGATACCGCCGGAGATAGCCCATCAATAAAATCCACGTCGGGTTTATCCATTTGGCCTAAGAACATTCGGGCGTAGGAAGAAAGGGACTCCACATAACGACGCTGGCCTTCAGCAAAAATGGTGTCAAAAGCTAAGGAGGATTTCCCTGATCCGCTGAGGCCAGTAAACACCACCAAAGAGTCACGCGGAATGTCAATATCGACACCTTTGAGGTTGTGTTCCCGCGCACCACGAACAATGAGGCGATCAGCCACTTATTTACCCCGTCTTCTCTGTCGGAACTACCGTATCGAACATACCAACGATGCTATGAGGGCGCACCTCTCGGTATCCTCTAAGCCATGAGCAACGCATTAACGATGAAACATATTTCCGTGTCGTCGATGGATAATAATTGCTACCTTCTTTGCTCCGGCAATGAAGGTTTACTCATCGACGCAGCCGACGACGCTCCGGCAATTTTTGCGATGGCCGAAGAAGCAGGGGTAACGATCACCGGAGTGGTCACCACACACCGTCACCACGACCATGTCCGCGCCCTCAGCGAGGTGCTGGACGCCACCGGCGCCCAACACTGGGCCTCGTTCCTCGACGCCCCAGCCTTGCCGGTGGCTCCCGATGTCGAACTCCACCACGGTGACCATGTGGAGTGGAATGGATTTTCTTTCCCGGTGGCAATACTGCGAGGACATACCCCCGGAGGGCTCGCCGTCATCACAGAAATTGACGGCGTTCATCACATTTTTATCGGCGATAGTCTCTTCCCTGGAGGTTTGGGGAAAACGTCCAGCGAGTCTGATTTTGTCCGGTTGTATAAGGATGTCACTGAGCGAATATTTGATATATTTGATGACCGCACAGTTATTCATCCCGGACACGGCGCCTCGACAACATTGGGAGAAGAGCGACCTCATTTATCCGTGTGGTGGGACCGGCGATGGTAATAGGTACACCCCCGCCCATTACCCATTGCTTCCGATTTATCTAATTCACGCTACGATTGAACAGAAGAAAAATTTCTCGGACCGATTTTTAAGGAGCGGTTCTACAAATGATTCGTAAGCTCGCACGCCCGATGTTGGCATCGGTGTATGTGGTCGACGGTGTTGACACTTTGGCTAACGTCGACGCACACGTAGAAGGCACAGAACAAATCCTCAAGCGGGTTCGTTCTTTGTTGCCCCGCAAATACGCCAAGCAAATCCCTGACGATCCCAAGTTGGTTACCCGGGCAGTCGGTGGAGCAAAGGTGGGCGCAGCCTCCGCTCTAGCATTAGGCAAGGCTCCTCGGCTCGCTGCTGGTACCCTCACCGCGCTGACGATTCCTACCATTCTGGCGCGCCACGCATTCTGGGAAACCCAGGATGAGGAAGAAAAGAAGTCTCGCCGTCAAGGTTTCCTCACTAATCTGGCACTCCTCGGCGGATTAGCTATCACCACCATGGATACCGAAGGTCGTCCGGGGCTAAGGTGGCGCGCTAACAAAGCCGTGCAAGCTGCTTTGCCGACAAAGTCTGAAGCCGAGAAATTCCAGGCTAATGCCAAAGAATTTTTCTCCGACGCTTCCTCCAAGGCAGGCGAATACGCCACCACTGCCCGCGACTATGTCGATGACAATAAAGACGACTGGATCGACTCTGTCAAAGCTGGCGCAGCTAGCCTTAGCGAAAAGGTTCAGGATCTTACCGAATCTGCGCGAGGATATATCGACGACAATAAAGACGATTGGTTGGATTCGGCCAAGAAGAATAGCGCGGCAGCGCGCAAGAGCGTGGTGAAGACCGCGTCTAAAGCTCAAGAACGGGCCGATGCTGCTTTTTCTGTTGCGCAGGACAAAGCCGATAAGAAACTGAATAGCCGCAGTGCGAAGAAAGCTCAGAAAAAGGCTAAGAAGCTGCAAAAGCAAGCCGATAAGTCATTGAAGAAGGCCAAGAAAAAGCTAGCTGGAAAGTTTGATTTCTAAAAGCGATCTCTCGGTTTACCCTCGCCGCTGATTCCCTCATGGTGGATTGGTATCGCGAGGGTTTCTTCTTTTGCACCGCCTGGGTTCGGCAGTCGATGATGTCAGTGTTCTCCACGATGAACCGCTTCGAGGTATCCTTAGAGGCTACGTCTTAAGGAGAGGGAGGATGCGTTGGTTACAGCCCCAGCGCCAGAAGAGTCGCAAGAATCTGAGTACCAGCGAGAGTTAAGGCACGAACAAAACTACGTAGATGGTCTTTTTGCTCGCCTTGATAATGAAGTCTCTCAAGCCACAGAGCGGCTCAGATTAGTGCAACTAAATACCGATCCCGCTAATCCGGCCGCTGAAGCGCTCGTACAGCGTGAAACCGAATACCATAGCCTCAATGCTCGCCTAGATCGTCTCAACCTGGCCCAACTGGGCCTGGTTTTTGGCCGGATTGATATTCACTGCGAGGACACGCGCAATATTGATAATCCCCTGCCCGGCGAACCCACCATGGATCGTCGCTACATTGGCAGGATGGGGCTAGATGCTCGGGAAGAAAACTATCGTACTCTGTTGCTGGATTGGCGAGCACCCATGGCGCGACCCTTTTACCTGGCTACCACAGCTCAACCAGAAGGGGTACGACTACGACGTCATCTACGTACCCATGGTCGAACAGTCACTGACTTCGATGATGAATTCCTGTCCGGGAACCAAGCGGGACACCAACGCGGAGGCGTAGGTTCTGAATCCGCCTTATTCCACGTCTTGCAGCAACCCCGCACTAGCCGGATGAAAGACATTGTGGAAACTATTCAGCGGGAGCAAGATGAGATCATTCGCGATAGCACCAGGGGAATTTTAGTAGTAGAAGGTGGACCCGGGACCGGAAAGACTGCCGTCGCACTTCACCGTGTGGCCTATCTTCTCTACACCTGGCGAGAACAGCTTGCCCGTACGGGCGTACTTATTATCGGCCCCAATCGAACATTCCTGGACTATATATCTCATGTTCTCCCCGAACTAGGCGAAACCGGAACTGTTCTGTCCACCATCGGGGATCTCTACCCGGGGATTAGTGGCACGGGGAAGGAATCTCTTCTGGTCAGAGAAATCAAAGGCTCAGCAGAGATGGTGGAAATTCTCTCCGAGGAAGTTCGCCATTACCAGGTATTACCGGAGGAAATACGCTATCTCCAGGTCGATGGGATCACCCTCCAAGTCACCCCCAGTATGGTTAAAGCGGCCCGCACCAAGGCTCGACGCTCACGTCGCCCCCATAACCTAGCGCAATCAGTCTTCCGGGAAGAGTTGCTGCATCGTTTAGCCCAACAGATGGCTGGAACTATTGGTGCAGACCCCCTAGGTGGGGCAAACCTCCTCCATCATGCCGACATTGACCAACTTCATGATGACCTTGCTGAGGAACCTGAAATCAATGATTTGGTGGCTGAGTTCTGGCCAGAATTGTCACCGACTACGGTGTTGCGTCGCCTATTGGAAGATAAAAACCGCATAGCGTATGCCGCCCGCGCTTATGATACCGAAACTCAAGAGGCGTTATACCGGCCGTCTGGGTCTTCCTGGTCGCCTACTGATGCAGCTCTGCTGGATGAGCTTGCGGTGCTGGTGGGAATGCCAGATCCTGAGGAAGAGCAACGTCGCGCCGATGACAATTGGCGGCAAAAAGTCACTGAAGCTCAAGAAGCGTTGGATATTTTAGCGAGCTCTGCAAACACTGATACCGATGACGAAGAATTTGAAGCAGAGATTCTAGGCGCCCATGATGTTATTGACGCTGAGACATTAGCTCAACGCCAAGAAACTAGGGATTCGCGTTCCACCGCGGAACGAGCCAGCGCGGATTACACCTGGGCTTATGGTCATGTCATTGTTGATGAAGCTCAAGAGCTTTCCCCGATGGAGTGGCGAATGGTGATGCGCCGTTGTCCTTCCCGGTGGATGACCTTAGTAGGTGATACCGCCCAAACTGGTTCTCCTGCCGGCGTCGATTCTTGGGCAGAAACCTTAAGTCCCTTTGTTGGATCCCGCTTCCGTTATCGCACTATGACCGTCAATTACCGAACCCCATCACAGATTATGGAAATTGCCCACCAGGTGCTGAGGATTATTGATCCGGATAGCCCGGGCACTCAGGCGATTCGCGATTCTGACTATCCGGTGCGATTCTTAGCTAGTGGCACCAACCCTCAGGCTATTATTGACGAACTCTCGGCCGAAGAACCAGACCGCTTAAGCGCTATCATCTCGGCCAATGATAGTGACTGTGGTTATTCGGTCGACGCCATCAAAGGATTAGAGTTTGACCACGTGGTCTTGGTGGAGCCCCGCAAAATCGTCGAACAATCTCCCCAAGGCTGGCAGGATTTATTTGTTGCACTGACTCGCGCGACACAATCTTTAACCGTTATTGGTGAGGTTCCCAAGTCCATCGACATTCCTGAATGCTCAGATCAGGCCACCTAAAATTCACGAAACCTCCTCCCTTGAGGACATATCAGCCGACAACGGGAGGAGGTAACTACGTGACCACAGATTAATTAACTGTGTGAACAATCATGACGTCGCAGTCTGATTGGCGGGCGACGTCCGCCGGTACTGATCCTAAAAGACGACCGGTGAGCGAATTTATGCCACGATTTCCCACAACCAAAAGATCAGCTTTGTTGTCATTGACAATGCTCATCAGAGCTTGGACTGGGGTGCCCGAACGCAGTTCAGTACGAACATTCTGAGCGCCCAACTCAGTGGCACGCTCAGACGCATCCTGGAGATTCTTCCGGGCAGTCTCGTCACCGACTACGGTGACAGAATCTTGACGAAGAGTTTTTGAAGCTTCTTCTTTGGTTTCGTAGTATGCCGACCCCACAATCAGGACCGCATCAAAGGCGGAGGCAATGCGTGCAGCACGTTCTACTGCAAGCATGGAAGAATTAGAACCATCAGTTCCCACGACGATAGTGGAATAAGTGTCGCTCATAAGGCCTTCCCTCGAAGAAATCTTTGATTTCGGATGTCCCTTATTCTAGCAATGCCCACCCTAGTGGGGTGGATTATGTCCATCGGTGTTGACAAGCATCACGTCTACGTGGGCATGGCGAACCACTCCCGTGGGAATGGAGCCAAATACGCGCCCTGCAAGTGAACGAACTCCCCGGTTACCCATCACCAATAATTCACTACCGGTTTCTGCTAAAACATTGACTAACACTTCTACTGGGGACCCGGAGCGGGCTAAGACAGAGATCTTCTCTGCGCCTTCCGCAGCCGCTACTTGCCGAGCCTTTTCTAGATATTCTTCAGCTCGTTCCTGATTAACTATGGGGAAACCGGTTGGACCATCTCCTTGCCCGGCATGGAATAGGGCCCCGGAGTTGTTATAAAAAGCACAAATAATGGTGAGGTCGGCCTGATACGCCCGAGCTAAACTCGCCGCGGTTTCTACCGCTTTCAAAGACGCGTCCGAACCATCAGTTCCCACCGCAATGTTGGAGTACTTCATCGTCTCTCTTCTTCAGATTAGACGGCACACCCTTATCTGGGTGCTCATGTCTCTTACAGCTAACTGTTGTACCAGGATCCAGCGGCAGCGGCACGACGGTATGTCGCCTACATCCCCATTTCTTTTAATCCCCGCAACTCTTGACGCAGGTCATGGATTTCATCACGAAGGCGGGCCGCCAATTCAAACTTCAAATCTCGGGCAGCCTCCCCCATTTGCTGCGTCAAATCATCGATCAGTTTCTGTACTTGATCCGCAGGAAGTTGTGAAATTTCCCGACGCTCAACCGGGTGGGCTAGTACCGTGTCACCGGCAGCACCCGAGTCCTCCGCGGCGTCTCGGCGCTCATGAACTTGATCCAAAATATCAGCAATTTTTTTACGCAGCGGTTGAGGATCTATTCCATGTTCAGTGTTGTACGCAATCTGCTTTTCCCGACGTCGCTCCGTTTCCTCAATAGCATAACGCATAGAATCAGTAACGCTATCGGCATACATAATCACTTCACCCGACACGTTCCGCGCAGCCCGACCAATAGTTTGAATGAGAGAAGTTGAAGAACGCAGGAATCCTTCTTTATCCGCATCAAGAATCGCTACCAAGGACACCTCGGGAAGATCTAAACCCTCGCGTAGCAGGTTAATACCTACCAGGACATCGAATTCACCCAGGCGAAGCTGTCGTAGTAATTCAACCCGGTGCAAAGTATCAATATCTGAGTGCAAATAGCGAACCTTAATTCCCAATTCGAGAAGATAATCACTTAAATCTTCTGCCATTTTCTTCGTCAATGTCGTCACGAGGACTCGTTCATTGATGGCAGTCCGCTGTCGAATATGCTCTACTAAATCATCGATTTGCCCTCGGGTCGGCTTTACTATCACTTTCGGGTCTACCAGCCCAGTGGGACGAATTACCTGTTCCACAAATTCCCCACCGCTAGCACTTAATTCATAGGGCCCGGGGGTAGCTGACATATAGACTGTTTGGCCTACCCTATCTTCAAATTCATTCCAGGTCAGCGGCCTATTGTCTAAGGCTGAGGGGAGTCGGAAACCATGTTCCACAAGGTTGCGCTTGCGCGACATATCCCCTTCATACATTCCACCAATCTGAGGAACGGTGACGTGGGATTCATCGATAATGGTGAGAAAATCCTCAGGGAAATAATCAATGAGCGTTGCAGGCGCTGACCCTGCGGCACGACCATCAATATGCCGGGAATAATTCTCAATCCCAGAACAGAAACCCACTTGTTGAATCATTTCCAAGTCATATTCGGTGCGCATTCTTAAGCGCTGCGCTTCTAGCAGCTTTCCACGATTTTCTAAGGTCGCTAAACGTTGAGAAAGTTCCTCTTTAATATCGGCGACTGCTCGTTCCATGCGTTCTGGGCTAGCGACGTAGTGAGTTGCTGGGAATATTCTTAATTCTTTCACTTGCCGGATGACATCGCCTGTTAGTGGGTGAATATAAAAAAGTGCATCAATTTCGTCGCCAAAAAATTCGACGCGGACAGCGAGTTCTTCATAGGCGGGAATGATATCAACTGTATCGCCTTTAACGCGGAATGCTCCTCTGGTGAAAGCAACGTCGTTGCGATCATATTGAATATCTACGAGGAGTCTTAAAAACCGATCTCGCTCGACTTCTTCCCCAACTTGCAAAACAATTGAGCGATCTAAATATGACTGTGGGGTTCCTAAACCATAAATACACGAAACCGAACTCACCACCACCACATCACGTCGAGATAATAAAGCAGAGGTCGCGGAGTGGCGAAGCCGTTCTACGTCTTCATTAATTGAGGAGTCTTTTTCTATATACGTATCGGTCTGGGCGATATACGCTTCTGGCTGGTAGTAGTCATAATAACTAACAAAGTATTCCACCGCGTTATGCGGCAATAGTTGCCTAAGCTCGTTAGCTAATTGCGCAGCTAAGGTCTTATTCGGTGCCATAACTAAGGTAGGACGTTGTTGCTGCTCAATAAGCCACGCTGCCGTTGCTGATTTACCAGTACCCGTGGCACCCATAAGAACCACATCACGTTCACCACGACGAAGTCGTTCATCTAATTCTTTGATAGCGCCGGGTTGGTCACCTGAGGGTTGGTAGTCGGACTCTACCCGAAACTCACCCTCGCTACGCTCAACTTCACCAACGGGACGAAACTCTGAATACGATAAAACTGGTTGCTCAGCTGCAAAAGCCATGCGTACCAGGGTACGCTACTTCGCTTTGCGTGGTCGATCATATTGAAACTGTTCGCTAGGTGACATAGCCTGACAACATGAAAGAATTCTCCCAGAAACTCCTTCTCTTCCCCGTGACCATTTGTGCTCTTGGTATAGCTAGTTGCAGCACGAATAGCGGTGAATCAGGAAATAATAACGATAGTCATTCTAAGGAGAGCAGTGTTGTCAGTACCGTATCAATGACGGCTGAACCGACAACTATTCAGGAAACTGAGAAGAATTCTGCCACCAATAGCGCTACTCATTCGGCTTCTGAGTCTCAGGGGAACGACGCCTCCCCAGACTCGTGGAAGAATATTACCCCAGACCAGGGAGACGCTTTTGCCGCTTATCATATTTACCCTGAGCAAAAGGGGTATATGTTTACGACCACCCGCGGTGACTATTGCGAATTACACCCCACCACGAAGGATAATAATGAAGCCTCAGCTCTGTGCCGGCTAGATCTTCCGGCATCAGGAAATGCCTTAAGCATTAACCGACAGGATGGGGCACGGGTAATTCAGGCTAATCGCCCACTCAGTGCCCAACCTGGGGTGAAAACTCTGCAACCAGGTCAATACCTAGAGCTAGATGGTATTCGCTGCGGAGTTACCCAGGATCAAGAGGTGAAATGTCAATTAGACGAGCACTCTTTTAGTTTCAATCAGGAGGCCTATCACGTGGAGTAACTAGCGATGCGGTTTAGCAGTTTTTTTATTTGAGGTCTGAGATCCTCAACCGAACCATTGTTGTCAATGATGACATCGGCGACAGCCCGACGCTCACCATCTGTAGCTTGAGCAGCAATGCGACGTTTTACGTCATCTTTCGCTAAACCCCGCGAGGTAGTCAGGCGTCGAATTCTTTCTTCTCGATCCACCTCAACCACCACGTTGAGATCCATGTCATGATAATGGCCATTTTCAACTAATAGCGGCATGTCATAGATGATGGCTGTTTCCCCATCTCGCTCAGCTTCATCAAATCTCCGCTGCGTTTCCTGAGCAATCCGCGGATGGGTAATCCTATTCAGTACCTCGGTTTCCTCTGGCGAAGAAAAAGCAAGCTGGGCTAGACGCGCCCGATCCAGCTGGCCGTCGGACTGAATGATTTCGCTGCCAAAATGCTCTACTAGTTCGGTCAATGCCGGTTGCCCCGGTTCCACAATCTCCCGAGCAATCGCATCAGCATCAATAACTCTCAACCCGTGCTGGGATAACAGCGCAGCCATGGTGGATTTCCCGCTGCCAATCCCACCAGTCAGACCTATTTTTAACATACCTCTGAGTGTAGAGACTCCCCCACCCGAAAGTCGGATGAGGGAGCCTGAGTTTCCGCGAGTAGCTGTTTAGCTACTACTCGCCGTCCTTAGCATAAACCTTGATCACTTCTTGACCAATGCTCACAGACGACGCGGGATAGGATTCCACCTTGGCGAATTTCTTCGTATTAGAAATCAATACCGGCGTAATATCCGAATATCCGGCGGCATGGATCTTATCCCGATCAAAGGTAATTAATTTATCCCCAGCCTTAACGTGCTGCTTCCGCTCGACGTGAACCTCAAATCCATCACCTTGCATTTGGACCGTATCAATGCCGATATGAATCAACATATCAATACCGGAATCCAACCGAAGTCCTACTGCGTGTCCCGTCTTTTGGGCCGCAATTATAGTTCCATCGGCTGGCGCAACAACGGTATTACCGGTTGGTTTGATGGCAATACCTTGTCCCAAAGCGCCCTGGGCAAAAGCCGGATCAGGCACCTCAGACAATTCCACTGCCTCGCCTTCCAAAGGCGCCCCCACCGACGTCTGTGTACCTGGTTGCAGTGCTTCTTTGACGGGTTTGGTTTGCGCAACTGGTTTAGTCTGAGTTGCAGTCGCCGTAGCAACACCTGCTCCACCAGCAACAACCGGAGCAGCATTGCGATCCTCAATCGCTGCAATCCGCTCGTCCTCGGCTTCATTAGCTGCTTCACGCTCCGCAGCAATCCGAGCTTGCATCTCAGCTTTTTCTTCCTTGGTTCGGTAGTCCAGGAACAAGGTCAACAGCAACGAGGAGAAGAAAGCAGCAGCAATACCAATGCAGTAGCCCAACACCGGTTTCATGGCCACCACAGTCAGCAGAGAGGTAAAGACGAACGCGTAGGCTTTAACATTGAAAATGCCCATGACAATACCGCCGATTAAACAACCCGGAAGCAGCCGGTAATAGCTTCTCCGATACCGAAGCAACACACCATAAAGAGATGGTTCGGAAATACCGCCGAGCAAACCGGCAAACATACCACCAGCGGAAACCTGTCTCATCTGAGTATTCTTTTCCTTCAGGGAAAGAATGAACACACCAGTGATAACACCGAAGCAGGCGAAGTTCCAGGCACCCATCGGACCTTGAATGAAGTCATACTGCAAGGTGTTGAGGTTAACAATCATGATGGCGTTTAGTGGCCAGTGCAGACCAAGGGGCACCAAGAACGGGTAGAGCAACGGAATAACCACTGCCAAAATGAACGGGCTCGTTTCATTGAGGAAGAACAAGAAATTAGCAATCCAGTTACCCACTTGAAGCCCGAACGGTCCCACCACAAACGCGGTGAGGGGAATCATGATGGCCAAGGAGAAGAAAGGAACGAACACCATCTGGATAGCGCCCGGAATAATCTTCTTCAGTCCCTTTTCCACGAAATAGAGAACCACCGCCGCGAACAATGGCGGGAACACCTGCCCGCTGTAATCATTGATATACATGGGCAGCCCAAAGACATGGGTCAAATACGCGGATTTGTCAGAAATTGACGTGCTGACCTCGACTGCGGATTTTTGCATATCAATGAAGGTCGGCGTCAAAAGAGCAGCCGGAACAGCCGCGCCAACCCATTCATTAGCCCCCAGCTTCCGGGAAGCTGTAGCACCAACCATGATCGGCAAGAAGTAGAACACGGACTTCCACATTGCGTGGAGGAATTGGAAGGTGGGAGGCTGCTCTGTCATTTCCTGCCGGAAATCCTGAACGCCGAAGGTGTCCAAAAGCACCAGCAAAGTGATGATCAAGGATGCACCCAAGAGAGCCCAGAGAATAGGACGGAAGGTATCGGAGAGGACTTCGAAACAGTAATCTACCCAGCCGTATTTGCCGCGCACACCACCGTAGTTCTTTTTACCGCTTTGAGCGCTGTCTTCTCCACCGTGGCCAGACATACCCGGCAAAGCCTTTATACCCTGGTAATACTCTGCTACACCCCCTCCCATAATTACTTGAAGTCCAGTGCTACCCTGCTTCACTACCCCAAGAACCGCTGGGTCAGATTCCAAGGCAGGAATATCAACGCGGGATTGATCAGCCAACTGGAACCGCAAACGGGTAGCACAGTGGGTCATCGAAGTGATATTGCCCGGACCACCGATATTGTCCAAAATATGTTGCGACGTAGTCGTCGTTGACGCCATGTGGGCACCTTTCAAGACATGACAACATGGCTCCATGAAAAATGTTCACGACAGTTCTTCAACACGCCATGATGCTCACGAAGTTGACCAAAGTCCAAACATAAACGACATTTTCCTCGATTTTTTACGCCCGCTTATGCCCGACTTCGTTCTGACATGTTTGATTATACGACTATTCCCAGAAATACTCTAAAGACTCAGGCAATTTTTTTAGATCCAGCCAACTACCTTTAGGCATAGCTAAACCCCGAGAACAACCTCAGAGAATCAGGTTGCTCTCGGGGCGATAAACCTCAACCGATCGGGTGAGCTTTAGTTGCCGGTGAGCTTCTCCCGGAGAGCAGCAAGTTGCTCATCACTGGCCAGGGTGCCAGAGTGTGCGTCCTCATTATAAGAGGTTGCGGGAGCTTCTTCTGCCTCAGAGGAATACTCAGATTCCTTCTCGGCTGCTTCGGCAGCAGCGGCACGGTGACGCTCAATTTGTGCGACGTGCAGCTGGTAACGGCTTTCAGCCTCGGCGTAGCGGGTCTCCCACTCGCGCTGAGCATCCTCGTAGCCTTCCATCCACTCATTGGTCTCGGGATCGAAGCCTTCGGGGAAGATGTAGTTACCCTGCTCGTCGTAGGAATCTGCCATACCGTACTTGGTCGGATCGAAGTCCTCGTTGAAGTCGGCATCTGCCTGCTTCAGGGAGAGGGAGATACGACGACGCTCGAGGTCGATGTCGATGACCTTGACCATAACTTCTTCGCCGACATTGACGATCTGATCCGGTACGTCCACGTGGCGCTGAGCCAGCTCGGAAATATGGACCAGGCCTTCGATTCCCTCTTCGACGCGGACAAAAGCACCGAAAGGCACCAGCTTGGTGACCTTGCCAGGAACGATCTGGCCCACCGCATGGATCCGAGCGAAAACGCGCCACGGATCTTCCTGGGTTGCTTTCAGAGACAGGGATACGCGCTCGCGATCGAGATCGACGTCGAGCACCTCAACGGTCACTTCGTCACCCACAGTGACAACCTCGGACGGGTGATCAATGTGCTTCCAGGACAACTCAGAAACGTGTACCAGCCCGTCAACTCCGCCGAGATCCACGAAGGCGCCGAAGTTGACAATGGAAGAAACAACGCCCTTGCGGACCTGACCCTTTTGCAGCTTGTGCAGGAAGTCGGAGCGAACCTCGGACTGGGTCTGCTCCAACCAAGCACGACGGGAAAGCACAACATTGTTACGGTGCTTATCCAGTTCGATGATCTTAGCTTCAAGCTCTTGTCCGATGTAGGGCTCAAGGTCACGGACTCGCCGCATCTCTACCAGAGAGGCGGGCAGGAAGCCACGAAGACCGATGTCCAGGATCAGGCCGCCTTTGACAACCTCAATGACGGTGCCGGTGACCGGTTCGTCCTTCTCCTGCAGTTCTTCAATAGCTCCCCAAGCACGCTCATATTGTGCGCGCTTCTTAGAAAGAATCAGGCGGCCTTCCTTATCTTCCTTGGTCAACACCAAGGCGTCGATCTCGTCGCCAACCTCGACAACTTCTTCGGGATCGACATCATGTTTGATGGAAAGCTCACGGGAGGGAATAACACCCTCGGTTTTATATCCGATGTCAAGCAGAACCTCATCGTGATCAACCTTGACAACGGTGCCTTCGACGATGTCACCGTCATTGAAATATTTGATGGTGGCGTCGACAGCGGCGAGGAAATCCTCAGCAGAACCGATATCGTTGACGGCTACCTGAGGGGTATTGGAAGTGGGCATATGTATATGTGCTCCGAGTTGGATAGGAAATCGTTGCGGACAATGTGTGTCTCTCAGAACCCCAGGTGAACCCGAGTTTTCTGATCTCGCTTGGGTAAGCCCCCACCCCCTATCAAGATGAGCGACTACCCTCACACAGACACGTGGACCTAACCATACCCATCTCCACCTGGGATTTCAACTGGAACTACAGATCATTCTGAAGGTGTGTCATTATTCACCTTTGCTACCCCCACTAGTGGGCAGCTTCATCCCAGTCGGCGCCTATCCCTACCGAGACCTCTAGGGGAACTCGTAGGGAAATTGCCTGGTCCATTTCTTTTTCCACGATGGCACGAACAGTATCGAGCTCTCCGGCGGCAACTTCCACTACTAACTCATCATGGACCTGAAGAAGAACGCGGGACTGCAACTGCCGATCCATCAATGCCCGATCAACCCTAATCATGGCAACCTTGATAATATCCGCCGCTGTTCCCTGAATAGGAGCATTCAGTGCGGCCCGCTCAGCATTTTCTCGAGCTAAACGGCTGGTTGATGTTAATTCCGGGAGATAGCGACGACGCCCGAAAAGGGTGCTGGTGTACCCGTCGTATCGCGCCTTGTCCACGACGGCGTGCAAATACCGCTGCACCCTACCAAACCGCTGGAAATAGCTTTCCATAATTGCTTTGGCTTCTCCAGCGGGGATATCTAATTGCTGGGATAGACCATAAGCCGATAGTCCATAAGCCAAACCGTAGGATAAAGCCTTCACACGACGACGCAGTTCCGCATTGACCTGGGTAATCGGAACATCAAAAACCTGGGAGCCGACGTAATTGTGGAGATCTTCACCGGAAATATATGCCTTAATTAGACCTGGATCTTCCGAGAGGTGCGCCATAACCCGCATTTCAATCTGTGAGTAATCAGCAGTGAGAAGATACTCATATCCCTCCCCTACTTTAAAAGCTGACCGAATTCTTCGTCCGGCACTGGTCCGGACCGGGATGTTTTGCAGATTTGGTTCTGTCGAGGAAAGCCGTCCGGTACTGGTAATGGTCTGATTAAAAGTAGTGTGGATCCGACCATCCGGCTTAATGGCTTTAATCAGTCCCTCAATAGTGCTTTTCATCTTCGAATATTCTCGATGAGCTAAGAGATGCTGCAAAAAGGGGTGCGGGTGTTTAGCTGCTAACTGCTCAATTTCCTTGGCTGCAGTGGAATACCCCGTTTTGGTCTTCTTCGTCTTGGGAAGACCCAGTTGGTCAAAAAGTACGGTCTGTAATTGACGAGGGCTGGACAAGTTAAGGGTCGGATCATTGACCAGTTTCCGCGCCTCATCTACTTCAATGTCAACCTGGTGGGTATATTCCTTGCCAAGATCTTCTAAAACATCTTTATTGATGGCGATTCCCGTAATCTCCATGCGCGCTAAAATGCCCGCTAGCGGCAACTCTAAATCCGCATAAAGCTCATAGGAGTCAATATCTTGCAGTTCCTTAACTAACGCCTCCGACAGTTCTAAGACCGCTACCGCTTGCCCTAAGAGCTCCGTCGCATCAGACATACTGTCAAGGAAAGAGAGTTGACCTTCGGACTCAGAGCTGGAAGCCCATTGCCGCTGCAGATGCCGCTGATAGACATCCTTGAGGGAATAAGTTCGCTGACCCGGCCGCAATAAATACGCGGCTAATAAGGTGTCGTGTTGATAGCCGCGGAAGGTAATGCCCCGACCATGGAACATGTGTATAGCTGTTTTAGCATCGTGAACAAATTTTGGTTCTTCTGATTCCAACCATTGGACCAGTGCCTGTTCTTCTGTCACGTCAACTTCCGCGAGGTCAACGACGACGCCGCTGCGTTTTTCATCCACTATCGCAATCCGGTACACATCCTCTGCTTCAGGGGTAGGGTTGCCGTCAACAACTAAAGCTAGCCCTTTGCCTTCATGTTGCTGGAGATACTCAACCAAGGATCCCTCAGCTATTGTCGGCGGAATCCGATCCTCAGACTCACCCGATAATTCCTTTTGCTCCGGCGCCATCACCTTCACAATTCTTTCCCTCAACTGGGAACCAAATTGCAGGTCATCAAAGTTTTCCGCTAATTTATCCAGGTCTACACCCTTAAAACCAAGCTCTTCCGGCCCAAGTGGAAGCTCCATATCTCGAATCATCTGAGTCAAATATCTATTGAGCTTGACCTGCTCAATCCGCTCCCGGAAATTCTGGCCCACTACCCCCTTAATATCCTCAGCATGAGCAATGAGATTATCAAGAGTGTCATACTGCACAATCCACTTTGTGGCCGTTTTTTCACCAACTTTAGGAATTCCTGGAAGATTATCTGAGCTATCTCCCCTTAACGCAGCAAAATCAGGATACTGCGCTGGAGTTACCCCGTATTTCTCCGCCACAGCCGCGGGATCAAAGCGATGTAATTTTGACATCCCAGACATTGGATAAAGAACAGTAATGTCCTCATTTACCAACTGAAGATAATCCCGGTCACCGGTCACAATCAGGATGTCAAATCCCTCCGGCTGCGCCTTGGTTGCCAACGTGGCAATAATGTCATCAGCTTCATAATTCTCCCGCTCTAACCAGGAAATGCCCAATGCGTCGAGCATTTTCTTGATCAGCGATACCTGGCCTTTAAACTCCTCTGGGGTAGCGTCTCGTTGCGCTTTATACTCGGGGAATTTCTCAGTGCGGAAAGTCTTGCGTCCGACATCAAACGCAACGGCCATGTGACTTGGTTGTTCTTGGGACACGATATTGACCAGCATGGATAAAAACCCATATACGGCATTAGTGTGCTGTCCGCCTGAAGTAGCGAAATTCTCCGGTTTCAGAGCATAGAAAGCTCGAAATGCCATCGAGTGTCCATCAATAAGAAGTAAGCGTTGCGCAGAATTATGTTCAGTCACGCCTATCGAGTTTAGGTGAGGAATACCCGGTCGCGGGGGCGATGTGGAAAATTTTCCGTGATGCGCTATGATGTTGCGAGTGCGTTAAAGGAACACCTCCTTGTTCGCTAAACATCACTGCCCCAGTAGCCCAATTGGCAGAGGCAACGGATTCAAAACCCGTCCAGTGTGAGTTCGAGTCTCACCTGGGGCACGATCAGTACTCATACGTTAAGACCGCCGGCGGGGCATCCACCCCCGGCGGTTTTTCTCAGATAACGTCAACTGCGACTCTGATCTTTTCTTTCCTACACCCGAGGCGCAACACCCGAGTGCGTTCGGCTCCCACCCGCATACCTTGATAAAGAGTGAGATGACTGAACAACAAACCAAAGCTACTCCGCTAAGTTTCATCGCTAATATCGTGCGCGGAGCACTTATTGGAATGACAGAACTTGTTCCCGGAATTTCCGGGGGCACGGTTGCCCTCGTGGTAGGGATTTATGAGCGTGCCTTAGCCACCGGCAATCATTTACTGGATGTAGCTCAAGCGTTTGTTAAGAATCGTTCTCGCCTTCCAGAATCCCTCCGTAAAGTGGATTGGAGTTTATTAATCGGCGTCGGTATTGGCATGCTCTGCGCTGTTTTCTTCTTCTCCTCCGTACTTCATGCATTTGTCAGCAACCATCCAACAGTTGCCCGCGGCCTATTCTTCGGGATGGTTTCGGTATCTCTTTTTGTCCCCCTGGGAATGATGAATCGACGTCGAGCTCGATCCCTTAAACGCAAGATCATCGCTACTTTTCTTGGCTGCGCTGCGCTTGCTTTCATCGGTACCTCATTTACTGCGACCCCACAGGACAACCCTTCGCTCATCGTCATTTTCTTCGCCGCAGCGATAGCGGTGTGTGCTTTAGTGCTGCCTGGAGTTTCCGGATCCCTTCTTTTGTTGGCCTTAGGACTCTATGCACCCGTTATTGGCGCGGTAGCGGAGAAAAATCTACTAGTTATGGCGGTGTTTGCTGGAGGTGCGCTGTGCGGCATTGTCGTCTTTATTCGCTTTCTCGGTTACGTCATGACTCATCATCGAACATTGACCTTGGCGGCCATGGCTGGGCTTATGTTGGGTTCACTACGAGCGTTGTGGCCTTGGCAAAATAGCGACGGGGCTTTGCTTTTCCCGCACACCCCGGTTCTCCTTCCGCTCCTGGCTGTTCTGTGCGGGGCCCTGATTGTGGCCGCTGTCATATACGCCGAAAACATCAATCAACGTCGTCATCGAGGAAGTCGCACCGTCAGCGACACGGCACCGCAGTCATCACCATCGTGACCCTTGGCTAAGTTTTTCTAAAGTATCCTATTAAACTCTTCATCATGAGAGTCATCCATCCCTTATCACGCCCAGTGCTAGGGATTTTATTGTCCGCTACGCTCTTGAGTGGTTGCGTCACAAATCATGAAACCGGCAACCCCGAGGGGTGGACGGAAATTAAACCAGCCGCTGTTAGCGAAATCGCAGCTTTAGTGCCTCCGGACATCGCCGCCAAGGGCTATCTCACTATGGGAACTAATCCTCCCTTTGCTCCTTTTGAATTTAAGGATTCAGAAGGAAACATCATTGGCCTGGAAATTGATCTCGGGAATGCCCTCGCTTCCGTGCTCGGTCTGGAATTACACCCCGTAGAGCAGGATTTTTCCAAGATCCTCCCGGCAGTAAGTGCCGGAACTCTGGATTTTGGTGGCAGCGGTTTTACTGATACCGAGGAAAGACGAGCCAGTTACGACTTTGTTAATTCCCTCTATGCCGGGGTTCAGTGGGCGCAACAAACAGGCGATCACGTTGATCCCAACAATCCTTGTGGCTTAACTATTGCGGTACAGCGCACAACGGTGTCAGATACCGATGATGTCCGCCCTAAGGCAGAGAAGTGCCTGGCCGAAGGCAAAGCACCGATTGAAGTTCTAGCTTATGATTCCTCCGATAATGCTGCCACGGCATTAGCATTAGGTCGTGCCGACGCATTATCGGCTGATTCACCCGTTACCTCCTGGGCTATTGAAAGAGCAGGCGGAAAAATTGAAACTACTGGGGATATGTTTCAAGCCGCCCCCTACGGTTTCGCTGTTCCTAAAGGCTCACCGCTAGGCCCGGCTTTGGCCGCAGCTATGCAGCATCTTATTGACACCGGAGATTATCAGCGGTTAATGAAGCAATGGAATATCGAGGATGGTTATCTTCAACACGCCCTCATTAATGAAAAACCAGTGAGCCAAAAGAAATAGGTTAAAACGATGTCACAGAACCCACAACCTGCACCTATTCAAGCGAAATCTCTTAAACACCCAGGGCGATGGATCGCCGCTGCGGTCATTCTTTTCCTCCTTGGCTGGTTTATTATTTCGGCGATCAATAATGAAGCCTATGGGTGGGCTACGTACCGCGCGTATCTTTTCGATACCCGCATCGCCAACGCCGCCATGCATACCCTCGCTCTTACTCTGTTAGCGATGCTCATCGGTGTGGTCCTCGGCGTGCTCCTAGCGGTGATGAGGATGTCCCCCAACCCGGTTCTTACCTCTGTGTCGTGGGTGTTTCTCTGGGTTTTTCGAGGTACCCCCATCTACGTTCAACTAGTGTTCTGGGGGCTGTTGGGCTCAATTTACCAAAGTCTGAATTTAGGGTTCACCACTCTTGACTTACAAGAGCTTTTGTCCAATATGTTTCTGTTAGCTGTTATTGGCTTGGGGCTTAATGAAGCCGCCTATATGGCTGAAATTGTCCGCTCCGGTGTTCAAGCTATCCCAGAAGGACAAACCGAGGCATCAAAAGCTTTAGGGATGAGTTGGTGGCTTACCATGCGTCGAACTATTTTGCCGCAGGCCATGCGCATTATTATTCCGCCCACCGGAAATGAATTGATTTCTATGCTAAAAACGACGTCATTAGTCGTGGCTGTTCCTTATTCGCTAGAGCTGTATGGCCGGAGCATCGATATCGCTAATGCGCTTTTTGAGCCAGTCCCCATGCTTTTAGTAGCCGCCACCTGGTATTTAATTATCACGTCTATTTTGATGGTGGGACAGCATTATTTAGAGAAATATTATGACCGTGGCTCTAGCCGAGCATTAACTGGACGGCAATTGGCTGCTCTAGCTGATGCCGAAGGAAATGTTCCCCACAATATTACCGTTGTCTCTGATTCCCCAACGCCAAGGAAATAGCGAAAATGTCAACACTGATGATTGATTGCCAGCAAGTGTGTAAATCCTTTGGACAACTAGAAGTTCTCAAGGGAATCAATCTGGAGGTTCCGCCAGGTAGCGTGACGTGCTTAATTGGCCCGTCCGGGTCGGGTAAATCCACTCTTTTGCGATGTGTTAATCACTTGGAGAAGATTACTGCGGGCCGTTTGTACGTCGACGGTGAACTGATTGGCTATAAGGAACGAGATGGCGTTTTATATGAAATCTCGGAAAAGGAAGCTGCCCGTCAGCGATCTGATATTGGAATGGTGTTCCAATCTTTTAATTTATTTCCACACCGCACTGCGTTGGAAAATGTTATGGAAGCACCGGTGCATGTTAAAGGGGTCAACCCGAAAGCAGCTGAGGAACAAGCTCGACGCCTCCTTGACCAAGTCGGTCTCGCCCATAAGGCTGATGCATACCCAGCTCAACTTTCAGGCGGTCAACAACAGCGGGTGGCTATCGCCCGGGCCGTAGCGATGGAGCCCAAGCTCATGCTATTTGATGAGCCGACATCCGCGCTCGATCCAGAACTGGTCGGCGAAGTTCTCCGTGTGATGCGTGAACTCGCTGCCCAGGGGATGACCATGCTCGTCGTCACCCACGAGATCGGTTTTGCCCGCGAAGTAGCCGACACAGTGGCTTTTATGGACGGTGGCGTAATTGTCGAGTCCGGAGCACCTCGGGACGTGATTGACAATCCCCAACACGAACGCACCCGCGCGTTCTTGTCGAGTCTGTTGTAAGGCGAGCTCCGATTTCAGCTACCTTGCGATTTCACCCCAGCATGTTCCGGGGTGAAGGTAGTACTAGGACGACCGATATTTCTTACTCAAGGCTTCAGACACTGCTGAAGGCACCATGTGGTGAATATCTCCGCCGAAACGTGCGACCTCTTTAAGCAGCGTGGAGGAAATATATCCCCATTGCGGAGAAGTCATGAAAAACAGCGTATCGATTCCTGAAAGTCGTCGGTTCATCTGAGCCATGGGGAGTTCATATTCATAATCAAGGGAACTCCTGAGACCTTTGACAATGGCATCTACCTGATGTGCTGTGGTGTAATCCACCAGGAGCTGTGACCACCACTCCACCGTCACGTTGTCTAACTCTTGAACCGTCTTTTCAATAAGTTCGACGCGCTCTGCCACGCTAAATAATCCAGAGCTTTTGTTAGGGTTGGCGGTGACCAACACCACCACTTCATCAAATTGCTCCGAGCAGCGCTGAATAATATCTAGATGTCCATTGGTAATGGGATCAAAGCTTCCCGGGCACACAACCTTCATTCCCCTACCCTTCCTCATCTCGAGAAAATACCGCCATATCCATTCTGGCGATACCATAGGTGCGTTTCTTTAATTTTTGTGTGGTTGGTTCATAGCCGGCTGGCCACTGCGGTTGCGGAGAATCAATGTGACGTTCAATAACCACCACCGCAGAATCTTTCAACAGTGGCTTAATAGCCTCAAGAATCTCTTCGACAGCTTCGGTGGAAAGATCATAGGGGGGATCAGCAAGCACCATGTCGAAATAAGCCCGCGGAGCACTAGCCATATAGGTGGAGGCTTTAGCTTCCACCACCTCAGCTCCAGGAAGATTAACTTTGGCGATATTTGATCGGATAGTGTCCAGAGCTTTGCGCTGGTTTTCAACCAACACTACTTCTTCTGCTCCCCGGCTTAGCGCTTCAAGCCCCAAAGCTCCGGTACCCGCGAATAAATCCAACACGGTTTTTCCGTCGAACCCAAACCGCACTTGGAGCGAAGAAAAAAGACCTTCTTTCGCTCGGTCGGAGGTCGGCCGGGTTCCTTCTGGCGGTACTTTGAGTTTTCGTCCCCGCGCAATTCCGGCAATTATTCGTGGCTGTGCCATGTATTCTCCTCCAACTCCAACAACACATCTCCCCCAGCAACATCACCAAACTGATCCTGGCAAATGTTGGTTATTGTTCCCGGTGCAGGAGAATAAACCGGGGCCTCTAATTTCACCGCTTCAATAACTGCAAGAGTCTCGCCAGCTTTCACGTGCTGGCCGGAGCTCACAGAATATCGCACAATGCCGGCAAAGGGAGCACAGATGTTCATACTATAAAGACTAACCCACCTAACTTTTATCTAAGTAACCATAATCGGGATGATAATCCTGTGCCGCCAATCTCAGCGCCGTCGATTTATCATCTTTCACCAATCGGGCGGCATCCTTGTGGGTTCGTTGGATGATCTGGACATCGCTCAACAAACTCAACAGCTTCAAACTTCGGGTATGTCCGGACTGGCGAGTACCTAGCACATCGCCTTCCTCTCGAAACCGAAGATCCTCTTCAGCTAGCAAAAACCCATCTGTGGTGGATTGCACGGCAAGGAGACGTTGATGAGCTGGGCTTCCTACCTCTGCTTCGGTGAGCAGCAGACACAAAGACTCGTGGCTGCCTCGCCCAACCCGGCCTCGCAACTGGTGAAGTTGGCTGATCCCGAAATTTTCCGCCTCCCTAATCACCATCATGGTGGCATTGGGAACATCTACTCCTACTTCGATCACCGTAGTGGCGATCAAAATATCGAGGTCTCCGCGATGAAAACGTCGCATCACCAGATCTTTTTCTTCACCACTGAGTCGACCGTGAAGTAACCCCACAGACAGGTCAGCAAAAACACCCCCGGGGCCAGTAACCGCGTGGTAGTAATCTACTACCCCACCGTCATTGTCAATTCTCGGACACACAATATAAACCTGCCGACCGGCGGCTACTTCTTCTCGAATTCTTTCATCGACTCTCGCTAGCCACGAGGTTCTTTCCACCGGAACCACTGTTGTTTGGATGAGTTGGCGACCTCGGGGAAGTTCTCTGAGATTGGAAATACTTAAATCCCCGAAAACTGTCATGGCGATGGTGCGTGGAATTGGTGTTGCCGTCATGACGAGTACGTGAGGGATAAGGTCATCTCGGCCCTGATTGCGTAATCTATCGCGTTGTTCCACCCCGAATCGGTGCTGTTCATCCACAACTACCAGTCCGAGATCAAAGAACTCTACTCCATCTTGGATAAGAGCGTGAGTACCAACCACTATGTCGGCTTGCCCCGAGATCACCGCCAAGAGTGATTCTCTTTTCGCCGCAGTGCTCATGGACCCGCTTAAGACCACAACACTTGCTGCTACCCCGCATTGATTAAGCAAGCTTAGGAGAGATCGCGCATGTTGTGTTGCCAGCACTTCAGTGGGCGCTAAGAGCGCACACTGGCGACCGGAATCAACCACTTGCAGCATTGCTAATAAAGCGACGACAGTTTTCCCGGAGCCAACATCTCCTTGAAGTAAGCGAGACATGGGCGTATCTGTTGCCAGATCGGTCGAAATCTCGCTCACCACATCTCGTTGCCCACGGGTGAGCTCGAACGGTAAATGCTGCGCTAATTGTTCTTGACGGCCGCCATCTTTCCTCGGGCATTGGGGGGCACGTCGCCGTTGATTATCAGCTCTCCGCAAAGCCATGACCAGGGCTAAGGCCAAGGCTTCGTGGTACTTGAGGCGCTCAATATATCGGTCTGGTCCTTCTTCCCCCGGCTCGTGAACCCCCCGAATCGCGGCGTCGAACTCCGGCAGCCCTGCCGGGGGTGTGCCCAACGGTTCGGGAATGGGTGGGGTCTTTTCTAAAACATGATGGATGGCCGCCATAATGCGCCAGGAGGCTAGTTTTGCCGTAGCTGGATATATCGGTAGGTACTCTCGATCAAGTAGTTGTTGCTTGATATGAGAAGCACTGCTTCCATAGGCTGCTATCGCCTTAAGAATGCCGGTACCTTCTCCTCCACGAGCGGAGGAATGTGGCCCCGGTTGAAGAATATAAAAGTTAGGTTGCACTAGCTGGGGAGCGTGTCGAAAAAAGGAGAGCCTACCCGCGAACATGACTACTGCACCTTCGCTGAGTACTCGTTGGGCATAGGATGATTGAAAATACGTCACGCTGAGGCTGCGGGTCTCATGGGCGACGCGCAATTGCAATCTGGTTTTGCGCCCTGTCCTCAGCACCTGAGCGGATGTCACAGTACCGAGGAAAGTAATAGTATCTCCTTCGGTGGCATGTTCTAGGTCCCCAATATCACCATGACGGGAATAGCGTCGGGGATAATGTTCTAATAATTCAGCTACTGTTCGGTAACCTAAGTTCTTCTGGATGGCCTGAGCCTCTTTGTGCGGGAGTACCTCGATAAGTTCTCGCGGATCCTGCCATCCCAACATTATTTATTCCACTCCTACTTCAGCGACACAATTCAGTCCATGAGCTGGATAGAGAACAGTTTCAATATCGCTATATCTTCCCAAATGGGAGCGGAGATCAGTTAAGAAATTGGCATGGAGCACCGAAGGGTGTGCGAGCAGGGTCAGTAGTTCCCCTCCGGTCTGGGAAGCCAATTCGCGAACTGTATGAGCAATGACCTCCGAGAGGGCTTCCCCGACGACGATGACCTCGTCCCCACAATTCGCTAGATAGTCTCCCCGGGAAACCGCCCCGGCATTGGTGAGTGCAGCCTGGTCAGCTTTGGAGATAATGGCTGTTTTCATTGAGCTGGCTGCCTCGGTCATATTGTAGGTTGCTACGCCCAGAGGAGCCTGGGGATCATGGACAGCCAGGGCAGCGATTCCTTCAACCAAGTGTCGGGTGGGGATCAACGAAATGCTTTGAGAAAAAGCGTGGCCGGCTTTTTCCACGCTGATAAGTTCTCGCCGGCTCAGTAAACCGTTGGGCAATAAAATCACTTCAGTTGCACCTTGGCGTCGGACCGTAGCAATAATATCGCTAGCCACATCCTTGGAGGGGGCAATGACTTCAGCCCCCGCAGCGGCGTACAGGTCCCCTACCGTATTGGCTTGAGCAATGGCCAATAAGAGACGCTGAGGGGTTGTGACTCGGTGCGCGGGCAACACTTCTAACTTGAGGTTACTTACTTTTCCGGCGGCAAACGCCAATTCAATAACTTTTCCAGCTTCTGCACTATGAATATGAACGGTCGCTGGGGCGTCGTAGGTGGAATTTTTCGCTGAATCATCGATCCGGGATTCTCCGATGACAAGAGAGTTTCCCAGAGGTTTAAGACGACTGGCTAGTTCATCAACATCTGCACCAACGATCTGAAACATCACTTCGATTTCGGTCGATGCTTCAGGTGGTGCTCCTACCGATTCCTCGACGTCAGATGCAGGAAAGGATGGCAGCGGGGTTCCTTTTAACTCATCAAGAAGAGTTTCTAGCAAAATAACCAATCCTCGGCCGCCAGCGTCCACAACCCCGGCTTCCTGCAGAACCGCAAGCTGGCTCGGGGTTGCTGCTAGGGCAGTGCGAGCAGCGTCTCTCGCCGCCCGAACAGTTTGCACTAAGGACCTATGCTGATCAGTTGCTTCTTGAGCAGCAATAGCTGCTGCTCGAAGAACGGTGATGACGGTTCCTTCTACGGGTTCTGCAATGGCCTTATTCACCAGCGCCAATGCGGTGTTTAATGCCTGGCTCACGGTATGTGAGTCAATCTCCCCATCGCTAGCGGCTTGAGCTAGACCACGTAATACCTGGGATAACACCAATCCAGAATTGCCACGAGCCCCGCGGACAGCTCCTTGAGCAAGAGCTGCTGCTGACCCAGCGATATCCTCAGGATGCTCTGGGAGATTGGCGTGAGCGGCAGCGATAGTGTGTGCCATGTTCGAACCGGTATCGGAATCTGGCACCGGGAAAACATTGAGCTGGTTGATTTCAGCTCGCCGGGCGTTGAGTTCCGATAAGGCCCGGCCCATCCAATTGTGGAGGACGGTGGCGTTTAAGACGTTCGACGCTGTCATAATCGTGTATTGGTCCTTGGCAGAAGGGTCAGGGCAGACGCCAGTCTATGGGTTCAGCACCTTGTTGCATCAAAATCCGGTTGGCTGAGCTAAAGGGGCGGGACCCAAAAAACCCACGGTGTGCTGATAACGGAGAAGGGTGCGGAGAGCATAAGCACGGAGTATCCCCCAAGAACGCTTGGGTGTTCTGAGCATCTCTACCCCAGAGAATTGCGACGAATGGGGTCCCACGCTGAGCCAAAGCACGGATAGCGCACTCAGTGACGTCTTCCCAGCCGCGTCCTCGATGACTTGCCGCCTTGCGAGGCTGAACGCTTAAGACCCGATTGAATAACGCTACTCCCTGCTGTGACCACGGTCTCAGATCTCCATCCTGGGGCTGAGGAACGCCGAGGTCATCTGATAATTCTTTGAAGATATTAATGAGGCTTTTGGGCAGGGGCCTAACTCCTGGCTGGGTAGAAAAACTCAGACCCATAGCATGTCCTGGAGTGGGATAGGGATCCTGGCCGACAATAAGCACTTTAACGTCATCGAATGGATAATGGAATGCTTTAAGAACGTCGTGGCCCGCCGGAAGGAAGCCACGACCGGATCGCTGTTCAGCTCGCAGAAAGTCCCCGAGCTGATGGATTTTTTCGGCAACCGGTTCTAGTACTGGTTGCCAGGTGGGGTGAACAGGAAGATGATCAGTCATGATTATTAGAAACTTACCCAGCCCTTCTGATAAGCCGGGGGTTGGCCCCCCACACTCATGGTTCCAGAACCTCGGGTTGTTTCACCTATTACTCGAAAACCACTGGGGGCATCAAAGGAAGTAGTGGCCAGCAAGGTATGGTCTTCTCCCCCGCTGAGCACCCACTGCCACGGATCTACATCAAGCAGGTCAGCAGCTTCGCGCATTAATGGGCTTGGGGCTATCGCCTCGGGGTCAAGATCAATGTGCACTTGGGAGCGTCGAGCCATTAACCCTAGGTCTTGAATTAAACCATCGGAGTTATCTGTCATTGCAGTAGCTCCGGTGGAGCGGGCAATCATTCCTCTCCCCGGCACCAAGGTGGGGGTCCGATGCGCAGCCACCAAATCAGCAAATCTTCGCGGAAAATTTCGGCCATAACGTTCTAAGAGCGCTAACCCAGCCGCACTGTCTCCGATCTTTCCGCAGGCAACTACCTTTTGGCCCGGACGTGCTCCATCAAGACGAAGCTCCGGAAGATTACCCCCTAAATGCCCGATGGCTGTCACGGAAATCACTAAATTATCGCTAGAACTTAGGTCTCCTCCTACCAACTCCGCTGAATAATCTGCCACCTGCAGGGCCACCCCTCGGGCGATTCCTTGGAGCGTACTTACCGGGGTGTCTGGAGGAGCCGCCAAACCGAGCAAGGCGGCTATCGGGCGGGCACCCATCGCTTGAATATCAGCAAAATTCTGAACTATTGCTTTGTGGCCAATTTGATCTGGGGTAGACCAATCAAGACGAAAATGCCGATTCTCAATCAGCATGTCCGTGGTAACAACCACCCGAGAATTTGGAGAAGCATGAGCTAAAACAGCAGCATCATCACCATTGAGTGGGGATGGAGCTATCTTCAGGATCTCGGCGATACTTCTACGCTCACCGATATCACTAATAGTTAAGTCCCTGATCTGTTTGCTCACGGGTCCTCCCTTTTCCCACCAAAGCCACGGGATACACTAAAGATCATGCGTGCTGAGTCTCCGTCCCCATTTAACCGCACCCTGGTCTATATTGCTTTGGCTATTGCGTTGAGTTTCGTAATTGGGGTTCTTTGTGCAGGACGATTGCTCTTTCAAAAAGAATTAAACCGACCCATCGGGATGTCTGTCGTGCCTGCTCCCCAGTCGGATTCGGAAGATTGCCGTTCCTTACTAACCCGACTTCCAGACAAGGTCGACGGACATCCTCGCGCTGAAATAGCAGATCCGGTTCCCCAAGGAGCTGCAGTATGGGGCAAGTTGGGTCAACGAGCTGTGAGTCTAAGGTGCGGGGTGGACCTTCCCGCCCAATACACCACCTTGTCATCGCCAGCAGAATCTGGCGGCACGCAGTGGCTGATGGTTAATGACACCACCCCGGGATCTACCATGCGCACTTTTTATTCCCTCAACCGATCTGTCGTGGTAGCACTGACTCTCGAAGATGCTTCTGCACCTGACTCGGATGCCGATACCCCGCCCGATGACATCGCTAACGCTGTTTCGCAGCTGCCCGAGAAGAAGTCGCAGCCTAATCCTGCCCCGTTGAGTGATCTTCCTAGGGTGCCCGGTGTCTCGCAGCAATGCGCTGATTTGCTGAAGAATCTTCCTGAAACGCTGGGGGGTGATCGAGGCTATCGACGAGTCCCAGTGACTGATACCGGCCTAGAGGATACGACCGACGCCGCGTGGACTGCCCCAGGTTTAGAACCAGTGGTGCTCAGGTGTGGCACAGAAGAACCCAAGAATTACCATCCTGGGGTTCAGCTCCAACAAGTAAACAACACCCCATGGTTTGTAGATACTGAGGTATCCCCTGGACAAACCGCTGGCACTTGGTATGCCTTGGGCCGAGACGTCTACATCGCGGTCAGTATGCCAGAAGATGTGGCTGCTAACGCCTCGGTTGAGCTGGGAGAAGCTATCGACAACCATACGGCAAGTAATGGCAGCCGCTAGGAGCTAGGGATCTCCCCGCCCGAACGGGAGGCTAGTTTCTCGACCGGGCTAAAGCTTCGTCGATCAAGACACTCAGAAGTTCCTGGTAGGTAACTCCGCTGGCCTGAAAAACCTGGGGGTACATAGAAATGGGGGTAAAACCGGGGAGAGTATTCACCTCGTTGAGGATGGGCCCTTGAGGGGTGAGAAAGAAATCGATCCTGGCTAGGCCCTTAGCACTAATCGCCTGATAGGCCTTGAGTGCTAAACGCTGTAGCTCTTCTAGAGTTTCTTGCGGATATGGGGCTGGAATTGTCGGAGACACCACATCATCGAGGTATTTTGTTTCAAACCCGTAGAAACCTTCCGCTGAATCTTCGGTGTTATTCAGTTTCGCGGGGACTGAGACTTTCAGCTCGCCGTCCGGGTACTGAAGAACTCCGACCTCGACTTCATCACCCACGAGCTCAGCTTCAACGAGGACTTTCGCATCATAGCGGGATGCCTTTGCAATGGCCTCATCAATGTTGTCCCAAGAATCGACCTTCGACACCCCTATCGATGAACCACCGCGAGCCGGTTTGACGAAAACTGGTAGGCCGAGAGTTTCCTTATCTTCTGCGCGAAGTGGGGTCCGAGGATCGACGACGATGTCCCGGCAAGTCGGAATGCCGGCTTCTCGCATGATTTTTTTGGTGAACTCTTTATCCATTCCACATGCTGAAGCTAAAACCCCAGGCCCCACATATGGCAACCCGGAAAGCTCAAATAATCCTTGGATAGTCCCGTCTTCACCGAAAGGACCATGGAGCACCGGGAAGATGACATCAACTTGAGCATAACGGGAACCGTCGGAGACATAACTGAATTCTCCACGACGTTCCGGGTTCAAGGATAAGGTGATTTCCGGAGAGGCGGGATCAACTTCGGGGAGAACTCGGTCATTGGTGCGGAGCCGCTCGGGATCTGACTCCCCCTGAACCCAGCGCCCGGATTGAGTAATCCCCACTGGAATCACCTCAAAGCGGGAGGAATCCAGGTGAGACATAATAGCCCCGGCCGAAACACAGGAAATGTTGTGCTCAGAACTACGGCCACCATAAACGATGGCAACCTTTGTGCGCTGCGAGGAATCACTCATGGCTAGCAAGTCTAGCTGTTCTTACTCATTCTGATTTCTTTGAGCGCCCCATGAGCTCAGTAACCATCTGATCAACACTTAAACCGTGGTGACATACCGCATAAACAGCCTGAGTGATAGGCATTTCTACATCATGACGCTGAGCAAGCTCGGAGATTGAGGCCGATGAGATAACTCCCTCCGCTACTTGACCGTGGGTTGCTTCCTTTGCTTCTTCTAGGCTGGCTCCTTCGCCGAGCCGAGCGCCGAAAGTGCGATTTCTGGATAAGGTTGATGAACACGTCGCCACCAGATCACCTAATCCGGCTAATCCGGCAAAAGTCCGAGATTGAGCGCCCAAAGCCACACCAAGACGTGTGATTTCAGCAAGGCCCCTCGTGATTAACGACGCGGTGGTGTTATTTCCTAGACCCTTTCCGGAGGCCACGCCACAGGCCAAGGCAATGACGTTTTTGCAAGCTCCTCCCAGCTCACACCCCACGACATCGGTGTTGGTGTAGGGCCGCAGATACGGGGTGGCACAGGCTGCCTGAATAAATTTGGCGCGGTTTTCATCTCGACACGCAATGACGGTGGCCGCCGGTTGTTCTTGGGCAATTTCTTTCGCCAAGTTCGGACCTGAAAGAACGGCTATACGGTCTTTGGAAGCTCCGCTCACCTCAGCAATAACTTCACTCATCCGAAGAAAAGTTCCCTTTTCCACCCCCTTGGAAATACTCAGCAAACTAGCGTCCTCGGAGATATAGTCGCGCCAAGCAGATAGGTTGTCACGCATCGTCTGGGACGGAACAGCAGGAACAACAATATCGGCGCCGGTTAACGCCTCAGCGGCATCAGCGGTGGCATGAAGTGAAGAAGGCAACAGGATATCTGGTAAATAGTCATTATTGCGGTGCTCGGTTTTTAATGTTTGAGCTAGCTGAGGACGTCGTGCCCACAGCGTGACGCTATTTCCGGCGTCGGCAAAAACCTTTGCCAAAGTCGTCCCCCACGACCCTGCACCCATCACCGAGACATTAACCATTTTTCCTCCTGCAAAAAATCTTCTTCACAAGCAGTGCTGTTTCGCATTCTACGGGTTAAGGGTGCGGGATTTGTGGGCATAGGCGAAGATAATAGATATCAATACAATCCAGCCCGGAGAAGGATGTGAGTTTCATGGCGAAACACCCGCACGAAAATGATAAAGATCAAGCTGGTGACATTGAGATCAAAGGGCGGTATCAAACTATTCCCTCTCGACCGCATAAGGAGTTTCCGCGCACCACTTTGGCAGCCGGAGCGGTGTTGTGGCGAGGAAACCTTGAACAACCAGAAAGCATCAAGGTCGCGGTCATCCATCGGCCTCATTATGACGACTGGTCACTAGCCAAGGGGAAGGTGGATTCTGGAGAATCCCTGGCTCAAACCGCTGCCCGAGAAATTGCCGAAGAAACTGGATATAGCGTTTGCTTGGGGAAACTCCTGGGACGAGTTCACTATCCGGTGGGGCAGCGCACCAAAGTGGTGTACTACTGGACTGCTGAAGTAACTGGCGGATCTTTCACCCCAAATAATGAAGTCGACGACATCAAGTGGCTGCCGATTCCGGAGGCGCGGTCACTTCTCTCCTATGATATTGACGCTCATGTTCTGGATAAGGCGGCGAAACGGTTCCAATTACCTGCTCACAGCCGGATCCTTTATGTTCGCCATGCTCACGCATTTCAGCGGCGGAATTGGGATGGAGATGACAACCTGCGGCCACTGGATAAAAAAGGACAGCGCCAAGCCGAGGCTCTGGTATCAATGTTGCGGCCCTTTCAGCCCACCGCCATTTATTCTGCGTTACCTAACCGGTGCCAAGCTACTGCCGCCCCGCTGGCGAAAGAGATAGGTGTAGACGTCGAGGTTGATGAATTGTTCGGAGATGAAGGTTGGCTTCACCACATGACTGGCGCCCAGGCGCGTTTTACTGAGGTGATTGCTCAAGGAGGCGTCTCCGTCGTGGTGGCACAAGGTTTAATTATTCCCGATATGATCGCCTGGCTGGCGGCACAAGGACGATTACCTCTAGAAGAAGAAATCAAAGCCAAAAAAGCCTCGGTGTGGGTACTCAGTTTCCACAATGGAGAACTCACCGGAGCGGACTACCTGGCTAGCCCGCTCCCGGTGAAATAATCAGCCCCCAGGTGAAAGCCCCACCTTAGGCAGTGATGACGGGCTTGAACTGCGGCCGCGCGGCCTCGAATTGGGCGATCTTATCTTCTTGCCGAAGAGTTAAACCAATGTCATCGAGGCCCTCCATAAGTCGCCACTGGGTATAATCATCCACCTCAAAACGATAAATATTTTCACCCGCAGTGGCGGTGCGTTCATTGAGGTTAACGGTGATGTCCAAGCCTGGTTCTTGTTCCAGTTGCTTCCAAAGAAGCTCGATATCAGATTGATCCATCACTGCAGCTAGTAAACCTGCTTTTCCGGCGTTGCCGCGGAAAATATCGGCGAAGCGGGACGAAAATACTACCCGGAACCCATAATCCATGAGGGCCCATACCGCATGTTCACGGGAAGAACCCGTTCCGAAATCCGGCCCGGCTACCAGAACTGAACCGTGTCGATAGGCTTCAGTGTTTAACACAAAATCTGGGTCATTTTTTCGCCAGTGAGAAAAAAGACCATCCTCAAAGCCGCTGCGGCTTACTCGCTTTAAGTAGACCGCTGGAATAATTTGATCTGTGTCAACATTGGAGCGCATCAGCGGGACGCCCACGCCGGTGTGAATAGTAAATTTTTCCATGGTAACTAAGACTCCTTACAGGTCAGCCGGGCTCGCTAAATGCCCTGCCACTGCTGTGGCTGCTGCAACTTCCGGGGACACCAAGTGAGTGCGTCCACCTGGCCCTTGACGGCCCTCAAAGTTGCGATTTGAGGTTGATGCAGAACGCTCTCCAGGGGCCAGTTGATCTGGATTCATTCCTAGGCACATGGAGCAACCAGCAGTGCGCCACTCAGCCCCAAACTCCCGGAAAATCTTGTCTAATCCTTCTGCCTCGGCTTGTTGCTTCACCATGGTCGATGACGGAACTACCAGCATTCGGGTGCCCGACGCTATTGTCCGTCCTTTGACCACCGCAGCAGCAGCACGAAGATCTTCAATCCGAGCATTAGTACACGAACCTAAGAAAACCGTATCGATGGAGATGTCTCGCAGTGGAGTTCCGGGGGTCAGGTCCATATAGCGCAAGGCTTTTTCCGCGGCTGCCTTGTCATTATCGTTGGTAAAAGACTCTGGATCTGGAACTGATTCACTCAATGGGAGCCCCTGCCCTGGGTTGGTTCCCCACGTAACGTAGGGAGTCAAAGCAGAGCCATCAATGTGAATAACCTTGTCAAATTCAGCTCCATCATCGGTAGCTAAGGTTCGCCAGTAAGCTACCGCCTGATCCCATTGTTCTCCGGTGGGTGCAAACTCCCTGCCCTGAAGATAATCAAAAGTAGTGTCATCGGGAGCAATCATTCCAGCCCGCGCACCAGCTTCAATAGACATATTGCATATTGTCATGCGGGCTTCCATGCTGAGTTTGGAAATTACTTCTCCCCGATATTCGATAATGTACCCTTGCCCACCACCGGTCCCTATTTTGGCGATGATCGCTAAAATAACGTCTTTTGCGCTTACCCCTTCGCCAAGTTCTCCACTCACCTCGATGGCCATTGTTTTAAATGGTTTGAGAGATAATGTCTGGGTGGCCATGACGTGTTCTACTTCGGAGGTACCGATACCCATGGCGATAGCGCCAAAAGCTCCATGAGTAGAGGTGTGGGAGTCGCCACATACGATAGTCATGCCTGGCTGGGTGGCTCCTAATTGTGGACCAACCGTATGGACAATACCCTGCTTGACATCACCCATGGGATGAAGTCGGACCCCGAATTCAGCACAGTTTTTTCTTAACGTTTCTACTTGGGTTCGGGACGTTGGGTCGCCGATTTCTCGGAGATGACCGTCGATAATCCCCTCAGTCGGGACGTTATGGTCCTCTGTTGCTAAGTGGAGTTCGGGATGCCGCATTTTACGCCCCGCCATCCTTAGACCGTCAAAAGCCTGAGGAGAGGTAACCTCATGAAGGAGCTGAAGATCAATGTAGATAAGATCAGGTTCGCCGTTGTTCCCTTTACTCACCACATGGTCTCGCCAGACTTTCTCGGCCAAGGTTAGTTTTTCACTATCGGACACGGGTTGAGTCACCTCTTTTCGTGCTTATTGGAGAATCCCCCGGGCTGAAAAGATGGATTCTCACAATATGGAATGTTAGTATCGTTATATGGGACAGTATAGCGTATCTGCCAACTCGGGCATCAAGGTGTTAGACCGAGCGGCGTCAATCATGACTGCCGTTGCCGCACAACCACGCTCACTTGCAGAACTTTGCGAAGCTACCGACCTGCCGCGCGCCACCGCTCACCGCCTAGCCACCGCCCTGGAGGTGCATCGCCTATTAAGCCGCACAAATGACGGACGATGGTCTGTTGGTCCGGCTTTATCCTCCTTAAGCGTCGGCGGTAAAGACCAGCTCATCGATGCTGCCACACCCGTAATGGCAGGATTGATGGACCTTACTCAGGAGTCTGTCCAGCTCTATCAACTCACCGGAACCACCCGGACCTGCATCGCCGCTCAAGAACCTCCGGTAGGTTTACAAAACACCGTGCCGGTGGGTTCTCGCATGGCGCTAACCGCTGGCTCTGCCGCGAAAATCTTTCTCGCCTATTCTGCCCCCGGGTTAGCGGAAGCTATTCTCCCACAAGCGCGCTTCACCGCTGAAGACCTTGAGGAAGTTCGACGCCAAGGCTGGTCAGAATCGGTATCTGAACGCGAAGTCGGTTTGGCCAGCTTGTCTGCCCCTGTTTTCAACAGCAATGGGCTCTTTATTGCCGTGCTGTCAATTTCTGGACCCGCCGATAGATTAAAGCCTCATCCTGGGCGAAAGTGGAGGAAGGAACTAGTGGCTGCAGCAGAAAAGCTTTCCGAATCTCTCTAGATGTACGGTAGATTATCGGTGACCGACTTCCCTCGAATTCTTAGAATTTTGCCTCCTCAGAGGGACTTCCCCCAGTTGGTGATGTTCACATAAGAAAACCCGCTTGCTTTCCGTCCTACAAAAGCAAGCGGGAAACCGAACCACGAAACCACTGAAGTAGAAACTCTTCGCCTTGAAGTTGCACGTCGTGGTTGAGGCGGAAGTATCAAGCGGCGGAGGTCGGTGTTCCCTCTCATCGCGTCCGCATGACCCGGAAGGGGCCTAAGGTCCAGCGTGCCTAGTTTCGCTTAGGGCTATGCAGTTCTTGGGGACACATCATGATCATCATGCCTTAAATAAGCTCCTGCTTCACGCGAAAATAGCGGTATGGGAAGTCTGGATTATGGCTATGCCGCTTATATTTTTAAGGAAGCTGACCATGGTGTCTGGGGTTCTGATATGAATAACTTGCTGCCATATAGTCCCCTTTCCACATTGCGGATCTGTTACTTTTCCGAAGTTGCTAGCTGCTTCGTTGGTCGTTAGTTTAACTACAATCGCAGCCCCTGTGAAGAGACAAATAACACATTGACCCATTAGTTGTGCCGTGAGACACTTAAAAATTGGTGTGGTTTTTCGCTTTCTCGCTAGATCTCCATCGGGTTTCGGATAATGCTTTAGCGCTCCACATCTTCCGGAAAAACAGCACGCCACGCCTCTATTCCTCCGGCTGCATTAAACAGCCTGAGAGAATCACCCCACCGACTTTCTTCCCTGTGTTGCACCAAATGTGCAATTGCGCGCCGCGAGCGCACACCAGTACGGCAATACAGAATAATGTCCGACGGCTCAGGGCACTCACTCATGGCATCCTTGAGGCTGTCCCACCCTTGCTCCAACACTTCTGCTAAGGGAACCCCATAAGACCTAGGAATAAAACCTTCGGATCGCTCCTTTGCATCCCGAACATCAACCAGGATTGCTCCGTCATCCACCATTGTCCGAACGTCATCGGGTTTCACATCGACAACCGGGGAATAGCTGTGTACACTGGGCCGATCACGCCATAGCGCGGTGATTTCCGCCAAGGAGGTCACCGGCTTACGTTGCGGATCAGAGGCAAAGCTGAACGTGCGAAAGGTGGCGTCGAATACATCCATCACAATAAGTTTGCCGAGAGCAGGTTCCCCGATCTTCGTGAGCACTTTGATCGCCTCAGCTGCCATATATGATCCCACCATGCCTACCAAGGCTCCTAGAACTCCGCCTTCAGCACATGACGGAACAGAGTCTGGGTCTGGAATTTCCGGGTAAAGATCTCTCAAGCCGGGACCTCGGTCTGGCCAAAAGACAGAGAGCTGGGCGAAAAATTGAGAGATTGTTGCCCACACCAAGGGTGTTCCAGAGATTTCTGATGCGTCTGCCGCTAAATATCGGGTGAGGAAATTATCACTGCCGTCTAGGACAACATCGTGCTCCTGGAAAAGCGCTACAGCATTGTCAGGATGCAACCCTTCACTGATCGCAGTGACGTGGAGACGAGAGTTCAAGGCCAATAAGGTTTCGCGTGATGATTCGACTTTAGACTTTCCAATCCGGGACTCAGTGTGGATGATTTGACGTTGAAGATTACTTTCGTCCACGACGTCATCATCAATGATGGTGATGTGCCCCACTCCGGCTGCGGCTAAATACAGCAAACTGGAGGAACCTAAACCACCGGCCCCAATCACCAACACTCGAGAATCCCTCAGAATATGCTGGGATTGCACGCTGAAACCGGGAAGGCTTAAGTGCCGAGCATAGCGTTGCTGCTCGTGTGGGCTCAGTGCTTCCGGATCAGGAGAGTTCACCATCACAAATATTCCTCACGACTTTGGGGTTTCACCGGACTGATCATCCCAGAGAAACTCGAACTGGGTTGGGCTAGGTGCCGTTGAGGGATTCTGCCCGCGTTCTTTGCCTGAAAACCAGCAATGACCGCATATTTCATGGCCTTAGCCATCGCTACCGGGTCTTGAGCTCGAGTCACCGCACTCGCCAGAAGGACTGCGTCACACCCCAATTCCATAGCGAAGGCTGCTTCCGAAGCCGTCCCGATCCCCGCATCCAAAATGATCGGAACTGAGGCGCGCTCCGCAATAAGCTCAATATTGTGCGGGTTAAGGACTCCCAACCCTGTCCCAATGGGAGCACCAGCCGGCATCACTGCGGCGCATCCCAGATGTTCAAGGTGTTTCGCTAACGCCGGATCATCATTGGTATAAGCCATAACTTCGAACCCATCATTAATAAGTTGCTCCGCAGCATCAACCAATTCCACCGCATTAGGTAATAATGTTTCCTCGTCAGCAATCACTTCTAATTTAATGAGATTAGTCTCTAAGGCTTCTCGTGCTAATTTCGCTGTTAATACCGCATCTCGGGCAGTGTAACAGCCAGCGGTATTAGGCAATGGAGCGATATTATTGCGCCGAAGAATTCCAAAAACCGATTCTTGTGTGGATGGAGAGAATCGACGCAAAGCCACGGTTGTCAGCTCAGTTTCAGAGGCAATGAGGGCTCGTTCCAAGGTATCGAGGCTACTGGCTCCCCCGGTCCCGAGGATCAATCGTGACGTCATGGTCAGATCCCCAATAGTTAGCGGAGGAACAAGACATTTTGAGGCATTCTGAATCACGATGACCGCTATCCCCCTTGGACCGCGCCCACAATATCAATAGTGCCTTCAGCCAAGGTATGACACCAGGAACTACGCGGCACGACCTGCGAATTCTTAGCTACCGCAATAGCGAGGGGTTCACCCTCAACACGGTAACCCTGCTCAGTTAAGCTAACCCCTAATCTCTTCTCAATAAGATCTTTAATTGTTTCTCCAGCCACAGGTTCAAATTTTTCACCATTAATAAGATTGTCAGTCATAGTCACTCCCTATAAACTTTCATATGGCACTAAACTAAAACGCCAAGGATCAATACTTTTCCTAAATTCCGCCGAGATCTTATCTTCTTCCCCAACGGCAATAAGCGCACCAATATGCGAACCTAATGCAGATAAGAGAATTCCGTGCCGAAAATAGCCGGTAGATAGAATAAGATTTTCCGCCACTTCCCCTATTAACGGAACATCATCGGGTGTTCCTGGGCGCGCCTTTGAGATGATTTCGTAAATTTCACATTCCAGAATGCTTGGCACAATGTGCGCGGCATCTCTGAGCAGTTGATAGACCCCTTCTGCAGACACCCCAGCCAAAGAATCTTCACGAGAAGTCGCCCCCACAACGACAGTGCCATCGGCACGCGGTACCACATACACCGGCCGGCCATGAACTACTGCCCTAATAGTTCGACGCACTAACGGCCGGATATGTTCAGGAACCCGCAAGCGAATGACCTCACCGTGAACTGGACGAAGCGGAAGATTCAGCGCTTTTGGTAAGCCCCCAATGTCAGCAGCTGCCAGGCCTGTCGCCACGATCACCTTATCTGCCAAGAAATCTCGGCCATCTTCAGCGTGCACCCCAACCGCCCGCTGGGCGTCGAATATTACTTTCTCTATCGTGGTTTCGATGAGGTCATCTGCTATCACGTCGAGCAACGCCTGACATAAGTTACGCGGATCTACTTGGTGGTCACCGGGGATATCTACTGCACCCACACATCCTGGGCCCAGTGCTGGTTCTAATTGTCGAGCGTGTCGAATAGTGATGGGTTGGACATCCATGTCGAGGCGATGTTGCAAGGAGGTCAACTCAAATAGTGCCGTTCGATCAGCGGAATCGCCGGCAAGCACAAAAGTAGAGTTTGCTAAATACCCTATTTCTTCTTTGTGCTGCCCTAAATCCGCAGCAATCTCTGAGACAAAGCGGGGAAACATCTCCCCTGAGGCCACCATGAGCGGATACAACGTGGGTTGATCCCACACCACCTCAGCAACTGGAGCCAACATACCGGCGGCTGCGCGCGTGGCCCCAGATACAGGGGCGGGGTCGCACACAGTGATATCCCACCCACGGCGTTTTAATTGCCAGGCGGTAGCTAAACCAATGATCCCGGCCCCCACAACAACGGCTGATGACATGGGGCATTCCTCCCTCCGGCGGCATGATCCGCATCAGGTTTGGCGGTCGGCCTCCATGGCCCTCTCAGCCACGCTGTGGATAACACCGTGGCTCCCGCGGAACTCCTACATCTGACATCATAGGAGCCTTTGCACCGATGGGGGTAGCCCCTACCGAGGGAATAGACTTCCGAACTATGAGAAGCCGCACCCGTGAAGAACGCTTAGCTCTGTTACATGCCGCCCAACTGTATGTCTGCACCGACGCCCGCACTGACCGAGGTGACCTAGCTGATTTTCTCGACGCCGCCTATCGAGGTGGAGTAGATATTATCCAGTTGCGGGATAAAAAGATCAGTGCTCGTGATGAACTCGATGCTCTCAAAATCCTTGCCGACATAGCCCATCACCATGGAAAACTCTTCGCTGTCAATGATCGCGCCGATATTGCAGCATTAATCGGGGCGGACATCATTCATGTGGGTCAAGAAGATTTAACACCGGCCCAGGTCCGATCACTCTTGGGACAGGATGTGCTAATTGGCCGCTCCAACCGAAAAACCGACATGTTCCGCGATTCCTTAGCAGACCCCGATATCGATTACGCCGTCATGGGCCCGGTATGGAAAACTCCGACGAAACCTGGACGCAAACCCGTTGGTTTAGCTGGTATTTCCGCAGCCGCGCAACTCAGCGACAACACTAGACTTCAGCAGAAGACTCACCCAAAACCGTGTGGGCTATTGGCGGAATAGATCAAGATAACGTCCACGACGTCCTCAGCGCAGGCGCTCGCCGAATAGTGGTGGTTCGCGCCATCACTCAAGCTGCAGATCCCCAATCTGCAGCTCAAGCGCTTAAGAACACGATCCGAACGTGGCTAACCTAAGGTAGTCTCTGCTTCGCTGGTGCGCTGACGCCCCTGACGGATCTTCGCAGCAGTCCCCATCCCGATAATCCATACCGCGGAGGCAATTAAGCCAATTCTGGTATCTGATTCAAAAGCAAGCACACATACCATTGCCGCAAAGAAAGCTAATACGACCCACGCAGCTAGTATCCCAAAAGGCGCCGGAAAGACGCTCTTGCGGTGTAAATCATCGTGGGTTTTTCGGAACTTGAGATAGGACATAGTAATAATGGCCCAAACTGCCATCACCAACGTTGAGGCCATTGCCGTGATCATCGTAAAAGCTTGAATGACAGATTCCCCAGCGGAAATAAGGACAATGGAGCTCAGCAATAAAACGCACGTCAGGAATAACGCATTCTGAGGTACTCGACGTCGAGACAACACCTTAAATGCTTGAGGTGCATCACCGCGGTGCGCCAAACCCCACAACATTCGAGATGTCGAATAAATCCCGGAGTTCGCTGAAGAGGCAGCTGAGCTCAGCACCACAATGTTGACGATACTCGCTGCCGCTGCTAACCCCGTTAATGCGAACATCGTCACAAAAGGAGATTTGCCCGGATCAACTTCATTCCACGGGGTCACCATCATAATCACAGCTAATGCGCCAATATAAAAAAGCATAATTCTCATCGGAATGGAATTAATAGCTTTTGGCAACATAGTCTCTGGATTTTTCGTTTCTGCCACAGTGGTGCCAACCAACTCGATTCCCATAAAAGCAAAAATCGCAATGGGAAATCCAGCTAAAAATCCATAGAAGCCCAAGGGGAATAATCCACCATGAGACCATAAGTTACTCAAGGCTGCAGGATCGCCAGATTCATTGGGAACATGACTTACTACCATCCACAGTCCCACCACAATAAGCGCTAAGATAGCGCAAATCTTAATGAGAGCAAACCAGAATTCTATTTCCCCAAATGCTTTGACGGTGAGGGCATTTAAGCTATATAAGCACCCGATGACCAGGATGATGGGAATCCATGCAGGAAGCTGAGGCCACCAGAAATGGGTGTAACCCACGATAGCGATCAGGTCTGCGACTGCTGTTACAACCCAGCAAAACCAGTAGGTCCACCCGGTAAGAAAACCCGCGACGGGCCCGAGGAGATCATGAGCGATATCCGCGAAAGTAGCGTAGCGGGAGTTGGAAAGCAATAGCTCACCCATCAGCCGCATAAAGAGATAGAGGACAAGACCTATGGAAAGGTAGACGAAAAGTATTGACGGGCCAGCTAAAGAGATGGTTTTTCCGGATCCCATAAAAAGACCGGTACCGATAGCTCCGCCTATGGCAATGAGCTGAATATGACGGTTCTGGAGGGTACGATCCAGATGGGAACCCTGCTGTGACGTACCGTGGAGTCCCGAATGGTTATCCTTCACGACTTCCTCCTTGGGGTGATAGGTACTCCGGTATCAGCAAGAACTCATGGTGTTAATGATCACCATATTGTTCTTATCGTGGAGACTACTCCCATAGACACTAAATCAATTTCCAGAACACGCTACGAGGAATTCTAAATTTTTAGGATGAGACTCTGGTGACGAGATAAAAAGAAGGCCAGAGTTTCTCTGACCTTCCTTTATGACGTACCCCGTACGGGATTTGAACCCGTGTTACCGGCGTGAGAGGCCGGCGTCCTAGGCCGCTAGACGAACGGGGCTTGGTAGCCAGATGGAAGACTAAACTACCGCGGGATAATTTCACAAATCAGCTGTTCAGAAGCGATGTCGACGACGAGGTAGAAAGACGTCGATTACCCTGGATAATGTGACCAGCATCTACGACGTCGCCCGAATAGCCGGGGTTTCTGCGGCAACCGTCTCCCGCGCACTTAACCGTCCCGATCTGGTCAGTTCCGCAACTGCTGAAAAGGTGATGGAAGCAATCACTAAAGTAGGATATCGGACACATGCCACCGCGCCGCCCGATTCCTCCTCCACCCCCCGAACCGGGGTAATTGGAATAGTCATCGCTGACCTCCTCAATCCTTTTTTCCTAGAAATTGTTCGGGGCGCAGAACATGCGGCTCGCTCCCAAAATCGACAACTTCTCGTAGCCAATGCCGCCGAATCAGAACGACGATTTTTAGAAGCAATAGACGCGATGCTGCCCCTCGTCGACGGTGTTCTGCTCGCCTCCCCAAGGCTGAGCACCGGACAAATCCATAAAATTGCTCGAACTCGGCACACCGTTGTCCTTAACCGCCCAGTCGCCGGCGTGGCAAGTGTCATGGCAGATAACTATGCTGCAGCTGTTGCCGCCGCAGAATACCTTGCTGCTACCGGAACCAGGAGTATCACCTACTTGGCTGGGCCGGAGGATGCCTTTGCCGACGGGCTACGGTGGAGAGGCTTATTAGATGCTGCAGGAGAACCAAGCACAGATAAGCCGTTGACGTTGATTCACCCTCCCACTCCAATAGGGAAACTAAAAGTGCACAAAATGAGGGCAACTGAACCCACCATCCGCGGAGGACACCAGCTTGTCCGACGCTGGTATGACTGCCCTACCGATGCCGTGCTGTGTTTCAACGAGCTGATTTCAGTAGGATTTATGCACGGGGCACAGCAATTAGGACTTCGAGTTCCCGAAGACGTCAAGGTAGTGGGATTTGATAATACCGAGTTTGCCCAAATAGTAACTCCTTCATTGACCACCGCTGCTGCTCCTCTACGGCTAATTGGGTCCGTCGGAGCTGCTCTGGTGATGTCTCATATTGAAGGGCTGCGTAAACCTCAACTCCAACCCCGCATTTTGCCGACGAAGTTGATTCGACGCCAGTCGGCCTAAGGATGAAGCTTCGGGTGATTGACTGCTAACTCCCCCAAGCGGGGTGCCAACCCCACATATTTGTTGAGAAAAATAACCGGCTGCAACTTCTTGCAACTCGTTGCCAGTGGTGTTTTCCCAACAATTAAATGGGGGTATGTCTACTCCACGAGTTGCCCACCCAGACCGACTATTACCAGCGGACCCTGGGGTCCGCGAGATCGCGCGTCGCCTTCTTGCGGAAGTTGAAAACCTTCCTATTATTTCCCCGCACGGGCATTTAGATCCCGCTATGTTCTGCCATAATGAGGCTTTTCCGGATCCCACTGCCCTGTTGATCAGCCCGGATCATTACGTCACCCGGGTTCTGCGCTCAGCAGGAATTGATCTTGGTGAGTTAGGGGTCGGACGGACGTCATGTGACCCCCGCGCCGCCTGGAGAATCTTTTGCCAGCATTGGCCCCTCTTTAGCGGAACAGCCTCAGGATACTGGCTTGAACAAGAGTTTTATCATGTCTTCGGGATAGATCCGGACCGGATTTCAGAAGACACCGCGGATGATATTTATGATGAACTATCCCACGTCATCGCTCAGGATGACTTTCGTCCCCGGGCACTGGCCACCCGTTTTGGGTTAGAGGTGCTCGCCACTACCGATGATCCTCTTGATGATCTCTCCTACCACCGGGCTTTAGCCGAGGATTCACAATTCCATCCCCGGGTGTTGCCCACGTTCCGGCCCGATGCCTACACCAAAATGTATCTTCCGGATTTCCGGGATAATGTGACACGGCTCATTGACAGTGCTGGAGAGGGTAAAACCGGATACCAGGGCTATCTGGAAGCGCTCAAAAACCGGCGGTGGTTCTTCAAGGAAAACGGCGCGGTCAGCGCTGATCATGGTACGCATGATGCTAATTCAACCCCCTTAGATGATGCCACTGCGGCTCGGATCTTTGAGAAGGGCCTCAAGGGGGAAGCTACCCGGGACGAAGCGGCTGCCTTTGAGGCCAATATGACGTATCGCTTCGCGGAAATGTCCCAAGATGATGGATTGGTCATGACTTTGCACCCTGGGGTGTACCGCAACCACTCCACTACAGCTTTCCATCGTTTTGGACCTGACACGGGGCATGATATTCCGTTCCGGATGGAATACACCAACGGCTTACAGCCACTACTGTCTCAGTTTGGCGAAAACCCAGCCTTCCACCTGGTGCTATTTACCATTGATGAAACGGTGTACTCCCGCGAACTTGCCCCCTTAGCCGGATACTATCCAGCCTGTTACGTGGGGGCGCCCTGGTGGTTTATTGACGAAATCGACGCTATGAACCGCTTCCGCAGCGCAATTACCGGCACCACCGGGTTCTCCCGTAGCTCCGGATTCATTGATGATACTCGCGCCTACTGCTCTATCCCGGCGCGCCATAATACCTCACGCCGAGTAGAAGCCAATTACCTTTCCCGCCTGGTGGCAGAACATCGTCTCTCCGAAGAGCGTGCCGCCGACATCATTGTGGATTTGGTCGATGCCTCACCACGAAGGGTTTTTAAGCTATGACTTCTCTAGTTCGTTCCTCAGATACCCCAACCCCTCCCATTCGCTTGGTTCACCTGGGTCTAGGTGCTTTTCATCGAGCCCACCAGGTGTGGTACACCCAGCACGCCGAAAACAACCCACAGCAGCCGGAATGGGGATACGCTTCCTTCACTGGCAGAAGCCCAAGAATGTCGGAGGTCCTGTCCCCCCAAGGCGGCTTATATACCTTAGTCACCCGATCTGAGGATGGGGACTCGTGCGAACTGATCTCTTCCCTCGTGGAGGCTAACCCAGCACACAATATTTCCCGGCTAGTTGAGCTCGTAGCATCAGCCGATGTTGCAGTCCTTACTCTCACGATCACCGAGGCTGGATATCACCTGGATGAACAAGGTCACCTTGATCTTCACCATCCACAAGTCAACGAGGACTTAGCCGATTTGCGTCGCAGAGATTTCTCCGCTCTACGCACAGCCGCTGCCCGGATTGTTGTCGCATTACACGCTCGACGCCAACAGTCAGACGTCGGTCTTGCTGTCATGAGTTGTGACAATATCTCCGCTAATGGTGCCGCGACCAAAGCCACCGTGCTCGGAATGGCCCAAGAATGGGATCCGGAACTTGCCCAGTGGATTTCCGGCAATGTGACTTTTCCTTCCACCTCAATTGATCGGATAACCCCAGCTACTGAGGATTCTTTGGCGACCGTGGTGGAACAAAACTGTGGCTATCGGGATGCTGCTCCTGTTGTTACTGAGCCCTTTGCCAATTGGATTATCCGCGGAGAATTCCCGGTTGGACGCCCGAACTGGGAGCGTGCCGGAGTGGAATTCGTTGCTGACATCGAGGCTTTTGAACGCCGCAAATTATGGCTGCTTAATGGTTCCCACTCGCTCATGGCCTATGCCGGCCGCAGCGCAGGTGCAGAAACAGTAGCTCAAGCTATTGCCATCCCAGAAGTACGCAGCCGCGTTGAGGAATTTTGGCAGGCAGCCAGTACTTTCTTGGATCAACCTGAGCTGGCTGTTCCGGACTACCGGGAGGCCCTCATCCAGAGATTCAATAATCCCCGCATTGAGCATTACTTGTCGCAAATCGGTATTGATGGTGCGACGAAGCTCCGGATGCGTTCTGTCCCTGTCATCCGGCGATGCCTTGAGGCCGGTCGCAATGACTTAATTCCCGGTGCTGCGGCACCCATCCAAGCCTGGGTGACGTGGCTCCTTCAAGGTGGCGACTTCCAAGACACCCGCGCCTCGGACATTGACGTGGCGCTCCATCAGGCACATCCAGTTCAGGCTTTAGTTGCGGTTCTGGATCAGGATCTAAGCCACAACCCAGATGTCTTAGCTGCGGTTTCCTCTTTGAGTGAGGAGAAATAATGTTAGTAATGCGTGAATCACGAACCAGAGATTGTCGGATACTTAACGGGATGTGGAGGTTTTATCCGGATCTTGACCACACCGCTGAAGCCGAGGAGATTTGGCGAGATGCCTTACCTGGATCCCAGCAGTGTGCCGTTCCGGCTTCGGTCAATGACCTCTTTACTGATCCTAGGATCCGTCATCACGTTGGACTGTATTTCTACGAACGGATGGTTTTAGTCCCCGGAACGTGGGATCAATCAGTCATTCTTCGCTGTGGTTCTGCTACTCATGAAGCCCGGGTGTGGGTTAATGGTCAGGAAGTAGGCGACCATCGGGGAGGATATCTTCCCGTCGAGGTTGATATCACTGATCATGTCACGCCGGGAGAGGTCTTCCGCCTCACGATCGCCGTCGATAACCGCCTCTACCAGGATTCCATTCCCCCGGGAGAGGTAGTTCAGCAAGACGACGGTACCTGGCGCCAGGACTATCGTCATGATTTCTTCAACTACGCCGGACTGCACCGCAGTGTCGCGTTGTGGTCTCGTCCCAGGACCTATCTCCACGATGTCACTATTACCACCTCGTATTCTGGTTCTACTGGCGTCGTGAGCTGGAGCGCCGACTTCTCTGAGGCGCCAGCGTCAATCCAGATTAAAGTGCTTGATCACCGCGATGTTTCAGTGATCGCGGAATCCGAGGGATCTTCCGGGCAGGTGGAGATTCCCCACGTCAGACTATGGACTCCGGGGATCGGAGGACTCTATGACCTCGAAATCTCAGCCTATGATGAAGCCGGGCAACTTCTTGATTGCCATCGAGAACCCTTTGGAGTGCGGGAAGTAGCCGTAGAGGGAATGCAGTTCCTTATTAATGGCGAGCCCTTCTATTTCACCGGTTTTGGTATGCACGAAGACCATGAGACTCTGGGGAAAGGGCATTCCGACGCCCACATGCTTCAGGACTTCGAGCTCTTGTCGTGGATAGGCGCAAACTCGCTGCGCACCTCGCATTACCCCTACTCAGATGAGTTCATGGATTACTGCGATGAACACGGCATTGTCGTGATCGATGAAACAGCAGCCGTGGGGCTGAATTGGGCCATTGCTGGCGGAATCGTCGGTGACGAGGTAGGAGCCACTTTCACCCCGGGCCACGTGGATGACAAAACCCAAGCCACTCATAAGGACCACATCGCGGAACTCATTCAGCGAGATAAGAACCGGCCGTCGGTGGTGATGTGGTCTATCGCCAATGAACCCGATACCGCCGTTCCAGAGGCTCGAGAGTACTTTGCTCCCCTGGTTGAATGGACCCGTTCTCTAGATGCCACGCGCCCAGTCGGTTTTACCAATGTCATGTTTGCTCCGGCCGGGGTTGATACGGTTTCTGATCTGTTTGATGTCTTGATGCTAAACCGCTATTACGGCTGGTATGCCCACATAGCTGATCTCAAGAAAGCACAGGAGGTTCTGCGCGAAGAACTCGAAAAGTGGCAAGACATGCTCCATAAACCCATCATTATGACCGAATACGGCGCTGATACTGTGGCCGGCTTGCATTCGGTGCACAATGTCCCTTTTTCCGAGGAATTCCAGGTCGCCTACCTCAAAGCCTATGAAGAAGTCTTTGATGCCGTGCCTGCCGTCATCGGGGAACAGATGTGGAATTTCGCTGACTTTCAAACCAAGTTCGGTATCGCCCGTATTGATGGCAACCGTAAGGGTGCTTTCACCCGAGACCGACGCCCTAAAGCTGCGGCCACCCATTTACGCCAGCGGTGGACAACTCGGTAGCTTCCCTCATCTTTCAACTTTTCCTTCACCAAGGAGGTGCGCCACATTATGGCCACTCACTCTTCACCAACCGCTGCGGTGGTTAGCAGCGGACCGCATCTCCCGGTCCATCGGCTCGTTGGCTATGGCCTAGGTGATGCCGGATGTAATATTGCGTTCCAAATGACCGGCCTTTTCCTCCTCGTGTTTTATACCAACGTGGTGGGAATTCGCCCCGAACATTCTGGCCTTATCTTTCTTTTCATCAAGGTCTGGGATGCTTTTGCTGATATTTTTGCCGGCCGCGTAGTAGATGCCACCATGACCCGCTGGGGTAAATTCCGCCCCTTCCTCTTGTGGTACTCCATTCCGCTTCTCGCCTCTAATCTGCTGTGTTTCTGGATCCCGGTCAGCGATTATGGGATGAAAGTCATCTGGGCTACTGTCTCTTACGCCCTGATGGGGTTGCTCTACTCCATGGTCAACATCCCTTACGGTTCCCTTGCGGGTGCTATGAGCCAAGATCCCGTAGATCGCTCCCGAATGGCTGCTGCCCGCATGGTAGGTTCCGGTTTCACTATTTTGATCTTGGCAGTTTTGTTGGCACCGGCCATTAAATCTGCTGCCAACCTGCAACAAACCTTCCTCATTACGGCTATTGCCTTCCTCATTGTTGGATCAATTTTCTTCATGACAACCTTCGCCACCGCCAAAGAGGTGGTGGAACGTGAAGTTGAACGAGTCTCTCTTAAAGAAACCCTGGCAACAGTCCGTCGCAACGGTCCGCTGATGCGGCTGTGCGGTTCCTCCCTGATGTATCTCACCGGCCAAAACGTAGTATCTGCCATGGCGCTTTATATCGCCATTGACTTGCTGGGGAGGTTTTCCGACGGTAACTGGCAGTCCACGGTGGTCACTATCATTACCACCGGCGCTGTCCTGTATATGTCCCCATTTGGGCCAATCCTTACTAGAAAACTGGGGAAGAAACGGGGATTCCTCGTTGCTGGAATTGCCTCAATTATCGGCGTCATTATCTTCTGGGCGGGTTCCTCAGTAACCCAGAGCCTGAGTATTAGCTTGCTCGGACTTTTTGTCACCGGCGCCGGAATGGCCATTCTTAACACAATGACGTGGGCTTTGGAAGCCGATACCGTGGAATACGGCGAATACCGCACAGGTATTCGTACCGAAGGGGCCACCTACGCCGCATTCTCCTTTACCCGAAAAGTAGGGCAAGGAATAGGTATGGCCCTCGCTAGCTGGGCTCTTGCGCTCTCGGGCTATGTCCAACCCACCTCGGAGCAGAAAGCCCAAGGAATCAGCCATCTGGCTCAGGACCCCGCCACGCTCGACGCGATGGGGTTGTGGTTTGCCATCTTCGCCGGAGGGTTCTTCCTCCTCGCGATCCTCATTATGTGGAGTTATCCACTCACTGAAAAGCGCTTCGGAGAAATCATGGCTTCCATTGAGAAAAACCGAACAAGTTTGGCAGCGAAATTCGCTGATGATACCGAAAAAGTGGTGTCCTTAGATATCGACGATAAGGAGAAGAAGTAATGAAAATTGCGCACGCTGAAGTTTTTGTGTGCTCCCCTACTCGCAATTTCGTCACTCTGCGGCTAACCACCGAGGATGGGATAGTTGGCGTGGGAGATGCCACGCTCAATGGGCGTGAATTGGCGGTAGCAAGTTATCTCAAAGACCACGTGTGTCAGCTCATGGTAGGGCGCGATGCCCGGAATATTGAGGATACCTGGCAGTTCCTCTATCGAAGTGCGTATTGGCGGCGCGGCCCGGTCACAATGGCAGCTATTGCGGCCGTCGATATGGCCTTGTGGGATATCAAGGGCAAAGCAGCAGGAATGCCCGTGTATCAGCTCCTCGGTGGTGCAAGCCGACGAGGATGCCGTGCCTATGGACACGCCAGCGGCACTGATCTGGAATCTCTGTTTGACTCCATCCGCTACGAAATGTCGCTGGGGTATCGCAGTATCCGGGTGCAAACCTCGGTGCCGGGAATCGAGAAACTCTATGGGGTCGCAGCTCAGGAGCAGTCCACCGGCGAGCGCTACGACTTTGAACCGGCGAATCGTGGCTCGTGGCCGGTGGAAGAGGACTGGGATACGAGAGCTTATTTGCGGCACGTACCCACAGTTTTCGAGGCAGTGCGCAATGAGTTTGGCCCTGAGCTTCCTCTACTCCACGACGGTCACCACCGGATGACTCCGCGGGAAGCTGCACAGTTGGGTAAATCTCTTGAACCCTATGACTTGTTCTGGTTGGAGGACTGCACACCGGCAGAAAACCAGGAGGCTTTGCGTTATGTTCGGTCGCAAACCACCACGCCCCTAGCTATTGGTGAGGTTTTTAACTCCATTTATGACATTAAGGACCTCATTTCCGAGCAGCTTATTGATTATGTGCGCTGCGCCTCAACCCATTTCGGTGGTATTAGCCCGTTAAGGAAAGTCATGAATCTTGCCGAAATGTACCAAGTAAAATCTGGTTTCCACGGTCCCACCGATGTATCTCCGATTGGATTTGCAGCTCAACTTCACTTGGGTCTTTCCATCCATAATTATGGATTACAGGAATATATGCCTCACTCCACGCTGACGAAGGAAGTATTCCACGAATCCTTGACCTTTGAAAACGGTTACCTCCACCCGGGAGACAACCCTGGACTAGGTGTGGAGTTTGATCCAGAAGCAGCGAAGAAATTCCCCTATGAACAAGCATATCTGCCCTATAACCGGCTAGCTGACGGTACTGTCCATAACTGGTAAATACCCTTGCCCACCTCGTTACTATGAGTAGAGAGGTGGGCGACGTCTTTCTGGCTGCAGGCTTTCTTTATACCTCCGGGGATTTCTCCCCATGAATTCCGGTGCTCACTGTCTTATTCTCAGACTTGTCAATAACCACAGCAGAAAGATAGTAAGGATTTTCCATAAGCACCGATAATTCTTTTTCTATTGCCGATGATCTCCCGGAGGACTGGAGTGACGCTAAAAGCTTTGCTGATTTACGGTATTTGACGGACTGTTATGTTCAGGGTGAATTAGATACCAGCCCAGAATACTTAGGGCCCATTGATGAAGAAACTGCTCCTATTGCTAATTTCCTCTGTTTCTATAATGATTTCGGGTATTTAACACTCAGCTCTCAGCCGGGAGTTCCCCTCGATGAGGAAGGCTACGCGCAGCGGGCATATGTAGAACTTATGTCTCCAGCGGAGTCAGTGTATCGGCTGGTCTCCGCGCTAAGCGCGAGCCATTACGTCACCATAGTCCGCGGGGCACATGAACCACAGGACTCCGTCATGAGGGTTACTATTGGTAACCCCTCTCACACAACCTCAGTAGGCGGGGTCGATGAAAATACTATTGAGCGACTAAAGAATGGGAATGCCACCTTAGACCAGCAATTAGAATCCTGTTTGTACGTCACCGTCGTGGATCCATTGTGGGGGACTAACATGATGTGGCCGGATCTATGTGCTGCCGTTCGGGGTGCTACTATTCCACAGCGGATTGGCACCATGACTGATATTCCCAGTTTCCTTTAAGATCACTTTTGGGCCATGCCCCCGACCTGATTGATCCGCGAGTACACACTACTCAACTGCGAAAAAGCCAAGTCCTCTCAATAAGAACTTGGCTATAGTTTGTGGTACCCCGTACGGGATTTGAACCCGTGTTACCGGCGTGAGAGGCCGGCGTCCTAGGCCGCTAGACGAACGGGGCGAAGAGTGAATTTCTTCACCGTGCGGACAACCGCAGCTGGCCTACCAGGACTCGAACCTAGAATGACGGTACCAGAAACCGTTGTGTTGCCAATTACACCATAGGCCACTATTGCTAGCTCAGCGGTCGAACACTATTGACCGACCCCGTGCGAAGCAACGGGATCTAATATAGTCACAATTCCTCTGAACTAACAAACCAGCAGGTCATTACCCTATTGTCCAGATGACTGCCACGGTGTCTGCTCCCGCGCGGCGCGCAACCGAGCTAAAGTTGATTCTTTACCCAACAATTCCATGGATTCAAAGAGTGGCGGTGAAACGGCTGCACCGGAAATCCCTACTCGCAGTGCGCCATAGGCTTTCCGAGGCTTAAGCCCTAACCCCTCAATGAGAGCTCCGCTCAGGGCTTGTTCAATGGCTGGCGTGGTCCACTCATCGAGGGCAGACAACACCTTGATTCCTTCATCGAGGGCCTGAACGGCATCTTCCTTCAAGTTCTTTCGCGCTGACTTTTCCTCCAACTCCAATTCAGCGTCCGGGGTCACTAAGAAGTTCACTAAGCCATAGGCGTCACCTAAGGTCTTAATCCGGGTCTGAACTAGGTCAGCGGCAATCTTAAACTTATCGGCCGGGTAGTCAACCGGGAAATCGGTGAACTCAGTCAGATAGTCACGAAGTCGCTGTTCAAATACCGCTGGTTCAAGGAGCCGGATATGGTCTGCGTTGATTGCCTCCAACTTCTTTTGGTCAAATCGGGCCGGATTGCCTAAGACGTCGGCTACGTCGAAATTCTCTACTAAGTCCTCAACACTGAAGATATCCCGGTCCTTTGCTAGTGACCAGCCCAAGAGAGCAAGATAGTTGATCATGCCTTCCGGGATAATTCCGGCTTCCCGGTGATTAAAGAGATTGGACTGAGGATCACGCTTCGACAATTTCTTATTCCCCTCCCCCATCACAAAAGGAAGGTGACCGAAAATAGGTGTGCGCTTCGCAATCCCAATGCGTTGCAGAGCTTCGTAGAGGGCTAACTGACGTGGGGTTGAGGGGAGAAGGTCCTCACCACGAAGAACGTGAGTTATCCCCATGAGGGCATCATCCACCGGGTTGACCAAGGTATAAAGCGGTTGCCCATTGGAACGCGCCACCACAAAATCAGGCTGGGTGCTGCTGACAAATTCCATGTCTCCGCGCACCAGATCATGCCAGCACCAGTTTTTATCAGGCATCCTCAGCCGCCACACTGGTTTGCGCCCCTCAGCCTCAAAAGCCGCAATCTGCTCCTCGCTGAGGTCACGATCAAAATTGTCGTATCCCAACTTGGGGTCTCGTCCGGCTTCACGATGGCGCTGTTCTACTTCCTCTGCCGTGGAGTAAGCGGGATATACTTCACCAGCCTCAATGAGCTTATTGAGAACATCCCGGTAGATGTCACCACGCAGGCTTTGCCGATAAGGCTCGTGTGGCCCGCCTTTCACCACGCCTTCATCCCAATCCAAACCCAGCCACGTCAATGAATCGATAATGGCCTGGTAGGACTCTTCAGAATCACGGGCAGCATCGGTGTCTTCGATCCGGAAGATCAGTTTTCCACCGGTGTACCGAGCGTAAGCCCAGTTGAATAAAGCGGTGCGAACCATTCCCACATGGGGGGTTCCCGTTGGCGATGGACAGAATCGAACGCGTACGTCAGTCATGGTGGATATGGTAGCTACAATGTTTTCACATGTGTTCACGCCCTACCACTGCGCCAGATTTTTTACTCTCCAGAGCCGATGGATCGGTCCGCACCCAGGGCGCTAAAATCACTTTTTCCGACCCTCACCAGGCCATTTCACTACTTTCTAGCGGAAACGTTGAGATGATCGTTGGTGCTTTGCCATTTCACCCGGGGGCACCTGCCGCGTTAACTGTTCCTGAAAAAATCATTCGTGAAGATCACGCTTTAGAACCGCACCCCTATTATCGGATCGGCCCCGGCGCACAGCTTAAGGCGCACTTAGTTGGCGTTGACCCCTCCCCCCAGGAGCACCGGAAACGTGTTGCCCACGCGGTGGACGCTATTCAGCGCAGGCAGTTTGATAAGGTCGTGCTGGCCCGAGCGGTTGATATTGCTTTTGATCCGGCGGTTGATCCTCGACTCGTTGCCGCTCGCCTCATAGAACTTTCCGCCCAACGGGATGCTTTTATTGCTGATCTGTCCCCGGCTGGTGAAGAATTTCACGGAAAAATGCTGGTTGGTTCTTCGCCGGAGGTGTTGGTGCGACGCCGTGGTCAGGTGGTGACTGCTTTCCCCCTCGCCGGTTCAGCTCCCCGGCAAACTGATGCACAATGCGACGCCAAGATAGCTCAACGCCTTCAAGCCAGCGCCAAAGACCAATCGGAACATGCTTATGTCGTCGAACATTTGCGGAGGGTGTTGACGCCGCTGTGTTTTTCTTTGAGCATTCCGGATCAGCCGGAGCTGATGAAAACCAATGAAGTATGGCACTTAGCCACACCCATTCGTGGAGAGTTGCGCGAACCGGCACCATCGGCTTTAGAGTTAGCGATGCTGACTCACCCCACTCCAGCGATATGCGGCACACCGGCAACAGCGGCGGAACGCTTTATCAGCGATCTAGAATCCCCTCGAGGTTTTTATGCTGGCGCCGTGGGCTGGTGCGATAGTCATGGTGACGGGCAATACATGGTAGCGATCCGATGTGCCGAGGTCAGTGCCGACGGCTACCAGGCCCGAGCGTGGGCCGGCGGTGGCATTGTGGCGGATTCTGATCCAGAGACAGAATTTGCGGAAACCACCGCGAAACTGCGCACGATTATGCGCGCTCTTGGGTTAAGGGATGACGTTCCCCAGACCACTACGCCCGAGCTACTGGATTAGCGAGTTTCCCGATACCGGGGATGTCAATTTCGATGGAATCCCCCGGCACCATTTCTTCCGTTCCGGCCGGGGAGCCAGTGCAAATCACATCTCCAGGTAATAGCGTCATCGAAGCGGTAATGAATTCGATGATCTCGCCAATGCTCATAATCATTTGATTAGAGTTAGAATCCTGCTTGACTGCAGTGTGCCCCTCGTGGGTGAGCCGAGCCTTAATAGGCAAATTGGTTACATCAATGGCATCAAGATCAGTTTCTATCCAGGGGCCCAGGGGGCAGAAAGTATCAATTCCTTTAGCTCGAGCCCACTGACCATCTGAGAATTGCAGATCGCGGGAGGAAACATCATTGACGATGGTGTAACCGCGCACCACCTGACGCCAATCATCAGCTTTAATGTTTTTGCACGGACGTCCAATAATCAGTGCGAGTTCTCCTTCGAACTCCACGTTCGTTGCGAAATCCGGGATGCGGATAGGCTGACCCGGCCCGATGACTGCGGTTGGGGGTTTAATGAACAGGGTCGGGGGAAGAGATTCGGCAGATTTCTTAAACACTTCAGCCACGTGGTCAGCATAGTTACGTCCAATGGCAACTACTTTGCTGGGCAGCATGGGAGCTAATAGCCGAACCTGAGAAAGCGGCCACTCTCGGCCGGTAAACTGCGGCTCCGTAAAAGGGGTTCCTTCGATTTCTTTGGCGGTGAGCTGGGCGTAGTCTTCTCCCTCGCCCTCGATCACGCAAAAACACATTGTTTCCGGAGTAGCAATTCTTCCAAAACGCATGAAGGGTATCCTAGCGTGCCGGGGATCACCTCTAGTGACGCAGGTCGCCTAATACCTTTCCCCGACTGTTCGCATCTACCGTTTGCGCCAGATAGAGCTCAGCGCAAGCCAAGGCATCATGAAGGGCACTGTGATTGGGGTAGCGCGGTAAACCATATCGCTCTCGGACTCGAGGAAGGCGAAGATCTTCTCCACGCGGGTATGTCCCCATCCGCTCCATACGTCGGCGTTCTAAGGCGAAGGTGTCCACCACCGGAGGCTGAAAAGAAGCCCGATATACCTTCTGACATGCTCGCGCTAGAAATTGCTGTTCAATATGCGAGAAGTGAGCCAATAAAACTCGACCAGCCAGGGCAGTTAATAGTTCATCCATAGCTTTGTCCAGACTCACCCCGGATGCGAGTTGCTCATCGGTGAAGTAATGGATAGTGGCGGAAGAACCAACAGAAAAACCCGGCGCGCCTTGGATGATGAGTTCAGCAGCTTGGCTTAGGTCGATTGTTCTTCCGTTAATGGGTACCCACCCTATGGAGACCATGACGTCTTTTTTTGGATTAAGCCCGGTTGTTTCCACATCGACAGCGAGGAGGGGTAGATCGTGGAGCAGATGAGATGAAGGCGGGAAACTAGTGTGTTCCCACTGCGGCGGCACTGTGGTGGACCGGGAGAAAAGGGCGCTGAAGACTCCCAAGTGTTTCCTTTCGGTTGTTTAGATATTACGCACCGGATATTTCGTGGCTAAGGCGGTTTGGAGGTTTTTAATTAACTGAAAAGAATCCCTGAGGTGTTCCCGATCCATTTTGCTGAGATTAGCTGGATTGAGGTGATAATCCGGATCATGGCCGGCAATAACCTGGTCAGCTTGATGCTTTAAGGTAAGAGAGCTGAGAACATCAAAGGCGTCTTGAAGATTCCGGGAACTATCGTCAGATAAGGTTCCAGCTGCGGCAGCCTCCTGGAGACGAGAACGCGTTGATAGAGATAACGAACCTGCATGGAGGGCATAGAGCCGAGCCATTTGCACAATGGCCGCTATTCCGCCTTTCTTGACGTCCAGGGTATTGGCATATTCCCCGGAACGATCCACCACAAAACCACGGAAAAATCCGAGCGGTGGTTCACGTCGGGCGGCCAGGGCGGCGAGGTGGGCATGGAGGCGCGACGCCCCCTGAGCCATTTCCACAACATCACGATGGAGACTATCAACAAGATGCTGGTCACCTGCGATACCTCTGAGATCAAAGAAGATCTGAGCATGAAGAAGAGCCTCCGGCTGAGGAGCCGTAATCCATGTGTGGAACGTGTCTTGCCATTGAGCTAAAGTCATTCTCCACTGCGGATTTTGGGCCATCATATCTCCAGGACAAAGAATCTGCCCTGCCCGGTGAAGCCCCTGACAAATCATCTCCGTAAAACGACGGAAATATTCTCCATGCTCATCCTCACGGTAGCTGTTATCCAAGATCAGAGCATTATCTTGATCCGATGCTAATCCCATCTCTTTACGACCTTGGGAACCTAAGGCCACAAAAGCCCAAGGAATGGGGGCCGGTCCAAGTTCTTCCTCCGCTAAGGTGATGAGGCGTCGGGCAATAGAGTCAGCCACCATAGTCAAAAGTCCGGCAACATCTTGAGGATGTGATCCTTTTTCAATAAACCGCAGCGCCAAGGTAACAGCATCACGATAGGCATCAGTCATATCCTCGAAGGTCCGGCGGGAGAGGTCAGCAGTCAGGTAAATAGGGTCCTGGTGGAGAAGTCGGATGACATCTGCTGAGCTGAGAATTCCTCGCAACTCGCCATCATCAACAACGGGCATATGATGGATACCGTGTTCAGCCATTAAGAGCATCACTTCAAAAGCTGGCGCCGTGCTCGATGTTGTCAGTAAATTGCTCGTCATAATGGTGCTGACTGGTTGCTGCGGATCATGGCCTGCCGCAAGAACTCGGGATCGCAAATCCCGGTCGGTAAGAATACCGCGAAGTTCCCCATCAGAAGCTGTAACTAACAGCGAGGAACTATCATGGTCACGCATGACTACCGCAGCGTGTTGGATGCTCGTAGTCGCCGGAATACACAAGGGATTAGTGACCATGAAGGTGCTGATGGTGGTGCGCAGTAATTCATTACTTGGCCCCTGCCGTAGTTGCTCGGCTTCGGCAGCAATACGTCGGCTCTGTGAGGAATAAAAACGCTCGAATTCCGGATGCGCTTGAGCAAGTTCACTGAACGTAGACTCCTTAAGGATCATCAGCAAGCTATCCTCAACGGTAATAACCTGGTATCTAAAGTTGGGCTCCCCCATCAGAGAGGAATAGCCAAAGCTTCCACCAGCATCCCGACGATCTAGTAACAGTCCTTGCTCATCGAGAACATCAACGGCGCCTGTTCGAATAATGAAGAGCTGATCATTATTGTGCCCATAAGCCACGACCTCAGTGCCTTTGGGCACATACGTCATGGTGATGTGCCGTGCAACGTCATTAAGCACAGACTCAGGAAGCCGACTAAAAGGTTCGACCTCGGCAATAAAATCACGCACTGCCTCAATCTCTACGCTCATAGCTGCTGAGTGTATCGGTTTTCAGGGCAGTGCGCTGCGGTTTTAGTTGGATTTCTGCACTAGGAATTCGCCAGGGCTTCCGCTATCCGGTCCCCAACTTCCTGAGTCGATAAGGAGGCGTGTCCACGCTGACTAATGTCTTGAGCTACCACGTCTTCAATCTGCTGGGCATGAGCCTCATCACCGAGGTGACGCAAGAGTAATGCGGCAGAAAGAATAGCGGCAGTAGGGTCAGCAATTCCTTGTCCGGCGATATCGGGGGCCGATCCGTGGACCGGTTCAAACATCGAGGGGTTAGTTCCTGAAGCATCAATATTGCCGCTGGCCGCGAGCCCTATTCCGCCGGTGATAGCCCCAGCAAGATCCGTCAGAATATCCCCAAAGAGGTTATCTGTGACAATAACGTCATAACGAGAGGGGTCAGTCACCATGTAGATGGTGGCCGCATCGATATGGTGGTAATCCACCTGAACATCGGGGAATTCTTCAGCTACCTCATCAACCGTGCGCTGCCAGAGGCTGCCGGCATTAACCAGAACATTGGTTTTATGCACTAAGGTGAGGTGTTTCCGACGCCCCTGAGCGCGGTGAAAGGCATCACGAACTACTCGCTCAACACCGTAGCGGGTGTTCTGCGAAACCTCACTAGCTACTTCCTGCGGTGTGCCTACGCGAAGACCGCCACCATTGCCAGCATAAAGCCCTTCGGTTCCTTCTCGAACCACAACAAAATCTATCTGCCCCGGATTCGCCAGCGGGGACTCAGAGGTGGGATATAGCTTAGCTGGCCGGAGATTAACGTGATGGTCGAGGGCAAAGCGAAGTTTAAGGAGCAGTCCACGTTCCAGGATTCCGGGGGGAACTTTCCCCGGGGCACCAATAGCTCCCAATAAGATTGCGTCATAGTCTTTTAATGCGGCGAGGGTGTCATCGGAGAGCACTTCCCCGGTTTCAAGGTAGTGATCAGCTCCAAGATTGAAATGTGTAGCGTCAATATCATCACGGACCGCATGCAGAACTTTCAATGCTTCCGCAATTACTTCTGGTCCGATACCGTCGCCAGGAATCACAGCTAATTTCATAATGTGGACACCTTCTCTCACCTGATGAACTTTTGCGGCTATGGTAGCAGTTCTACTGCACGCGGTGCATGATCGCCCGCAAAAGGGTGGCTGACTGCATAATCCCTTGATGCACAAGAAGATCTAGTTGGTAATCATTCACCCCAGCCCCTAGCGGAACTGCGCAGCTACTCACAACCCACCATCGATGATCTTCTTGCACTACGCTGGCGCGAGCTAGAGGTGCCAGAGAGTGTAGCCGATTAGCCACATGCACAGCAGTTGCCGGATCCGCCTCCCCAGAACCACTGCCCTGCCCGGGCAAGGCTGCAGCAACTCTCACCTCAAATACCTCGGAGTTGCGAAGCACAATATCTACCGGGGAGTTGTGGAGGGAGAGATTAAAACATTCATCTTCTTCATTAAAGGGGATATCTGGGAAACCACGCTCGGAAAACCATTGACGCACTCGGTCCCGAGTAACCCCCGGAAAGTAGACAGGACCAGGAGTGATGACCGTATGAAGAGGTTGTCCAGATTCATAATCGGGGAATGCGTCAGAAAATGCTTGGGATAAAACCACTCCGCTAGCTACAGCACTAGCGGCAAATGAACGCCATTGCCCCTCATCGACCGGCAGAGGATGAACGATCTGCGCTTGAGCGTTAAGCACCCCTGCATCGTCGTGAAGCACATCAAGAAGGTCCTTGTTGCGCTCAGGAACTAGCGATACAGCCGGCCAAGGGTGTTCTCTATTAAGGGAGTTCGCTACTGATAAGGCTTCCACATACAGCTGCGCCGGAAGCTGACCTAGCCACGTTGCCGTTGCCCCGATGAACTCGTGACGGTTTGGCACTAAATCACAGCTCAGCTGAAACGCGCCGCAATTAACCTCTAAGGGCAAAGCACCGCTTCGCGCATTCGCCGGGACCACGTCGAACTCTTGGAAAATCTGTGATAAAGCGCGAACAATAGCGCTTGGTTCCACGATGCTACGCTCCTTATAACAATCAATCTTTCGGCCCGACGCCTGGGGCCTTAACCCATCTAAGGCTACCCCACTCCCCGATGGAGCTCATGAACCCTAAGCCCCCGCTGAGTAATATAAAAAAAGTTATAACTTCATCTCTAGTGCTTTGAAGGAGTGTTTCTCTCAGCCATGAGGAATGTCATTTCCATCGGACTGGCATTTATTGGGCTTATCGTCGGGGCTGGATTCGCCACCGGTCAAGAACTGGTTCAAATTTTATTTCTTTCGGTTCCATCGGGATTTGGGGCACCATCCTGTCTGGAATCATCATCTCCATCGCCGGCGTGGTCATCTTGCAATTGGGAAGTTATTACCTAGCTGATGAACACCAATCGGTTTTCCGCTCAGCTACCTACACCTGGGTAGCCTGGGCTCTTGATATCGCCGTGATGGTTACCCTCTTTGCCCTGGGATTTGTCATGCTAGCTGGGGCCGGATCAACCATCTCCCAGCAATTTGATGTGCCCACCTGGATTGGATCTACCGTGATGCTGATCCTGATTATCCTCACTGGATTGCTCGATGTAGAACGAGTATCAAAAGTTATTGGTGGGCTTACACCTTTCGTCATCATCGCCGTCATTGTGGCCTTTTGCTACACCCTGGCTCACCTACCCGCGGACTTCTCCCACCTCAATCAGCTAGCCCAACAAGCCGACTCCCCAGTTAGCCCCTGGTGGCTCTCTGCCATCAATTACGCCGGTCTTGATCTCATCCTCGCTGTGTCCATGGTTTTAGTCATCGGAGGTAGCTATATCAACCCCAGGGACACCGGACGCGGCGGGCTCCTCGGCGGAGTGGTCTTTACCCTTCTCATGCTCATGTCCGCCATCACCCTCTTTGCCAATACGGACGACATCCAGGGCTCAGATGTTCCGATGCTGAAAGTCTTTGACCACATCTCCCCCTGGGCCAGCTACGTCGTGGTGTGGGTAGTCTACGGAATGATCTTTAACACCTGCATCGGCATGTTCTATGCCCTGGGGCGCAGAATAAGCGCCCAGGATCAATCCCGCTTCCGAATCCGCTACCTCGTGCTTTGTCTTCTGGGCTACGCCATCAGCTTCGTCGGATTTAAATCCCTCATGAACTATGTGTATCCGCTTCTTGGCTACTTAGGGGTAGCGATGGTCCTCATTCTGGTGGCTTCCTATCTGAAGGATCGCCCGCAGATCAGTGCAGAAACAGAAAGACGCGTTCGGTTGCGTTCGCTCTTTCTCCGCTCAGCGCGCTCTGGCCGTCGACTTTCTCATAAGGAACGCACAGAAATCCGCACCATGCTGAACGAATCAAATATCGACGAGGATCAGTTACGCCAAACAGTTCGGGAGGACATTCACGACCAACTGTCCTCGGAATCCTAAAAGCCCCGCGGATATTAATAATCCGCAGGGCTCCAGGAAGCTCGACGCCGAGGTCGCTAGCTGAAATTCAACTGGAACGCTTCTGCCCCTAGCTCCTGAGTGATCTCAGCTACTAACTCCTCGGGAACTTCACGCTCTACGCGAAGCACCAAGATGGCACCATCACCCTTTGCTGCCTGGGTTAACCCGGCTGCTTCAATATTGATGCCGGCGTCACCTAAAACGCTGCCAGCTTTGCCCAAAGCGCCCGGGGCGTCGGTATAGCGCAAGAAGAGGTTCAACCCTTCGGCACGCATATCAAAACCACGGTTGTTGATCTGGACAAATTTTTCTACCCGGTCTAGCCCGGTTAACGCTCCTACTACTTCAGCGTGCTGACCGTCTGCGCTAATGACCGTAATCTTCAAAGAAGAACGGTGAGTAGCAGATTCGGTGGTGGTTTTGACGTCTACCTCCACACCGCGTTCTTCTGCAATGGCGGGGGCGTTGACGAAGGTGACAGGTTCTTCAAGGATTCCGGAGAACACTCCCCGAAGAGCTGACAGCCCCAAGGCGGATACATCTTCAGTGCTCAGTTCACCGCGAGCCTCAACTTCAACAGCAGTAGGAGCAGCATCGAGGAGTCGTCCGGCGAGTAAACCAAGTTTGCGGGCCAAATCCAGCCAGAGAGAGACTTCTTCGCCTACGCGACCACCGGAGACGTTGACGGCGTCGGGCACAAACTCACCATGTAATGCGCGAAGCACGGAATCGGCGACATCAGTACCGGCACGATCTTGCGCCTCGAGAGTGGAAGCCCCTAAGTGCGGGGTTACTACGGTGTTCTTGATGCCGAACAGTGGCGAATCAGTGCACGGTTCGGTGCTATAGACATCGAAACCCGCGCCTCGGATTCTGCCGTCATTAATCGCATCAGCGAGAGCCTGCTCATCTACCAGACCTCCCCGAGCCGCGTTAATAATGATTTGCCCGGGCTTCGATTTCGCTAGCAGCTCAGCATTGAACATTCCCGCAGTTTCGGGAGTCTTAGGCAGGTGGATAGTCACGAAATCAGCCCGGGACATCAACTCTTCCAGCTCCACGAGCTCTACCCCTAGTTGAGCTGCGCGAGCTGGATTTGCGTACGGATCATAGGCAATGATTTCAGTTTCGAAGGCAGCTAAACGCTGAGCGAACAGCTGACCGATGTGCCCAAATCCAACAACACCAATGGTTTTGCCGTAGATCTCGACGCCTTGAAAAGCGGAACGCTTCCATTCCCCGCTCCGAAGAGAGGCGTCAGCATCGGGAATTTGCCGTGCGGTCGATAGCAGCAAGGAAATAGCGTGTTCGCAGGCGGAGTGAATATTTGAGGTGGGGGCATTAGCCACCATGACGCCGCGTTCGGTAGCGGCGGAAATATCGACGTTATCTAGACCCACCCCGGCACGCCCAACGATTTTTAAATTCGGCGCAGCCTCGAGCACTTCACGATCCACCGTAGTAGCAGAACGCACTAATAAGGCGTCGGCCTCCCCGACGGCAGCCAAAAGTTCAGCTCGGTTCGGGCCATCAACCCAACGCACCTCAACGGCGTCTCCCAGAGCATCAACAGTGGATTGAGCAAGTTTATCTGCAATGAGTACAACGGGACGGTTCACAGGTAGGACTCCTGATGCGATAGATACGTCCGCCCGCAGCCGGCACGACCGCGTCGACTACGAGCGAGTTCACGCCTTCTCACCCTGACGTGCAACCCTTTAGACGCTACCCTAGACCGCCCTGTCTGAAAATTAGACAGAGCTGGACTACCCCCATTCGCGCCTAAACCTATCCCGGAGCAGAACCCCGATGAGCGGAACTGTGAGACTTATTGATAAGAAACAAACCAGGGGCGTGGAACAACGTCATTGAAGGTTTGTTGCGGGGTAAACATGGGTTGATCTTCATCGAAGAAGTTCTTCCATGCCATAAAGAACCGCGGATCTAGATCTCTTCGCATGGCATCCCAGGTGTCGAACTTCTGCTCGCGGCTACCGTGCCCATCAGCGTGAAGAACAAAGGCCAGCTCAGGATGGTCCAGGTTTAATAACTCTCGGTTTCTAATCATCTGCAATTGGAATTGATGCAGAACCAAAGCCTTTTGTGGCAGCTTATTATCATCTACTAGCTTTGATAACCACTCAGAAACCTGGTCAATCTCTGACGCATCCACATGCCCGACCTGGCTCATCGGAAGCTCTCCCGGCTCTAATTTCCACTCCGGATCTAATGCCAAGCCCACGTTGGGCTCCTTGAGGAGATTCTCATATTTCTTGGCCTGGTCAAGCAAAGAGGCTTTACCTGGCTGGAGGTCGATGACCGCATATCCGCCAGCATTGATGATGGCATCCACATAAGGTCGGAGCTCTTGTTCGGGGAAGACGTTACTGTAGGTTCCGTCGGGGCCTGGATCAGCAGAAGCAACGGAGGCGATGACTTCAAAAGCCGGGATAACCGGTTCTTTTGACATCCCCTGATATTGATCAACTAAATCCTTCACTCGCTTGACCGAGGCAGCCGGATCTTGTTCACCCATCGCACCGAGTGCTGGACCAGAGGGGTGACCATAGAGGGCAATCATGCGTCGTCCCGGGAAAACAAGCCGGCCGCCACCCGGCAATTCAGCGGTAACGTGCTCACCCCGCTCGATTTTCTCGCTTAACGTTTTGCCGCTTCCAAATTGGTATCCCAACGCCAACAACGGCCGATTCGACAGCCCGGCAACCATCTTCATCGTGTCATCGCTCAACCGCGGGTCCGGATAATCCATATACCGGACCTCTACTCCATAGGCGCGGGCGGTACCCACTGCTGCGACCGCACTTTGTGGGCTGGCAATAGTAATGGGTGCGGAATTTCCATCCTCAGCTGTTCCTGCTGGCAAAGCTTCGGGTGTTCCCTGGGCTTGAGGACTAGGCACAAATTGCTCCCAGGTGGGCTTCAGCAACACCGCATCCTTGCCATTGAGCCCCACCACTGCTTTGACCATGTCCTCAGGGCGATCAACTTCTTGCTCAGTAAACTGAGTGGCAGTCAACGCCTCAAGCCCTTCAGCCGTCCCATTATCTCGGATGAAGTTAATTGCGGGTTTATCCGGAGAGTCAGTAGTTGGATCCGGGTCTGGTGTCACTGACTTTTCGTCAATATTACCAACCAACAAAACCTTTCCCGGTTGTAACTGTTTTATGCTCTCCTTAATGGATTTAGAGTTTTTATCACTCAACATCAGCATGGGAGTATGAGTAAAAACTGCAATAGACGCTGCCCGCAATTGTGAAGCATCCTTTGAATCAGAGATAATCAGCGTTTCCGAAGTGTCATGAAAACGCGCGACGGCCTCTGATCCAGAACCGTCAGAATCAGCCAAAATTTGCGGGGTTGCCTCATAATCATCGGAAACATTCCGGTTGATATTGGCAGCAGCTGCCTCCCCGAAGGGACCGGCATCAGCATCCTCGACACTGACATGTGGACCGCCTTTTCCGTTATCGGAGCTACACCCCACTAATAAGGATCCACTTAAAATGGTTACTCCACACAAAGCCATTAAGCGTTTTCGGCTTTTAAGAGATAAAGACAAGCTAGTTTCCTTCCACCGTTGAGGCATACTTGCTCCATCCTAGATTTAAATTCCCTAAAATGCATAAGCTCATTTCAGAAACGCTTCGGGGCCTTCTTCTCCACCGCTAAGGTTAGTGGTATCAAGGTCCCGGATCACTGCTTTATCCATGGCGTATTCAACGATCCCGATGATTCTTTCTTTGCGATCTTGAAGAAACGTAGCTGCGTCGCCGGCGTGGAGACTAGCCACATCCACATCATGGCTGGCTAAGACTGCATCGAATTCCTCATCATCCATGAGGGATTTAGATTGGACTCTCGCTAAATACCTAGCGGGGGTTGTACCCTCCGTGACTACCTCAGTCCGCTTCCCCATGGGGGTGCGGTTAATTAAGCTGGCTGCAAGGTCCTTGTCCACCCCGCGCTCAACGCACCACGACACCGGAAATATTCGCGCAAAAGAGGGGTTCAACTCCGGATAGGTCCACCGATTAAATGCTTGACCCGTCCGCCAATCTCTAGCTCCTCTGCCCATTAACAAGGCATATAGTCCGTGATAAACACCAGAGTCTTCCGTGACGCTTAAGAGCCGGGACTCATTAAAGGTTGCATCCCTTACTGTCTTTGGTTCTTCAGCTGGATCTCCGCTGGCTGCACTTCTAATCCAGGCTGTGACTTGATCTACATCCAGCCCCATGCGGATGGTGACGGCGGGAGAACCATAGAGTTCGCCAAATACCCCTGACCAGAACCATCGGTGTAGTCGGTCCCAGCCCAGCGTGGTTCTTAGCGCATCAGGGGTGTCATTGAGGAGCGCGAAAATAGCTGCGAGCGGGATAAGTTGTTGCACGAAGGGGACTTGCTCGGTGCTAAGGATGCAGCGTTGAGCAAGAAATAAAGCTGCCTCCCGGAATCCATAGCGTACATCGGCTTCGGCCGCTTGGTATTCCTCAAGATTCAGCTTCAAAATATCTTCTCGGTGCCCCGAGGCGTGACCACGCCGAGCGGTGGAAACTAGCGCCACGGCGGTGAGGAATTCAGTGCGCCCAATTTCGTTGAGGGCTGGATATTCAGATAACTCGTGGGAGATTTCCTCCCATTGTTCGCCGAGATGGAAGTCTGGGTCCTCTGCCGCAAGGACAGCGGTAAAGAGCTCAAAAACATCCATTTGAAGGCCAACTGAGTTTGCCTGTGCAAATATTGATCCGACGCCTGCCTGAGCGGTTTCTCGACCAATTCGAATCATAGGCAACTGATAGGCAGCCAGAGGCCGCACGATCCGAGTGTAAAAAGTTTTGATTTTTTCTCTTAAGTGGTCGTCGGCGTCCTTGGCTAAATCAAAGAGTAAATCTGTCGCTTGACCACTCAACAAGGTAGATACTGGAATAACACCTGCTTCTATCACGGCTTCGCGATCACTGAGCCCAGCTGGGATGGAGGGAGCGAAGTGAGATTTGACGATCCCTTCGCCATCAACGTTGAACACCGCATCATCGGGCATGACGTCATCTTCGACTGCTCGTGAAAGATTCACGAAGAAACGTCGCACTACTTTCTTATTGCGAAAATCGACGCTGTTGACGGTGCCATCTCCCCTCATAGCGGTGTAGAGAGTGGTCAGTCTCTGCTGGCCATCAAGAAGAAGCAGCCCAGGAGCTTGATGTGGCTCAGGGGCGCCATGGAGGGGGCGGGAACGAAAACGAACGGGGACGTTTCGGGTATCTAAAGCCATGAGGCACCCGGCGGGGTATCCGCGTAACACCGTCACAATCAGGGAGCGAATTTGGTCCACATTCCACTTATAGTTTCGCTGAAAATCAGGTAGTTGGAGTTCGCCTTGGTCAATCCGAGAAAAGAGATCTTGAAGCCCGTAACTTGGTGTCGTGAAACCCATAGGTCAGACTCTACGCGGCCGATCAGAAACCAGCTATGGAAGGTAAGTGAGAAGAAGAAAACCTCACCCTGAGGGGTGAGGCAATGTGGTTTTTGGGGGTAGAAGCTCTAGGCAGTTTCAGCCCGTGCATCGACCTTGACCCAGCTCATCAGATCACGCAGCTTCTTACCAGTGGTTTCAATGGGGTGCTCGGCGTACTCACTGCGGAAGCGCTTCATCTCAGGTTGGCCTTCAGCAACATCCTGGAACATGTTGTCTACGAAGGATCCATCCTGAATGTCTTTTAAGACCGCACGCATATTGTCTTTTACGTGGTCATCAATGACTCGAGGACCAGCCACATAGCCACCCAACTCAGCTGTTTCTGAGATGGAATAGTTCATGTTTTCAATTCCACCCTCGTAGATGAGGTCAACGATGAGCTTCATCTCATGGAGGCACTCGAAGTACGCCATCTCCGGGGCATAACCAGCCTCGGTGAGGACTTCAAAACCGCTCATAATCAGTTTTTCCAAGCCACCGCACAACACAGCCTGCTCACCAAAGAGGTCAGTTTCGGTTTCTTCACGGAAGGTGGTGGGAATAACCCCGGCCCGAGCACCACCAATGGCAGCAGCATAGGACAACGCAAGGTCGCGTCCTTCACCCTTGGGGTCTTGAGCCACGGCAATCAGGGTCGGCACACCCTTGCCGTCCACGAAGGTTCGACGCACCAGGTGGCCGGGCCCCTTTGGGGCGACCATAGCAACCGTAATATTTTCTGCCGGCTGGATTCGCTTGAAATGAATATTAAGCCCGTGGCTAAAAAACAGCGCATCTCCATCATTGAGGTTGGGCTCAATATCGTTATGGAAAATCTCAGCCTGAGAGGTGTCAGGAGCCAAGATCATGATGACGTCAGCCCAAGCAGCGGCATCCGCATTGGATTTGACCTCAAACCCAGCTTCTTTGGCCTTGTTCGCAGAGCGAGAACCGTCACGCAAACCAATAACCACCTCGACGCCAGACTCGCGCAGGTTCTGGGCGTGAGCGTGCCCCTGGGATCCATAACCAATCACCGCAACCTTACGGCCCTGGATAATTGACAAATCAGCATCGTTGTCATAAAGAACCTCAATGGACATGGAGGCCTACCTTTCTCCTAAAATTTATTATTCCTCTTCACCCAGTTGTATCACAGCATGAGACAATTTCCCAGTTGCAGGGGGTCTACGCCTCACCTTTACCCCTTTTACCAGTATTTATTAGAATTAAAAGTGTCTCATTTAGTGAGATATTCCCGGATGGATTTTGATGGTTGTAACTAGTTGGACTCCAGCTAGCGCACGTTCGGAGCCATGATCTTTGGCCCACGATTCAACGCAATTTGCCCTGAGCGAATCAGTTCCCTAATCCCAAAAGGCTGAAGGACGTCGAGCAATGCGCGCAATTTGGAATGCGACCCGGTAGCCTCAATCACCACAGAATCAGGTGCAACATCCACCACTCGGGCTCGGAAAATATTTGCCGCATCCACAATTTGTGGTCGGTTGTGATTATTTGCCGACACCTTGACCAGCATAATGGCCCTCGAAACGGTACATTCTTCCTCTAAACGCACCACCTTCAAAACATTGATGAGCTTATTAAGTTGTTTGGTAATTTGCTCAATAACGACGTCGCTAGCATCAACAACGATAGTAAAACGGGAAATACCTTCATTCTCGGTTTTAGCCGACACGATAGAAACAAGGTTGTAACCGCGTCGGGTAAAAAGCGCGGCAATACGGGAGGTAATCCCGTCAACATCTTGAACCAGGACGGAAAGAATATGCCGACTGACGGTGTTATCACTGCTCACCTTAGTTCTCCTTCTTCTGGTTCTGTGGCTGCTGGGTAGCACTAGCATCGATAGCAGAGTCAATTTCAGCGGGACTCTCCGCAGCGGAATCTTCATCATCGAAGAAGGGACGCAGACCCAAAGCATATTGGATATCTGAATTGGAATGCCCAGCAGCCACCATAGGCCACACCTGAGCATCCTCTCCGACCACAAAGTCAATCACTACAGGTCGGTCATTAATCTGCCGGGCCTTTTCAATCGTCGGCACTACCTCATCTTCGCTGGTCACCCGGAATGCCTCGCAACCAAGGGCTTCAGCTAACCCCACGAAGTCAGGAATATAGGCATCATCGCCACGCAAGCGGGTATTGGAATATCGGCCTTCATAGAAGAGGGTCTGCCACTGGCGCACCATTCCCAAGTTGCCGTTATTAATAATGGCAACTTTAATGGGGAACCCTTCGACAGCAGCAGTGACGAGCTCCTGGTTGGTCATCTGGAAACAGCCGTCCCCATCAATCGCCCACACCTCAGTGTCGGGTTTTCCGGCTTTGGCTCCCATCGCAGCTGGGACTGAATATCCCATGGTTCCTAGCCCGCCGGAATTGAGCCACGTCCGCGGCTTTTCAAAGTCAATAAACTGCGCCGACCACATTTGGTGTTGGCCCACACCGGCACAGTAAATGGCATCCGGCCCGACGGTTTCAGAGAGCTTCTCCAGAACAAACTGGGGAGATAAAGACCCCTCGTGCTGGTCATAACCGCGGGGGAAGCGGTCTTTTAATTCACCAAGATAGCGATGCCACTCAGCAGTATCCGGCGCCGCGAGATTCTTGCGTCGATATATATCAAGCAAAGACCGCAAGACCTCTTTAGCGTCTCCAACAATGGGAACATCCACTGGCTTAATTTTTCCAATTTCAGCCGGATCCACGTCCGCGTGAACAATCTTCGCCAAGGGGGCAAAGGTATCAACGTCCCCTGTTACCCGGTCATCAAAGCGAGTACCTACCGCAATAAGAACATCACTTCTTTGCATAGCCCCGACCGCAGGCACAGTGCCGTGCATCCCCGGCATCCCCATATGTAGGGGATGGGAATCTGGGAACGCGCCCAAAGCCATCAACGTGGTGACAACTGGGATACCCGTAAACTCAGCAAAAGCCTTCAACTCCGCTGCGGCATCCGCTTTAATGACCCCGCCGCCGATATAAAGAACCGGCCGCTGTGACTGTGCAATAAGCTCAACCGCCTGAGATATTTGCCGCGAGTGAGGCACCGTTGTTGGACGATACCCAGGCATATCAATTTTGGGAGGCCACATAAACTCAATCTCAGCAGATTGTACGTCCTTGGGAATATCCACCAACACCGGCCCTGGCCGACCAGTAGCCGCAATATGGAAAGCTTCCGCTAAGGCACAAGGAATATCCTTTGCCTCAGTAACCATGAAATTATGCTTCGTCACTGGCATCGTCACACCTCGGATGTCAGCTTCTTGGAAGGCATCCGTCCCTAGCAAGGTACGCCCTACTTGGCCGGTGATCGCAACAATAGGAACGGAATCCAACATGGCATCCGCCAATGGAGTCACCAAGTTAGTAGCACCGGGACCAGAGGTAGCAATACACACCCCTACCTTCCCGGTAGCTTGGGCATACCCAGTGGCCGCATGTCCAGCGCCCTGCTCATGACGAACAAGAACGTGGCGAACCTTCGTGGAAGAATAAAGCGGGTCATAAAGCGGGAGGACGGCACCGCCGGGTAGACCAAATACGGTTTCAGCGCCTAGCTCCTCAAGAGAGCGCACAATGGCCTGCGCCCCACTCATCCGTTCTGGCTTGGTGCCAGATTTGCGGTCACGTGAGGCCAGCTGGGCCGGGGAAGGCTGCTGTGTGGCTGCCGCGTTCACGGGAATTCGTCTCCTTAGAACTGGTATCGGTTAAGAAATCGCGGTTCGGGTGGCCCGCTAATGACGAAGCGCCCTCCAAAACACTGGGTGGAGTGTATTTGAGGGCGCTTGACGGGACGACTCGCTGACAAAGCCGCTACGGCAGGCGCCGAGTGCTAAGTCGTACAAGTCGAATAATTGTCATGACAGACATCATACACAGCCTCAAGAATTATCCAACATCACCCCTTATTTTCGGGAGTTTTTAGTTAACTTTTAAGAACTGAAAAGGCAGGGGTTGAGCATCTAATGTCTAAGGCATGTCATATACCCAGTACGTGTTGCTTCACATCTGGAGCTGGATCGTCAACACCGGACTCAACCTGTTCTTGATTCTGGTGCTGATTTTCCTGGTCCCCAGAATTGGCCGGTTCGTTCTCTTTTGGGTGAATCGAAGAATAGAGAATCGCCCCACCAATTCCCCAGCAGATAGCACTGATGATAAAACCCAACTGGCTTTGGCCGGCGTGGCTGTCTATATCGGACAAATCATCGCCCTGTTTATTCTCCTGGTGCTTTTGCTTCAAACACTGGGATTTTCGCTTACCGGTGCCGCTATCCCCGCGACGGTCGCTTCTGCAGCCATTGGTCTTGGTGCCCAATCCATCATCGCTGACTTCTTAGCCGGGTTCTTTATCCTGACCGAAAAGCAATTCGGGGTTGGCGACTGGGTGAAATTTGAAGGCAATGGCATTAAAGCTGAGGGCACCGTCATCCAGGTGACCATGCGAGCAACCCAGATTAGAACTCTGGCGGAAGAAACCGTTATTATCCCCAATTCCACGGCTCGGGTGTGCATTAACGCCTCAAATCATTGGTCTCGGGCAGTGGTGAGTATTCCTATCCCCCTTCTTGGCTCAGAGAATGTTCAAGAAGCTATTAGTCGTTCTGAACGAGCCGCGCGTCGAGCCTTAACCAAACCAGAAGTCAAAGCAGAATTACTTGGTGACTTGGTAGTCCAACCCGCCGTAGCTATCACCCCTCCCACTACTGTGGGGATGCCTTGGCTGATGACCATGCGCTTTATGGTGCAGTCAACCGCCGGTAATCATTGGATGATTGAACGAGCTATTCGAACCTGCATTTTGGATGAGTTCTGGGATGAGTATGGTTCAGCGACGACAACGTCCGGTGAATTACGCACCGAGGCTATGCCGGTTTCTAGTTCCGACACAGAAATCATTGAAGCACCAACCACCGAGGTAATTCCTCAGCAGCACGACTTAAAAACCAAAGAAGAATTAGAGCAGGATCCCGCGATTCAAGACACCTCTGTTCTTAATCCACTTGATCCAGATAAGGATTCTGCAAGCGGAGATCACGATAATAAGGAACACCGTTCTCCTGCTCGACGCCGCCAATGGTTAACTTTCCACGGCTGGGTCCGGCCTTCCACCACTATTTTGTTAGTATCTCTCATCGTTCTTTTCGCGTTGAAGATGATGAGTCTCCAGACTGCGGATGGAATCGGCGATGGGTTTTTAGCACCCCCACCAATGAGTTCGACAAATACCCCCACACCCACTACTCATTCGGAACCGACGACCACTGAGTCTGAGGCGCCGACGAGTACCTACCCGCGGGAAGAAACGCAACCAAGCTATACCCAGGAACCTAGCCGAGAACCAGCACCGTCCGCGACGGCCACTACGCAGCGACAGCCGGCCCCAGCGAATACACCCGAACCACACGCTAACCAAGGTGGCGGTGCGGCAGAAACACATACGGGGGCGGCGGCTCAACATAAATCCGCTGAGCCCCAAACAACCGCGCCTGTGGGATGAGTTCATGATGGGGAGGGGCTGTTTCCAGCGAGATTGAGATAACAGCTACCATATCCACCATGAGTTCCACACCGGCATCACCGCCTGAGGTCACTTTCCGCCCCGAGCGCACCCATCTGCTCGGGGCCATCATCATGGCAGCTATAGGTATTCTTGCTGCTGGTTCCGCACCGACACCCTGGTGTTGGATTTTGATGGCACTTTTCCTCGTCGTTGTGGCCCTCTTTTGTTGGTGGACGTTGCGCACCCGTACCGCTGTCTCAGAATCTGGAATTTCTCTGGTTTACGCTTTTAAGTCGGCACAGAAATTTTCCTGGGATGATATTAAAGGCGTCAGCTTTAAAGGTTCACGGACGTTATTACACACCACTAATCAAGGGGTATTTACCGTCCCCGTGGTGAGTTTTAATAATCTTCCTCAACTGCAGGAAGCATCCCGTGGCCGAATTCCCGACGTCCTTACTCAAGGACGTGAGGCCGTTGATGCCAAAGTTCGAGTTGTTCACCGCGATGGCCACCAGGTGTTACTCAGCGAAGAAGAATACGAGGAATATCAACAGTGTCAACAAGCTCGACGCCCCCAGGACTAAGGATAAATTCCTCACCACATATCAAACCCAGCCCAAAGTGTCAGGAGTGATCTGCCGTGATCCCATTACGATCCGCAGTAACAACAGTGGGACGAAATGCTGCAGGAGCCCGGGCCCTGTGGCGAGCCACCGGAACCCAAGAAGAAGATTTTGGCAAACCGATCGTTGCCATTGTTAATTCCTATACACAATTTGTTCCCGGCCATGTTCACCTCAAGGATGTCGGTGACATCGTTGCTGAAGCAGTGCGAGCTGCGGGCGGGGTACCCAAAGAATTCAACACTATTGCGGTTGATGACGGCATTGCCATGGGCCACGGAGGGATGCTGTACTCCTTGCCCAGCCGGGAGATTATTTCCGACTCAGTGGAATATATGGTCAACGCACACACAGCTGACGCTATGGTGTGTATTTCCAACTGCGACAAAATCACCCCAGGAATGTTGAATGCGGCGATGCGCCTCAATATTCCGGCAGTTTTTGTTTCCGGGGGACCGATGGAAGCCGGCAAAGCTGTAGTCGTCGATGGAATTGCCCACGCCCCCACGGACTTGATCACCACCATTTCCGCGTCCGCTAATGAGGCCATTTCCGAGACTGATCTGCACACCATCGAAAGTTCCGCGTGCCCTACCTGCGGATCATGCTCCGGCATGTTTACCGCCAATTCCATGAATTGTCTCACCGAAGCCTTAGGCCTTTCCCTTCCCGGAAATGGCTCGACCTTAGCCACCCACACAGCTCGACGAGCGCTTTTTGAGCAAGCCGGGAAAACAATCGTGGAGTTGTGTCGACGCTATTATGGCGATGAAGATGACTCCGTTCTGCCCCGGAAGATCGCTACCAAGAAGGCTTTTGAAAATGCCATGGCCTTAGATATGGCTATGGGGGGTTCCACCAACACTGTGTTGCACATCCTTGCGGCAGCTCAAGAAGGTGGCGTGGACTTTACTCTTGAGGATATTGATGAGCTATCCACGCGCGTTCCCTGCTTAGCCAAGGTATCGCCGAACTCGGATTATCACATGGAGGACGTCCATCGCGCAGGAGGTATCCCTGCGATTCTTGGTGAGTTGCGTCGGGCTGGGAAACTCCATGAGGATGTCCACACTGTTCATTCCAAGGATCTTGCCAGTTGGTTAGATAAGTGGGATATCCGTGGTGAAAATCCGGCAGCAGAAGCCGTCGAGCTTTTCCATGCTGCCCCTGGGGGTATTCGCACCACCGAGGCATTTTCCCAATCAGCCCGCTGGGATGAGCTTGATAAGGATGCTGAACATGGGTGTATCCATAATGTTGACCACGCCTACACGGCTGACGGTGGCCTCGTTGTTCTACGGGGAAACCTGGCAGTTGATGGTGCCGTTATTAAATCCGCTGGGATTGATGAAGGACTGTGGCACTTTGAAGGGCCGGCGCGAGTTGTGGAGAGCCAAGAACAAGCTGTTTCGTGCATCCTTAATAAGGAAATCCAACCCGGAGAGGTCTTAGTAGTCCGCTATGAGGGGCCTTCCGGCGGTCCCGGTATGCAAGAGATGCTTCATCCCACAGCCTTTTTGAAAGGAGCCGGTTTGGGCCGCGCCTGTGCCTTGATCACCGACGGGCGTTTCTCCGGTGGTTCCTCCGGAATCTCCGTGGGCCATATCTCCCCCGAAGCAGCCCACGGAGGCGCGATCGGTCTGGTGGAAAATGGTGACCTCATTACCATTGACGTTCACCAGCGCTTGCTGCATCTTAATATCTCCGATGAAGAGTTAAAGCAACGCCGAGAGAAAATGTTAACTCGGGACAATCCCTGGACACCGGTTGATCGACAGCGCACGGTCACCACCGCACTCAGAGCTTATGCGGCCCTAGCAACCAGTGCAGACAAGGGTGCAGTGCGTAAAGTAGATTAGCGATCCGCTACAGTTAAGCGCGTGATACTCCCCGACCTGCGCAAGGACCTTCAGAACCGAAGATTAACTCAACTGGGGGTCCTCCTCTTTGCCGTGGGAGTGGCCATTACCATCGCTGAGATGTTTTTAACCCGCATTGCTCTTGATGCGGCTATTTATCGGCGAGGGGTGGTTGCTTATCTCCACGACGCACCGCTATATAGCAATTATATTCAGGTCGGCGATGTGTCTTTACCTTTCATCTACCCGCCCTTCGGAGCCTTATTTCTTTCACCACTAGGGTTCTTCCCGATAAGCGACTCAGCGGCCGGCTACACCATAGTGATCCTCACTTCCTTGCTGCTGCTGATATGCACCTACATCCTTATCCGTCAGCTTTTTTCCGACTATCCCCCGCGCTCAATAGCCCTTATGACCGCCGGCACATGGGCTGTAGGTCTTGCCCTAGAACCAATCCGCCTCAATAATCATTTTGGGCAAATCAACGTCATCCTCATGGCCCTCGTTGTGCTCGATATCTTGCCGCGGAAACGCACTCTTCCGCAGGGATGGCTCATCGGCATCGCAGCCGCCATCAAGATCTCCCCCCTGGCCATGCTTCTCTTTTTTCTCTTGAAAAAAGACCTCCGCCCCATCATCACCGCAGGGATCTCTGGCATCATCGCCACTATTCTCGCAACCATATTCCGCCCAAATATTGCCAAGGAATACTTCAGCGTGCTATCCAACATTGGTCTCGGCGGCGAAATAGGAGTAGACCCCACTTACACCTCCAATAGCTCCCTCAAAGCGGTGGTTATGCGGTGGTTTCCTAGTCGAAGCTATTTGGAGTCTGCCGAAGGCACTGCAATCCTAAACACGGTCTGGGTCATCCTCGTTTTGCTCACCATCGCCCTGGGCGCCTGGCTTATACTCCAGCTACTCCGGCGTGGATGGGACACCGAAGCCTGGCTAACCAACGCCGTCATCATGTTGCTGATCTCCCCTATCAGCTGGTCCCATCATTGGGTGTGGTTAGCATTGTTACTGCCAGTGTCACTTATCCGGATCTGCCGCACCCCTGCCCACAGCCGTCCCCTAGCGCTCGTCACTACACTATGGTTTGTTCTGTGCCTCACTGTGCCACCTAAATGGTGGTTCGGCGATGGAATTGATGTTTTTACTCTCCCTTGGTACGCCACCATCTTGGTCTCTGACTATGTGTGGTTAGCCATAGCCTGGCTCATAGCACTATGGTGGCTGGTTCGTCATGAACCAACCACCATCAGCAAAGAGCGCAGCGTCGCTAATTAAACGGGTTTGTGCCTGCCCCAAACCACCATAAAGCTACTGCTGCTGCCACCCCGAGAACTACGAAAAGCCAGGAAGAAGCTAAGGGACGACGGGCCCAGGAGCGCCCTCCGTCGAGCGAATACAAACCCGGTCCGGTAAATTGCAGCGCAATCGCTAGTGATGCTAACAACACCGCCAACATCAGCGGAGCTTCCCAATGGAAGGGGTTAAAACCTAGCGGATTTTGAGCGTAGGCATGAACCACTCTAAAGACAGTTGCTACGGTAGCTAAGCCGGCAAAAAGTGGAGTAACAAGACCGAACAGAAGAAATACTCCGGCGGCAAGCTCTAAGGAAGGGATGATGATGGCAAGGAGGTGTGGTTCACGATACGCCGAGAAGGTTTCCTGAAGCGCCCCAATGCCGCCTCCGCCCAAGCCAAAAAATGCTCCCAAAGAATCCACTAGCAGCCATGCAGCGAGGAGTACGCGGAGAATCAACAACCCTAGGTCGGTAGTACCACGGCGGTATTCCGGTAGATCATCACCATAATCATGAACTGTCGTCGCCGTCGTAACATTCTCCGAGGATTGAAGAGGCTCACTGGTGTCATCAAAAGATGACTCTGGAGAAGGTTGATATTGACGCTCTATCGGCTGTGCCGTTAATTCGGTAGTCGGTTGAGATGTTTCAACTACGGTCGGTTCTGCTGATTCGGGAAGTGAGTCAGTTGGCCGCTCCATTGCCGTTGTCGGCTGTTCCTCCGATTCGGCAGGCCTAATAACCTGAGGGGCTACCCGACCCGTGCGCTGATAAATATCATTCTCGGCGGCTTCCGTTCGAGGTAAAGGAGTAGTCTTATCGGGTCGATAGGCCGGAACCTCGTCGTCTACACCCTCTATGGCGCGGTCTGGTTTGGATTGGGAAGTATCGCTCATAACTTTTTAGCCTAAGGGATCCTACCCGAAATTTTGTGCTGGAATACCGGCGAGCCGGACCCTTTTCCTGTTAATACTGGGATACAAGAACTTTTCCGATAATCAATCCTCACACTAAGGAGATCTTATGCCGGTGCCCTATCTCAGCGACCAGGAAATTTACCAACTTCTCAGTCCAACTGCCGCACGCCAAGCTCTCGCAGAGGTTTTATTAGCCGGCTTTGATCCGGAAACTGACCCTGCACGAGTGTCTATTCCCACCGGTACCGGAGAATTACTTCTCATGCCTTCCACTAATAAGGACTGGACCGGAGTGAAGATCCTCACCCTCGCCCCAGAAAATAGTGAGCGGGGACTTCCGCGCATTCAGGCTCTATATCACCTCTGCGATACCGAAACTTTGTCTCCTCGGCTGATTCTGGAAGGTGAGTCAATTACCAATCTGCGTACTCCTGCCGTATCAGCATTAGCGGCCGACAAGCTGGCCTCTGTGGATGCCTCGAATCTGCTCGTTTTAGGTTCCGGCCCCCAAGCTATCGGCCATGTTCATGCCATGGCAGCAATTCGCGAGTTATCCGATATAGCTCTGTACTCTTTAACCCCCGCATCGGCGCAGCAGGCTGCGCACACTCTTCGGGAACAGGGATTCGAGGTGCGGGTGCTCGACCGGGAAGAAGTCGATGACGCCACGCGCCAGGCCGATATTATCTGTTGCACCACCTCAGCGGAAGATCCGGTCATTCCGGATGCCGTTGCCGATGGCGCCTGTGTCGTAGCCATGGGGTCTCACTCGCCACAGCGTCGTGAACTCCCCAGTTCTCTGGTCCATCGCTCTTTGGTCATAGTGGAAGATGTAGCCACGGCATGGCGGGAGGCGGGAGATATTGTACTGGCCCATCACGATCAGCCCTTGCCCGATGGACACCTTCACACCCTGGCGCAATTAGTTCGCGGTGAGGTTCATCGGGCCGATGATCGCCCCAATATCATCAAGACCACCGGCATGTCATGGGAGGATCTCGCTGTTGCCGTTGCGGTGGCTAAGGCTGCTAACCTAACTTAGTTGATCCATCAATAAATAGAGAAGGGCCATGCCAGAAAACAGTAGTCACGCTGGTGAATTTCACCGAGACACCCGCTATATCAATGACCGAATTGTTTCTGATCTTCCACCTGGTTCTCCTCCGGTGCTGACCCCGGACGGTCATTACTTGTGGCCAGTCGAATCCGGACGCTATCGACTTATCGGCGCTCGAGCTTGCCCCTGGGCTCATCGCGCCATTATCACCCGACGCCTCCTCGGCCTTGACTCTGTTATTTCCCTCGGCTTGGCAGGGCCCCTCCATGATTCTCGCTCATGGACCTTTGATCTAGATCCACACCACAAGGACCCGGTTCTCGGCATCCATTTTCTTCGTGACGCCTATCTACGCCGTTTCCCCGACTATGCGCAGGGCATTACCGTCCCTTGTCTCATTGATGTGACAACCGGAAAAGTCGTCACCAATAATTTTCAGAGCATTACTGAGGATTTTTCTTTTCAGTGGCGGAAGTTTCATCATCACAATGCACCTCAGCTCTGGCCTAAGGATCGCTGCGAAGAAATGCGAGAATTGATGGAGTGGATCTACAACACCATCAACAATGGGGTGTATCGGTGTGGTTTTGCCCAATCTCAACACGCCTATGACACGGCCTATGAGCAACTCTGGAGCGCTCTTGATGTCCTTGAAGACCGCCTCAGCCGGCAGCGTTTCCTCATGGGCTCATTCCTCAGCGAAGCCGACATCCGGCTCTATTGCACACTCATTAGATTTGACGCCGTATACCACAACCATTTCAAATGCAACCGAAACAAAATAAGCGAAATGCCGCATCTATGGGGATATCTGAAAGAACTTTTTCAGATACCTGCTTTCGGAGAAACCACTGATTTTCACCAAATCAAACAACATTATTATGGTGTGCATTCTGACATTAATCCCACCGGCATCATCCCCCAAGGCCCAGACCTCTCCCCTCTTCTGCAACCTCATGGGCGAGAGTTTCTCCCCGGTTCTGTCTTCCCCTCTGAAGCCGGCGAACCGGACAGGTCTTAATTATTTCTCCCCCACTTTTCCTACCAGGTGTCTTAGCTAGCTAACTCGGTGGCTGCTTCCAATACGGCGTCGGTTAGCCTTTCTAAGAGTGCTGATTGAAGCCGCCAACGCTGCCAATACAGCGGGACTGTTTGCAAACGGTCATCAAGGTACACCAAGTCCCCACGGGCCACCAAGTGTTCAGCTTGCTGAACTGGTAATAAAGCCCATCCCACTCCAACTCGGGTAGCTTCAAGAAAGGCTTCCGAGGAGGGGATCCGAGATACTCGACGTTCTCGTCGCTCCGCAGGATCTATCCGCCCAGTGAGATCATCATCTTGGAGAGTATCTTTCGGGCCATAACGCAGAACCGGCATACGCGCCCAATCAATGTCGCCGTTCTCTTTCGTGAAGCGCTCTTTCAGCTGGGGGGATGCAGTTGCTCGATATTTCATTTCACCCAGTGGATAGGCAACACAGCCAGATACCGGCTCAGCACTGGTGGTCACCGCTCCTAAGACATCTCCGCGTCTCAATAAGGCTTTGGTGTGAGATTCATCGGCTGTTCTGAGATGCAAGGCGGCATTATCCCATTGCGCCACCTTAGCCAAAACCCCTTGAAACCATGTAGCTAGGCTATCTGCGTTGACTGCTACCGCTAAAGCCACGTGGCTCATCCGGTCCCGTAGTTGGGCTTGGATTTCAGCTTCGACCAATGCCATTCTTCGTGCCCCTTGGACCAATACCTCGCCTGCCGCAGTGGCTGTGACTGGTGTCGTACGGTGCAACAAGACACGCCCCGTCTCATTTTCCAAGGCTTTGATGCGCTGACTAACCGCTGAAGGAGAGATCCCTAGCACCAAAGCAGCGTGTTCGAAACTGCCCTCATCCACTATGGTCAGGAGGGTATCTAAATGCACTGTGTTCATGAAGCTCAATTAAACCACATGTAGAAACTTCAATTGGACTTCATCTCAGTGGGGGACCACACTAAGCAGCATGGCCTTAGTAATGTCTGGTTTCTTTTTAGGAATATCGCTGATTGTCGCTGTTGGTCCACAAAATATCTTGATGATCAAACAAGGCATCCGGCGCGAATACATCACTCTTGTCATCGCTATTTGCTTTTGCTCTGACATGGCGCTGTATGCGATCGGCGTGCTCAGCGTCGGACATATTAGTCAGTTATCTCCGCATATTCTCTTAGTGCTTCGATGGCTAGGCGCTCTGTATCTGTTGTGGTTTGCAGCAATGTCTATTCGGGATGCCTTACATCCCAAGCGCGTCAGTGTCATAGATTCTCAGGAGCCACAACGCGTCATCGATCCTGACTATCCCGGCGGAGGAACCGCGCTTAAAACCAGACAGCAGACGCAGACGCACACCACTCAGCGGACTTGGGTCCAACCGGCGCTCGCAGCGCTTACTTTAACCTGGCTTAATCCTGGGGCCTATGTGGACACCATCGTCATGGTCGGTGGAATTGCCAACCAATATGGCAATCCCGGTCGCTGGTTATTTACGCTCGGAGCTTTATTAGCCAGCGCCGTATGGTTCCCGATGATTGGCTACGGGGCGCGAGCGCTATCTCGCCCACTTTCTTCCCCCCAAGTATGGCGGGTATTGAACTGGGTGATCGCCGGAATTCTCTGCCTGATAGCCATGAAACTCATCACGGCGTCCTAATCTACTCATCGCCGTGAATCCTGGACTTCGTTGCTTCCGCCCAGATATTGATGCCGGCATCTGAGGATGCCTCATCTATCGCTGCCCGCTCTGCCTCAGAGAATTCCAGGTTATGCAAAGCGTCAATATTCTCATCCAGCTGAGCAACACTTGAAGCTCCGATTAGGGCGCTCGTGACGGTTTCTTCCCCATAATCTCCCTGTTCCCGCAATACCCAGGCAATAGCCATCTGCGCTAAGGTTTGATCCCGCTCCGCGGCGATATCACTGAGGCGACGCACCATTGCTAGGTTTTCTTCCGACAGCATTCCCTTATGAAGTGACTTTCCGGCTGCTGCCCGAGACCCTTCAGGAACTCCGTCTATATAGCGATTCGTCAACAAACCTTGGGCCAAAGGAGAAAAGGCGATGACGCCTAATCCGTTATTAGCGGCAGACTCTAATAAACTTTCCTCGTCCTCACCGGGTTCTTCCACCCACCGATTAACAATGGAATAAGAAGGTTGATGAATCAATAGTGGACAGCCCTCTTCGGACATAAACTCTGCGGCTTCGGCAGTCAGCTCAGGGCCATAAGAAGAAATTCCGACGTATAGAGCCTTTCCTGAACTCACAATATCCCTTAAGGCATACATGGTTTCATCTAAAGGAGTATCGGGATCTGGACGATGATGATAGAAAATATCAACATAGTCAACGCCTAGCCGATCCAAAGATTGATCCAACGAGCTCATGAGGTATTTTCGGGATCCGCCGAAGCCATAAGGGCCATCCCACATATACCAGCCGGCTTTCGTGGAGATAATCAACTCATCGCGGTGATGAGCTAAATCATCCTGCAAAATTCTGCCGAAATTCCGCTCCGCGCTGCCGGCGGGCGGGCCATAATTATTAGCTAAATCAAAGTGAGTAATTCCCCGATCAAAGGCCCGATGAACTATAGCCCGCTGATTCTCCAGTGGATAATCATCCCCAAAGTTATGCCACAACCCTAAAGAAAGGGCAGGCAATTTTAATCCGGAATGACCTACTCTCCGATAGATCATCTGGTCATAACGGTCAGGAGCTGGGAGATATGTCATGCCTCCCAGTTTCCCTCATTCTTTCCGCACTGTCGAGCAAGCTGCCCCTAGCGCTTCCCTCTCAACCCACGCGCTAAGCCCCAGCGGTCTTTGTATTCTCCTCTTCAGCCTGATCGGAAGGAGATTCCAAATTCAGTTCATCGCGCACTTCTTCAGAAATGGTTTCTTCAATCTGCTCGGCTTCAGCTTGGGATTCTGCCAAGGCATGTTCCAATTCCCGAGCCTGCTTGGAGGTAAAACGCTTGGTAGGATCTTCGCGGCGACGAACCAAACGTCGGATCTTATCTCTTAACCGGGATTCACGGTTAATTTCTACTCGTGAGCGAATCCAGAATCCCAGCAGGACCACCACCATAAACATGCCGGCATAGCCGATGATGGGATAGACCTTGCTCATGAGTTCTGAAAAACCAACGAAACTTACAGCGTATCCCATGAGACACAACACGACGAATACCGGGATGAAATGCTTTTCGTTTTTAGCGGTTAGTCGCTTTCCGAGCGAATAAAACATCCCAATGCACGTGTTATAGATCATCGCGAAGATGATCCACACCATGACCAAAGCCAGTGCCGGGTGAATGTTTTCCATGATGGTGAGCATGGGAACATCGGCGTCTGCTATTTGATCGAAGGAAAGAAATAGCGTCACCGCAGCCATCAAAAGCATCACGGTGTAGAGCACTCCGCCAGCTAATCCACCGCGAGCTGCAGCAGTGGTGTCAGTGTGGTTGCCGCCGATCACAATCGACATAGACACCCCGAGCAGCAATGCCAAACCGTTGTAGTTGAGCGCCGCCAACCACCATGGGCTAACTGGAGACTCTTTACGCTGAGCAAGTTCACTGAGGTGGGCGGTATCTTGCGGGATGTGGAAAAGCGTGTAAATAAAGGCGACGATAACCGCCACAATGATCAGCGGGGTGACCCAGGAAATAATGTTGCTGACTTTGTCGACGTCAAAAAACCCGGTGACAATCACCAGAATCAACATCAGTCCCGAGCCGATCCACGAGGGCCAGCCGAATTGTTGTTCCAAATTGGAACCTGCACCAGCCAACATGACGAAGCCGATGGCGAAAAGGGTCAGCGTCACCATAACGTCAAGAAGCCAGGACAGCCAGGCGAAAGATAAGTTACGGAAAACGAGGTTGTGTTCATTGGCTAAGAAATAACTACCTAGTTGTAGGAACACTGCTCCGGCAAGAGCCATGAAAACCCCGGAGAGGACTGCACCCCACAATCCCACGGTGCCGAAAGAAATGAAGTATTGGATTATTTCTCGACCGGTGGCGAAACCAGCACCTACGAGCAATCCCACGAAGGCTAAAGCTATGGAAACTGTTCTATTCACCTGAATTAAAGCTCCTCACTTAGGTTGACAAGTTTCACTATTCAATCCACACTCCCCCATCACAACCACCCCCCGGCAGTTATGAACCGAAGAGCCATATTAGCGGAAGATAAGCAAAAGCAACGAATCCATGCGCTGCGGATTCGTTGCTTCAGGCCGCATTTGGCGTAAATTTTGCCGCCGATCTTAGGCCAATTTTTTAGCGATGAGCTGGTTAACCGTCCGAGGATCAGCCTTCCCCTTAGTGGCCTTCATCACAGCACCCACAATCGCTCCGGTTACCTTCTTATTTCCAGCCCGATACTTCTCCACAATATCCGGGTTCGCAGCCAAAGCTTCATCTACCGCCGCTTCAATAGCGCTGTCATCGCGGACTACTTCAAGTCCACGGGCTTTCACCACCTCATCGACGTCTCCCTCACCAGCTAACACACCGTCTACTGCTTGACGAGCCAATTTCGTGGTGAGCCGACCCTCTTTCACCAAGTGAATAATCCGCGCTACTTGGCTGGGAGTGATCGCTAGTTCTTCGAGTTCTACCCCTTGTTGATTAGCCTGACCAGCCAGATAGGATACCCACCAAGCCCTGGCTTCATCAGCGGTAGCCCCTTGTTCGGTGGTGGCAATAATCAACTCCAGGGCGCCAGCATTCATCAAATCCCGCATCTCAGCATCGGACAACTTCCATTCTTGCTGAATCCGAGCGCGGCGGACCCACGGTAGCTCGGGAAGACTCGCCCGAATTTCTTCGACCCATTCCGGGGGGGCAATAACCGGCGGCAAATCCGGGTCATTGAAATAGCGATAGTCTTCTGCGGTTTCCTTCGGTCGTCCTTTTGAGGTGGAACCATCGCTTTCCTGATAATGGCGGGTTTCTTGAACAATCGCCTCCCCCCGCTCCAGACATGCGGCTTGACGTTGCATCTCATAGCGCACCGCCTGCTCAACGGATTTCAAGGAATTAATATTCTTTGTTTCCGTTCGCGTGCCATATTCCTCCGTGCCACGCGGCCGTAGAGAAACATTGGCGTCTACTCGCATAGAACCTTGATCCATCCGGGCATCGGAAACGCCAAGAGACTTCACCAAATCTCGCAGAGCACCGACATATGCCCGAGCTACTTCCGGTGCCCGCTCCCTAGCTCCTTCAATTGGCTTGGTAACGATCTCAATCAAGGGAATACCGGCCCGGTTACAATCCACCAGCGAGCTGGTTGCCCCACTGATTCTTCCGGTAGCTCCCCCAATATGAGTCAGTTTCCCGGTGTCTTCTTCCATGTGGGCGCGTTCAATATCGACCTGCCATTTCGTCCCATCAGGAAGCACTACATCAAGATATCCATTGCTTGCGATGGGCTCATCATATTGAGAGATCTGGTAATTCTTGGGCTGATCCGGATAGAAATAATTCTTCCGCGCGAAACGAGAGAACTCAGCGATGTCACAATTTAGGGCCAAACCGATTTTAATGGCCCACTCCACGCCTTTCGCATTAACTACGGGCAAAGCACCAGGTAGCCCCAAGGAAACTGGATCAACGTTCTCATTGGCGGCAGCGCCGAAGTGCGCCGAGCTGGCAGAAAACATCTTTGTTTCCGTTGCTAGCTCCACGTGGACTTCTAACCCCATAACAGGGTCATACTTTTCCAGCACCTCGTCATAGTCCATCAGGTCATACATCGCAGAAGTCATGAGGGCTAGTCTACTTCCTTTCTCTTGTCGCCTAACCTGGGGCCATGAACTCTCCACTTCCTCACAGTCTGAAGCTTTCCATCCTCAGGGGCGGCACCTCGCGAGCGCTCTTTCTTCGTCTTCGCGACCTCCCACACAGCCAGCCGCGTCGCGATGAACTGTGCCTGCGTCTTATCGGGTCACCAGATCCCATAGCAAGTGACGGTCTCGGCGGTGGTGTCTCATCCAACTCCAAAGTCATGTTTGTGGGTACCCCTACAGAAGCCCACGAGGCTTTTCCGGACCTTGTCCTTCAGCAGGAAACAGATGTTGTCAGCTATTTTGCCCAAGTATCCCCCACGGAAAACACCGTGGATTGGGGCGGAAATTGTGGCAATATTTCGTCGGCGATCAGCGCTTACGCTCTAGCTGAGGGGCTGATCACCTTCCCCCACAGTTCGACGTCCGCAAGCTGCCGGGTATATAACATCAACACCCACAGCTACCTGGAGTTGCATCACCCAGTAGAACAAGGCACTTTCCCTCGTCACGGTGATTTTCAACTAGATGGAGTCCCTGGAACTGCCCCAAGAGTTGATCTTCGTTTCCTTGCTCCTCGGCAAGAAGTTATCCACACCGCTATTGATGGATTGACGACCACGCTGATCAATGTCACCAATCCTATTGCTATTTTCCGGGCGCACGATGTGGGTATGGATATAGATGCTTCTCCGCACCAGCTCAACAGTGATAAGTCCTTATTATCCACACTGGAAAACTTGCGTCGCACGGCTGGCAAACTGATGGGTTTGGAACCTTCGGCTGTCATTCCGCGGGTTGCTATCGTCGAACCTTATTCTTCCCCGTCCTACCCCGAGGGCTGCCTTAAGGCTCGGATGACTTCCCTGGGGGTTGTCCATCATGCGATACCGGGCACCGGTCTATTGGCACTGGCTGCGGCACGGGCCTTGGGTTCACCGGTAATTGATCTGCCGCCCGCGGAACACACAACTGTCCTTCATCCCAAGGGGAAAGCGAAGGTCAGTGCGAACGTGCAGGATGGGGTTGTTTCTTGGGTTGCCTTAGCGCGCAGTGCCCGGCTCATTATGAGCGGCACCGTCTATCTTTCATGCTGAGAGGCGTTATCAATCTTGCGGCATAGCGCCGCGAGGAGAGCACCCGAGAGATTGTGCCAGACTGAAAAAATTGCCCCAGGAAGAGCGGATAGAGGACTCATATATTGGCTGGCTAACCCAGCTGCAAGACCGGAGTTTTGCATACCCACTTCAATAGACATGGTTCGACGTACCGAAACAGGTTGCTTTGTGAGCAGACCACAAAGGTAGCCCAGGCCATAGCCTAAAAGATTGTGCAGGATCACAGCGAGAGCCACGATGAGACCAGCACGAAGAATATTGTCTCGGGCGCCTGCTACCACTACGGAGACAATCATGGCAATGGCAACCACCGAAATCCACGGTAGAAAAGGAAGGATGCGATCAATCATCCGAGGGATGAAGGTGCGGAGTACTAGTCCGGCGATCACCGGGATTAAGACCACTTGAACAATAGAAAGTGCCATGGCAGTGCCATTAAGAGGCATGTATTGACCAGCCAACCAGAGGGTGAGGAAGGGAGTGAGAATGGGGGCGAGCAGGGTGGAAATTGAGGTCATGGTAACTGACAAAGCAACATCACCACGCGCTAGGTAGCTCACCACATTGGAGCTTGTTCCTCCTGGTGCACAACCAACCAAGATGACTCCAGCGGCGATATCAGCGGGAAGTCGCAGAATCCAGACCACGATGAGCGCGGCGGTAGGCATGAGAATATATTGGGCGACCACCCCGAGGATGACGGGGAAGGGGCGACGAAAAACAAGCGCGAAGTCCACGGGTTTGAGGCTTAATCCCATTCCGAACATGACGATTCCGAGGAGTGGGTTAACGAGACTGGCCCCCTGTTTGACCTCCGAGGAAAAGAAGAATCCGAGGAGGCCACCTAGGATGACGAGGAGCGGGAAACCAAGTGATGCGATATATGCGGCTCGTTCCTCACGGGGTGAGGCAGCAGTGGACGATGTGGCGTTAACATGACAATCCGAGTGTTCCATAGAGTGATATTGTAATTCCACAGAATGAACACCCGGCAGCTGGGTATATGGATAGCTTTTTACCCAAACATTGCTTTAGCTGTGACGTACCGCCCATGCGGCACCGCTTTCAGCGTGCCAACAGCTTCATTGAGATCAATTAACTCAATATGCTCCCCATGAAGAGCGACACATTTCCCAAAGTCACCGGAATGACAAGCACGAGCAGCATGGACTCCATATCGGGTTGCTAAGACGCGATCAAAAGCGGTAGGGGTACCGCCACGCTGAATATGTCCAAGGACAGTAGTGCGGACGTCGTGCCCCAACCGATTGTGAATTTCATCGGCTATTTGCTGACCAATCCCGGTAAACGTCTTATGCCCGAATTGGTCAATTTCACCCTCACGCATCTCCATGGTGCCTTCCTTTGGTAGAGCACCCTCAGCGACACAAATGATGCCGTACTTCTCTCCCATCTGGAATCGACGTTCCATGGCTTTGCAAATTTCAGCAATATCGAATGGCTCTTCTGGAATAACTGTGTAGTGAGCCCCGCCCGCCATTCCAGCATGAAGCGCAATCCACCCAACGTGGCGCCCCATTACTTCCACAATCATCACTCGATTATGAGACTCAGCCGTAGTGTGGAGCCGGTCAATAGCATCCGTTGCTACCGACACAGCAGTATCAAAACCGAAGGTAAAATCCGTACCATTAACGTCATTGTCAATGGTTTTGGGCACCCCCACCACGGGTATTCCATTATCAGATAACCATTTTGCGCCCTTGAGGGTCCCTTCCCCACCAATCGGGATAAGAGCGTCAATGCCGGCGTCTTCTAAATTGGCGCGGATCTGATCTAAGCCGGCTTTAAACCGATCAGGATGAAGGCGACCGGTACCTAATATTGTGCCGCCCCGAAGCAGGATTCGGTCAATATTTTCATCATCATAAAGCTGACTCCGCTTATCTTCCATTAAGCCGACCCAACCATCTTGGTAACCAACAACTGTGGAGTTAAACTCCGCGCTACAGGTACGCACGATACCGCGGATAACTGCGTTCAAACCGGGGCAATCACCACCGGAGGTCAGAGTAGCAATTCGCATGCAACCTAGTTTAGTCATCCATGCGGGATTCTGCCCGAATCTGTCCGATTATTCGGAAATTTTATCCGCTTCGAAGAAAGATACGGCGATAAACCCACAGGCAAGCGCCGCAGCCGGCAATAGCAGAGCTATACCGGCAGATCCGGAAACCCCACTTTGATGGGCGAAAGCCATCTGCATCGCCGCTCCTACTGCCGCCGAACCTAGGACTGATCCGGTTTGACGAGTGGTGTTATATACCCCTGAGGCGGCACCCATAAACCGAGGATTCATCGTTCTCATAGCTGCAGCGGAGTTTGGGGACCACGAAAAACAGGTTCCGACCCCCATGAGACACACCCCAGCAAGAAACCACCACAGACCTGCGTCGCGCAAAATAGAGATTCCGATCCACGCTAAGGAAAAGGCAGTGAGCCCGAAACCCACCATGGAGAGGTTGCGCGGGTGACAATGATCAGAAAGTCGCCCGACGATGGGAGAACCAATAACGGTAATAGCCGCCATCGGCGCCATGACTAATCCAGATTTCTGCGGTGTGAAACCCAAGCCATCTTGAAGATGAAACATAATCGGAAGCATCATCGACGCAACGGTAAAACCCATAGTGGAGATGGAAAATGACGCAATGGAGAAATTGCGGTTGTGGAATATCTCCAAGGGCACCAGGGCCTCGGTTCCACGGCTCGATGCAGTTTGTTGAAGGCGAATAAACCAGACCACTCCACCAAGACCGATGATGATCATGACAACCAAACGGATCGACCAACCCATCTGTGGCCCGTTCAAAATGGAGTACACAATTAATGACATGGCGCACAGGGAAACCACAACACTAGGGATGTCGATGGTTCGAGCATGTCGGGGCATGGTGGGGACCCAAAGCGTGACCATGATGAGGGACAACACCCCGAGCGGGATGTTGATAAAAAAGATCCATTCCCAGCCCGGGCCTCCCACGAGAACCCCACCGAGTAGCGGTGAAACCACTCCGGCTAAACCGCCGACCGCTCCCCATAGGCCTAGAGCCGCACCGCGCCGGGAGGGCGCAAAAATCCTGTTGATCACGCTCATTGTTTGCGGAATGAGAATCGCTGCACCGATTCCTTGCACCCCTCGCGCGATGACGAGAGTTTCAACATGATTGGCAAAACCACACGCTGCAGAGGAAAGGACGAAGATACTCATTCCGATGCGGTAGAGGTTTCGCTGACCATAGCGATCCCCTAAGCGGCCGGTGAATAATAACGGCACCACAATACAGAGCAGGTAGATGGAGGTAATCCAAAATACTTGGTTGATCGATGCTTGGAAATCAGCCTCTATCTTGGGGGTGGCCACCGCCACGATGGTCTGATCCAGCAGAATCATAAAAAACCCGATACACAAAGCGATTAGAGCTCGCCAGGCCTGGGGTTCGGGAAGGACGCAATTATCTGGCGACAAGTGCGATGCTGAGTCAGCGGACTTGGACGTCATTATTTTAGTATAAAACTCCTCGGATTGCAGATACTCTCTTCGCTCGTGAGGAAAAGAGAGTAAAAATTAGAGCATGTCAAATATTGAGTTGAAAAAGGCAGAAGATGTCAACACTGCGGCGGTCGTCACTACGGGGCTTATTGGCGGCTGGCTCACCGCCCGAGAAACCGGAATCCGCCCCCTCGGTGGAGCATTGTTAGCTGCAGCAGGTGCATGGTCGGCTCGTTCCTGGGCACGTAAGACTTCTATCCCCACTACGGTGCTGTTGAGTGGCTTATACGTCGCCGGTTTTGGCTTATCTCATCCGCTAGCTAAGAAGATCGGTTCGTGGCCCGCCGTCCTTAGCGTCACCGCAGTTTCAGCTGGAGCTGCTTGGGCTTTCTCGGATCGACTCTAATCCCCTCCACCGTCCACGCCTCCGCGCCCAGGTTAGGTGACTGAACCTTTTATCGTTCGTGACGGAGGCGCTCTTCTTCAGCCTCGTTTTCGGCGTTGAACTCTCGTTTCGAAGACTGCCATTGATCCTCGGTCATCCCCAGCCGCCAATAACCGGAAATGGACACATCGTCCCGCGCTAGTTCACGCTCCACAAAAAGGTAGCGACGCACCTCTCGAATCATCTCCGCAACACCATGGACAAACCACGTGGTGCGAATGTCAGGAACAACTAGCTGGCGAACAGCTTTACTTAATTCCGTACCGGCTACGGCGCCATGACGATGCACCCACTGAACTTCTACGCCCTCAACATCGCAGAGCTGAAACTCCGCATTCTGATCGGCAACCTCGATGAGCACTTGCGAGGTCATCCCCGGTGGTAGCTTTTCTAATGCATGAGCGATAGCTGGAGCTGAGGTCTCATCACCAATAAACACTGAATGTTGGTAGCTCTGGTCCGGGTGCCATGCTCCACCTGGACCAAGGTAGGCAAATACATCACCGGGGCTGGCTTGCGCAGCCCACGGCGCTGCTAAGCCGTGATCCCCATGAAGGACAAAATCTATATCCATTTTTCCCGTTTCGGGATCAATTGTCCTTAAGGTGTAGGTCCGAGTAACCGGCCACATCTCCCGTGGTTTCTCGGCTCGAATCTGAGCTAGGTCGAAAGGCCAGGAATAGTCTGCTTCTGGCGGAAGAAAGAGAAGCTTGATGTAGTGGTCTGTATGCGGAAGCTCAGCTCCGATAAGTGCGTCACTGTGACATCGCAGACGGATGAGATGAGGGGAAATACGGGTGGTGGACTCGATGCGGGCTTCTTTAGCATTCAGTTTTGCCCGCTTAGACCTCGGCGTTGGCATAGAAAACCTCCCGGAAAATTCAGTTCCCAGCGAAGGGGCACGCTCTTTGTTGATCTTTCAACTCAGGCTAGCATAACCGATCTTTATTCCGGAAGGAATAGTGGTGGCGAAAAATTCATCCCTCTTGCTGGGGCCAATTTTCTGCCCTAATCTATTGACGACCTACTTCGAAGGCAGCGCCTACTCGATAGAGACGATCATCCTGGAACGCAGGCGCCATGATCTGCAGTCCAGTCGGCAAACCAGTGTCTGCGGCTAATCCCGAAGGTACTGACATGCCACAGAGTCCCGCCAAGTTCAGCGGCAGGGTGCACAGGTCAAAGTTATACATTTCCAAGGGGTCGGAAACTTTTTCACCCAGCTTAAAGGCTGTCGTCGGAGTGGTCGGGGAAACCAAGACATCAACCTGCTCAAAAGCCCGAGCAAAGTCGCGGGCAATTAATGTACGCACACGCTGGGCCTGCAAATAGTAGGCATCATAATATCCCACCGATAAAGCGTACGTACCTAGGATGATCCGTCGTTTCACCTCTGGGCCAAAACCCTCTGCTCGGCTTAGGGACATCACTTGTTCCGCGGAATGACGTCCGTCGTCTCCTACTCGACACCCATAACGCATACCATCAAACCGAGCCAGGTTACTGGATACCTCACAGGGCAAGATCAAATAGTAGGCAGCTAGGGCATCATCAAAGTGCGGACAATCGACTTCGATGACCTCTGCTCCTTGAGCTGTCAGTTGGGCTACCGCTTGATGGAAGGCGTCAAGCACTCCCGGCTGATACCCTTCGCGATCAAATTGACGAACCACCCCCACTTTCAAACCTCGGAGATCACCCTCAGCGCCTTCTTTCGCAGCCTCAATTACTGGCGCAATCGGAGCAACTGATTCATCCACGCTGGTCGCATCAAAAGGATCATGCCCAGCAATAACGCTATGCAATAAAGCAGTATCTAAAACTGATCGGGCGCAAGGTCCACCTTGATCCAAAGAGGATGCACAAGCAATAAGGCCATAACGAGACACCGTTCCATAGGTGGGTTTTACCCCCACCGTATTCGTTAACGCTGCTGGTTGCCGGATTGATCCGCCTGTATCCGTACCAATGGCCAGAGGCGCTTGACCCGAGGCTAGAGCTGCAGCCGAGCCACCACCGGAACCACCTGCCGTGCGCTCAACGTCATAAGGATTATGGGTAGGCCCATAGGCAGAGTTCTCGGTTGAGGACCCCATTGCAAATTCATCTAAATTGGTTTTCCCCAAAATCGGAATGCCAGCCTCGCGGAGCTTCTTCGTCACGGTGGCATCATAGGGGCTCATATACCCTTCAAGAATCTTCGACGCCGCGGTAGTGGGAGCATCCGTGGTGGTAAACACGTCTTTCAGGGCAAGCGGAACACCAGCTAAAGGTGATGCCGGCTGCTCTCCCCGGGCTAATGCTTCATCCACGGAATCAGCAGCTGATAACGCCGCCTCAGCACCTACATGCAGGAAAGAATGCAAAACGTCATCAGTGTCTGCGATACGGTCCAAATGAGCTTGGGTGACTTCTCGTGAACTGACTTCCCCACCGTGAATGCGTCGAGCCAACTCCGCTGCGCTGAGCGTGGTCAACTCAGAACTAGAGCTATCAACAATGTAGTTGTTCTGTGATTGACTCATTTTTATTCACCCTCCCCATCTAGGATCCGAGGTACCACAAACCGTTGTTCCTGCACCTCGGGAGCCTGATCCAAGGCCTGCTCAGCAGTGAGAGTTTTGGTCACTACGTCTTCTCGCATAGTGGTACGGATGTTATGGGGATGACTCATCGGTTCCACTCCAGCCGCATCTACCTGCTGAACTGCTTTGACATGGTCAATGATGTCATCGATCTGTCCCGCAAATTGGGCGAGCTCCTCTTCCGAGAGCGCCAAGCGAGAGAGTTTCGCGAGGTGTGCTACCTCATCACGCGAGATCTCAGCCACAAGTCCTTCTTCCTCAAGTTCAGATCAAAAAGTCGCTGTGCGCCATCCTACTGCACCCGATTTAGCAAACCCCACTGCCCTAGCGGGGATAAACACGGTAGCATCTAACGCGTCAGCGAACAGAAGCTATAAGGTGGGTGGAAATCGTCCCCCAGACGCGATACCCACTGGTTGAGGAATCTGCCGTGTCCAATATGTCTTTTTTGATTCGAGTCCAATTGCCCGATAGCCCCGGCGCGCTGGGCCAACTGGCTGATGCGTTCGGACTAGTAGATGGCAATATCCAATCCGTTGACGTGGTAGAACAAGATCCACAAGGAATCGTAGTGGACGATATCGTCATCACGTTGCCGAAAGATTCAATGGCCGACGTCTTAATCACCGCTGCTCAAACAGTTGAAGGGGTGGAAGTCGATTCCATTCGACCTTTTACCGGGACTGTTGATCGCCGTGGCCAAATCCGGATGCTCCATGACATGACCGCACATCGCAGAAACCTTTCGGCTGCTATGGCCGAATTAGTTCGGGTGCTTCCGAAGTCCATGACCGCTAGTTGGGCGATCGTGCTGTGCTCCGATATTCCTATCACGCGAGTGGCTGCCTCCCAAGCAGCCCCAGAAGATGACGGATCAACTCCTACGCATATTAATGTGACCGAAGCTAGAGTTTTGCAACCAGAGCACGAAGACTGGATCCCGGAGTCGTGGTCCCTCTTAGACTCTGCCCTCGCTGCAGCCCCGCTACAAGGAACCGGGATGGTTCTGGTGATCGGGAGAACAGGCGGGCCAGATTTCCTCTCCAGCGAGGTAGATCACCTTGGTCATCTTGGCACTATCATTGGCGCCATCCTCAGCTCCTAGACCACTGCCCTCTTAATCTAACCCTGCTGGTCCCTGATCCAGCAGGATGTGAAATCGCTCCTCGCGGAGGATTCGGATCCCTAAATCCCTGGCTTTAGTTTCCTTAGCACCAGCATTAGCGCCGACCACGACGAAATCTGTTTTCTTTGAGACGCTGCCTGCGGCTTTGCCTCCACGAGAGATAATCGCTTCTTTGGCGCTGTCCCGACTAAAATCGTCCAGGCTACCGGTAACAACCACCGTGATTCCTTCTAGTACTTGGGCTGGCGCCCCAGTCCGATCCTCGGTCATTGTCACCCCAGCGTGTTCCCAGCGTCGGACTAATTCCTGGTGCCATTCCACCTCAAACCACTCGGCGATGCTTTTGGCAATGGTCTCCCCCACGCCCTCAGTCTCGGCCATATCGGCTACTGTTGCCTCACGGATCGCTGACATGGATCCATAGCGCTGAGCCAGCGCCCGTGCAGCTGTTGGACCAACATGCCGAATAGAAAGAGCTACGAGAACTCGCCATAAGTCGGTCGTCTTTGCTTTCCTTAGGTGGTCAAGCAGTTTCTTACCAGCAGCGTTTATCCCTCCCCGGCTGGTGGTGTAGACCGATGAGCTCGAGAGATCATCTTCAGTAAGGTCAAAAAGCTCAGATTCATCCTTAAGGATTCCGCGTCGGATTAAGTCCAGAGCTCCTTTGCTGCCTAGGGCTTCAATGTCAAAAACCCCTCGACCAGCTAGTGATTCCAAGCGGCTTGATAACTGCGCCGGACAAGAACGGGTATTAGGGCAACGCCAATCCGCATCCCCCGCCTTTTGAGGGGCAAGCCGAGTCCCGCACGAAGGGCACAGTGTGGGAAAGACGAAAGGCCGCTCAGACCCATCACGTTTATCCGCCACTGGGCCAAGAACCTCAGGAATAACCTCACCTGCTTTTCGGATAACTACTTCATCACCAATCAGCACCCCCTTGCGTCGAACCTCCGTCTGATTATGAAGTGTCGCTTTTTCCACCAATGAGCCAGCTACCTGAACCGGCTTCATCACAGCAAAGGGAGTAATACGCCCGGTTCTTCCCACCCCCACCTGAATGTCTAACAAGGTAGTTCGCACTTCCTCGGGGGGATATTTAAAAGCCACCGCCCATCGAGGTGCACGACTGGTGTTTCCTAGTGTTCGTTGCGCAGCGCGAGAATCCACCTTGATGACAACTCCATCCATTTCGTGGAGTGCGTCATGGCGGTGATCCGCCCAATAACGGACTCGCTCGATGACTGCGTCGGCGCTATCAACCACCTGGTTGTAGGGGGATACTGGCAAACCCCAGGATACTAAGGCCTGGTACACATCCTCTTGTTCCTCCGGAGAAAACCCTTCACTGGCGCCGAGTCCGTGGCAGATCATTCTGAGGCGACGCGCTTTCACTGCCGCGGTATCTTTTTGACGCAATGATCCGGCGGCTGCGTTACGAGGATTAGCAAACGGCTTTCCCCCCGCCTTTTGCCTTAATTCATTGACTGCCGAGAAATCTTCGACGGCAATAAACACCTCGCCGCGGACCTCAAGAAGCTCCGGGACGGGGAAAGGAGAATCAACGGATAATCGATGCGGAATGTCCTCAATGACCCGTGCATTTTCGGTGATGTCCTCCCCAACATGACCATCACCCCTGGTTGCTGCCTGAACCAGCTTGCCTTCGCGATAGATCAAGTTGATGGAGAGACCATCAATTTTTAGCTCGGTAACGTAGCGCTGAGCCGGCACTTTCGCAAGCCAGTCCCGCAACTCAGCTTCATCAAAAACATTATCGAGACTAAGCATCGCAGACGGGTGCTCAACGTTCGCGAAACTCGACCCAGCGCGAGCGGGAGCACCAATCTCCGCGGTTGGGCTATCGGGAACCGCTAATTCCGGATGGGATTCTTCTAACTGTTGAAGCCCTAAAAATAACGCGTCGAACTCGGCGTCACTAATCTCTGGTTCCTGGTTATAGTACAGGTCACGATGCCGTCGAACCTCTGCCGCCAGATGGTCCCACTCACGCCGAAGATCAGTGTCTTTTTGTTCTTGACTCACGCGGCTGATTCTATCCTCCACCCCGGACATCCGCTCATGTCCGGGTCACTCAGTAAAGTGACTGCCATGAACCATTTCGACGCCTCCCGGATGCTGTCTTTTGATTTGGAGACCACTGGCACTAACCCCCACGCTGCCAGAATCGTTACTTCTTCCCTGATCCGGATTGAGGGATCGCAGGTCAATACCAAAGAGCTCCTTGCTGATCCCGGCGTAGATATCCCAGACGAGGCAACCGCAGTACACGGAATCACTACAGCTTATGCCCAAGAACATGGCCAACCCCACGAGGAGGTCCTTGCGGAAACCATCCGCCTCCTACGCTATGCCTGGCAGGAAGACATGGCAGTTATTGTCTTTAATGCCCCCTATGACCTGACCGTACTTCGCTCCTTAGAGCCGTCTTTCACCGTCGATGGTCCAGTTTTTGATCCTTTGCTTATTGACCGCTGCTTGGACCGCTACCGAAAAGGTAAACGAACACTGTCTGCCCTGTGTGAGCATTACCAAATCCACTTAGACAATGCCCATAACTCTTCGGCTGATGCCCTAGCTGCTGCCCGGATTGCTTGGCGCCAAGTTCATAACTGGCCAAAACTCAAAGAATTCAGCTTTGAGGAGCTAATGGAATACCAGGCTGTTCAATACTATGAAATTCAATCTGAGTTCAGAGCTTGGCGTGAATCCAAAGGCCAGGATAGTTCCACCATTTCTCTCTCCTGGCCAGTAGAGGGCTAGAGATTTCCGGCATCGCTATGAAGAATATCGGCCGTCTGAGCAACAGTACGTAGTTGCTGGGCAAAAGCTAATTCCTCAAGAACCGCAGAATCCGTTGAGCTATCGACCATGCGAAGAAAACCCTGTTTTGCCCATAGCGTAGGAGCGAACCCCACGGTCGTTGATAATCGAATAATTTCTTTTGCTAGATCCTTAGGTTGTTTGCCCGTTGGATCAACAGCCACGCTGGGGGTCACGTGGCAGTTGAGAAGTTCCCCCAGCCCGTCAAGATCACTGTGATGACGAATAGCGGCGAAGTCAAAATCCACCACTCTCGCGCCACTGAAGCGAGCAATGTCCCAGCAGATGGGGGAATGAGAAAAACTTAAGATCCGGGTGCCGCCGCGTTCGTTGTGGCACAGTTCAGCCAGGTAGTCCGCGAGGTCTTCAGCGGAGCGTTCGGGAATGAGATCGAAGTCGGTAGGTCCCGGGATTAGTCCGTGTTGGATCCGGTACAGATCTGGCTCCACAAGCACAAGGTGGGGAGAGGTTCCGAAGCGTTGCGCGATGTTGTCGTGGACTTGTTCTAGTGATGCCACATAGATGTCATGAAGGGCAGCTAAGAATCCTTGATCTTCAAGAGCGCGCCGGCCAGCGCTGTGTTCTATTCGGGTACTGAACGTCCACGGCCCGAGCAGAGGAATAACCAACCCGTTGAGGTCAGTACCCCACTGTTCCTCAAGGAAGTCAAGTTTCCGTTCCCAAGAGTCTGCGATGACGTGGCTCATAGAACGTGGGCGAGAAGTTAGTTGCCAGCACCGGGGACCTCGATCAATATAGATGCCGTCGAGGAGTGCAGCGGTATGAGCTACGCTATCGCCGGTTATTCCCTCCTGCAGCAAAATGGGCACGGTCCGAAGGTCACCGGTTTCTCCAGCAATAATATCGGCAATAGTGCGGAAGGGTGGGCCCTTCACCGATGGGGCAGCATACGCTTGAGCCATGCAAAAACTCCTCTTATTTGGTCGTTTCGCAAATGGTTCCAGACCCTAACACCACGTCTCCTAAACCGTCGGGCATGGGAAGGTACAGTACTGCGGCTTGTCCCCGGGCAACCCCGCTCAGTGGTTCTTGAAGTTCTAGCTCCATCCAATCCTCGGAGCGGTGAATATGTGCTCGGCATGCTGCGACCGAACCGTGTGCTCGAACCTGCACCTGGCAATCAATATCTCCCACCATTTTCGGATGTAGGAATTTCAAGCGATCAGCTTTGATTCGGCTCACTGCTAAGGCCTCTCGCGGCCCCACTGTCACTGTTCCGGTGCGGGCGTCGATATCAGTGACATACCTCGGCTTTCCATCATCGGCGGGGGTTTTGATGTCTAACCCTTTACGCTGTCCTATGGTGTACTGAAAAGCTCCGTCGTGCTGGCGTAGTTCTTGACCTTGTTGATCAACAATCATGCCGGGACGAAGCCCGATGGTGCGCCCAAGAAAGGCTTGAGTGTTGCCGTCGGGGATAAAACAAATGTCATAGGAATCCGGTTTCGATGCAGTGGAAAAACCATACTGAGCTGCTTCTTCGCGGATCTGGGGTTTGGGGGTATCCCCCACCGGGAAAAGACAGTGCTGCAGTTCTTTACTGCTTAAAACCCCAAGAACATAGGACTGATCTTTTTTCTCGTCTGGGGATCTACGCAGATAACCATCCTCATCCACCGTGGCGTAATGCCCCGTAGCTACGGCGTCAAAACCCAACGCCAGGGCACGCTCTAAAAGAGCAGCGAATTTTATTTTTTCATTGCACCGTAGACAAGGATTGGGGGTTTCACCGCGCGCATAGGAGTCGATGAAATCTTCAATCACTTCCTCGTGGAAACGGTCGGAAAAATCCCATACATAAAAGGGGATTCCTAACTTATCGCAGACTCGACGCGCGTCCGCTGAGTCTTCCAGGGAGCAGCATCCCCGCGCGGATTCTCTGACCGCTTGGGGATCTCGAGAAAGGGCTAGATGGACTCCCACCACATCATGCCCAGCCGCGACTGCGCGCGCTGCGGCTACCGAAGAATCGACTCCGCCGCTCATCGCCGCTAGAACTCGCATCCTTAGTTACTCCCCTTCTTTTTCACCTAGTCCATGCAGAGGACGCTGCTCACTCGTGGACTTTTAAGTCCCTCGGACACTCTATTCACCGCCGTGTCAGTGTAGTCTTTTTCTCTCCCGCTATCATCCCGGCTAGGCTAACTACCTATTATGGCGAGAAAACACTCAGGGCACCGTCAGCGTCGTCGCCACCACACCTCTTCGGCGTCAGGCTCGCCCATCACGGATGTTGCCGGAACCTACCCCATTGATTCGGGGACGTTGGAAGTGGTCCGGGATGACCTTATCTCTCATTCTTGGCTCCTTAAAGTCAATGGCGTACCGTCTTCTCATCTCCACCTTGAGGATCCTTCTTATCTGGATTTCGAATATATGCGGTGGATGGCTTATGCCATGGAGAGCTTTGTCTCTACTTATTTAGACCCCACCACGTTAAGAATTACTCATCTCGGCGGAGCTGGATGCAGCATGGCCCGGTGGTGCGTGGATCGGTGGCCACAATCCCGGAATACCGTAGTTGAGTTCGACGCCCAACTCGCCCAGCTGGTGCGAAGGCTTTTTGATCTGCCTCGATCACCTCACCTCAAGATTCGGGCCGATGAGGCACGAAAGGTTATTACGTCTGCTCGTCCAGCGAGCCGAGACATCATCATCCGAGACGTTTTTGATCATGCGCATACTCCAACACATTTCGTTACCCGAGAATTTGTTTCAGAGGTGTCCCGTAGTCTTTCACCGCAGGGGCTTTATCTAGCAAACTGCGGCGATCATAGTGATCTCCATCTAGCTCGCGATGAAATAGCCACCCTGGCGTCGGTCTTCTCTGAAGTAGCCGTCATCGCTGATCCACCGATGCTAAAAGGTCGACGCTACGGCAATCTTGTCCTTATAGCCTCACATCGTCCCCTTGTCCAGGATCATTCTCCTGCGGCCGCAAAGCTCGGTACGAAACTTCTTGGGGGCGCAGTGCCAGCACACTATGTGTCCTATTCAGCATTACCCCGCCGCCTTCGGGGAGGCTCCGTACGCCGTGATCCCTAAAATCTCCTGTCGTTATTTCTTGACCCCGTCAGATTCTTCCCCGGTTGCTGGTTGCTGGGATTCTTCCCACACTTTTGCGGCTTTGATGGCGTCACTGAGCTTCATGTCGGGCACATAGCAGGACGTAATCGCAAGCCCAATAGCAGGTAGGGCCAGTTCATCGTTGTAGCAGAGATACCAGTCTCGGTGCTCCGGGTGGAACTTATTCTTAGAAAATGCCAGCGAACGGAAACCATAGAGCGGTTCCATGGAGCTTCCAACCTTTTCTAATACTGCGTCTAAAATCCCAAATTCTTCGGTGTTTTCCTCACTTCGCGCTAGCGGAGCCCCCGATAGAGATACCCATTCCAAGCCTTCTTCTTTAGCGTGAAGTGCTCCCTCGGCGAGCAAGAACTCCATAACCGTCCGGAAACCGTGGGAGTCTCGACGCATAAAGTCCAGGGTGTAGCCCACCAAAGAACCTTTCTGATAAACCGGCAACCAACTAGTGACTCCGTGCACCCTATGATCGTCATCTACAGCAATCAGCAATTGCGTGCCAGGTTCTTTTAATTCTTCGACTCCACCGAGCGTAAATCCCATTTCCGGGAGAGCCTTTTCGGCCACCCATTCTTCAGAAAGAGCAATAATGGATTCTCGGATAACCGGATCTAGTTCCTCCCACCGGGCCCATAGGGTGGAGATCCCTTCTTTAGCCGCCCTATTTCGCGCAGTGCGAATATTCTGGAACTTCTTTCCTTTGAATTCAAGATTATCGCAGTACAGCAGAGACTCCTCAGCCACGTGCTGGCGTCGGAAACCACTGTCTTTCCGACGCTCACTAAATTCAGAAGACACCGAATACCAGGCTGTTTTCCAACCGTTTTCAGTAGCGAAATCTTCAAATTGGGTAGCAAGAACCATCGGATCCGAGCTATTAGCCGCCAACACCGGTTCTCCCACCGTGACAGCAATGCCACGATTCACCCGGTAGGCTACGTAACCGGCGGGTTGGTTTTCTCCCGGCGCAGCAGGGGCAAACCAATAGCGGTTTCCTGGCCACAACGTCATCCAAGACAAGTGATCTCCGCTACCGTTAACCAATATCGTGCGAGCGGTATTACGGGCCTCTTCCTCACGAGGATCAGGAACCGACATGAGTGCCCGGTACAAGCTCACCAGGGAAATTCCCCAGAACACCACACCCGTCCAATTAGCCAGCATCCATCCCCATTGCGTGTGTGGCACCAATTGGTAGCTATAGAGCTCCCCTAGAACTGGTGGGAAATAATGGACAGGTATATCGAATAGCAAGTCACTTAACCGTGCTTGCGGGTGGAAGTGATCAGCTAACACCAATCCACCGCAGACCCACAGGACCGCAGATACCCCAATTGCGGTAAGAACGCCTAGAATTAATTGACTCAATGCACGGTGATGAATTTCTACCCGGAATAACCGGTGACTAAAAATCAAGATCACCAGTGTGATGAGCCAGGGCAGGATCATAAAAATGCCGTTGGTGATTAGGAGAATTGAGTTGGTGTCGTCAAAATCGGTAATGGTCCATAGCTGTAGCCCAATCACCACAATGCTGATAATTTGCGCGGCGATGCTCATTAACCAGGCAGCGCGTCGACCCTTAGCCAAGCCAAGGGCAAGCACCCCGTAGACGATTAAGGGGACCAGGTTAATGATGGTTGCGCCTACACCAGTTTGAGCTGCTTGGAGCACGGCGTCACTGCACTCTTGGCTACCGGTGTTGTTTTCGCATAACCAGTAGACCTCGTCCAGAGAATATTCTGGCTCCCAAATAAGTTGCGTCACTGCGGAAAAGGGCCCAGAAGAAAGCGGGTTCAGTGCTGCAAGTACCGGCCCTAAGGTGGTGCACAACATCATGACGGCAAGTAGCAACCGGGATTCCCGTCGAGACGCAGCCAGCCGCATCTGGACTGAATTGGGATGAATGACCATCCCGGAAGCGATACCGAATATCGCTGCAGTTAATGCCACGGCGTCAGATAGCGTTCCTGAGTACAGCACCAAGGTCAGACTCAAAGCCAAAAGCACCATGCGGGTGCGACGCTGCCAGAGCACACTCATCCACGCCGAGGCAAAAGCTGCGGTACCGAAAATCCAACCGACCGGAGAGAGCAAGGTGGAGTCTAAGAGATCATTTCCCCACCAATTCAATCCGGTTTCTTCTACTGAGCGAGCACTAATCATTGCCGCTGGGGTGACAACAAGGTGAAGAATGATCGCAGTCAGGCCAAACTTAAAGCTACCTAGGATACGTTCTGCTGGAATAGCAAGAACCAATACTCCCAACGTAGCAATCGCTGTGCTGCCAAGCTGCGACGTTGTAAGTCCGCAGATCAAGATGTGCCAATTGTCAATCTCATACGGCATCCCAAGGCCAAGGTAGGGAACCAAACCCTCGGGATAGGAGATAAACACTATGTGCAAACCCCACATCACCACAATGAGAGCCAGGCTCACCGGGGTGTGGAGAAGTTGCTTACATCCCCACTTCACGGCAGATGCTAACTGTCCTAGGACAGTGGTGATCATGCTGATAAACCTCCTCGTTGTGCCGCCCACCCTAGAGTTTCTCTCAGAGCCACGCGCCAAACTCTGAAGGAGTGTGCCCCTGGAAGGGTTTGGAATTCAGTCACCATCCCGGCTTTTCCTGCCAAATCATTTAAGTGCTGGAGGGCAGCCACCGATTCATGGTCATCTTCCCCAGCAATAAACTTTCCTGCTATCCCAGAGTAGCTTTTCTTCGCTTCAGCGTTGCGTAACAACGTTTCTGGGTTTACTGCCTGATAGGCCTGCTCATTGGAGCCAAAGAAAGTATCCACGGTTTGTTTATGATCTCCCAGGGTTGGTTCTGCCTGTCCGGAAAAATCAAGGAAGCTGCCGTAGACGTCGGGAGCGTTGGTCACCACTTGTAAGGAGCAGGTGCCACCATAACTAAAACCACCGATGGTCCAGGTCTTAGTGTCGGGGTTGACACGGAATCTTTCTTTAATCAGCCGCGGTACGTCGCGTGCCAAATAACTCTGGACCTTTAAATCCGGGCCATCGACACAAATAGGGTTTCCCGTCCAACTCCCGGTACCATCAACGCTAATGACAATCGGTGAAATTCCATCATGATTGGCTTGGAATTCATCAACCGTAGCTTCTCCTTCTGCAGTGGTAAACCACTGTTCTGGTTCTCCGGGATTCCCTGCCAACAACACCACCACCGGGAGATTAATCGCCGGATGGGTCCAGTACGCTGGCGGAATGTACGCAAAAGCATTTCGAGCAGGATAGCCAGACCCCCCGTCCTGGGCCGGATACCCCGCCAAGGGAACCTGCACCAGGGCCCCCACTTGACGCCCATCTAAGGTCGGCGCTGCAACCAATTTTTGGAACGTAGCGAAATCCATCCTCCGACTAATTGGCTGCGGATCCAAAGACCTGGCAGTCGGATACTCTTGGTAATGCAAGTTCGCTATTCCCCAGGCCCCACCCGTGGCACAGATGGCCAAGAAAAAGCACAGAATGCGGCGACGTTTAAACACCAGCGCCCCAAGATACATAGCCAGCGCTACTGCCCCGCCGGCGTAGACTTGCACGGGAATTGAATCTGGAAACGGATGCCAAACCTTTTCAATGAACGCCCATACCGCCACAGCGCCGCAGAGAGCAGCAACGATGACCCCAAGAAACACCATCCGACGCTCTTTTTTTAAACCAATAACAAAGAGAGTAACAAGAGGAATGCCTACTAATAGAGCTATCGCAAAAGCCGCTTTATGGTCCGTCAAAGAAATCAAACCGATTCTATCCACAGCGACTCAGAGTAATCACAAATCGTTTTCGCTTCCAGGTGATGAGGCAGTCTGCACTCGTTTCACAGAAATCTTTAAGGTAACCAGCGATGAGGCAAGAGTTTTAGGCAATTCCTAACCAGTCTTCCCCCAGCAATTTGCCAGATTCACGAAAGAGAATTGTTCCTGTGCGCATCCCCGATTCCCCGCCGCCGTCGATTGTTCTCCTACACGGCACGCTTTCTGGGCCGTGGGTGTTCCGATCTTTAGTCCGAGAACTTCACCGCCACGGCTATCAGGCTTACCCCTTAAGCTACGGTCACTTCGGCACCGCGGATTTGAGCTTGTGTGTCCGAGACGTAGCTCACCAAATCCGGCGACAGCTTCCAGGTAGTCAGGAATTTATCATTATCGGCCATTCCTTGGGCGGCCTCATAGGTTTGCGCCTGGCTCGGCATCCGGATTTCCAGTCACGAATAAGCGGCCTCATTGGTTTAGGCGCCGCCTACCTAGGTGTCCCCCCGCACCCCTGGTGGAATATGAAACGCTATTTACTCCCGCTCCTAGGTCCGGCTTTTCATCAACTGGTTCGTCACCGGCCACAACCACCACAATTGCCTGATACTCCTATCTTTTCTGTGGTTTCTCCCACAGATCAGGTGGTTCCTGGCTGGTCTTCGCGCCTCGGTGACATCACTGAGGTGGATAAGGTTAAGCACTCACACCTACCACGCTGTAACGTGGAAGTCCTTGACATTATCCATCGCATTGTTCGCAACACGTGACCAGCCGCTAGGATAAGCCGGCGTGTCGCGCCTGCTCAACAATCCGTGGAAGGATCTCTGACACGGTACGAATATCGTTCTCAGTGGTTGTACGTCCCAGAGTCAACCGTAAAGCCCCACGGGCAGTGTCGGTAGCAACTCCCATAGCTTCTAATACATGACTAGCTCGGTTGACTCCTTGGGAGCAGGCTGATCCCGTCGACGCTTCAACTCCGGCAGCGTCAAGCAACATGATCAAGCTGTCTCCGGCTGCGCCGGGGAAAGAAAGATGAAGATGGCTGGGCAGCGCAGGTTCTTGGGTATGAACAACGACGTCTGGAATCTGGTGCACAATGTCATCCCGGAGCTCATCTCTCAATCTCGCCTGGCGAGCGTTTTCGACCTCGTGCTCAGCTAAAGACTCCTCTAAGGCGGCGGCTAAGGCTGCAGCTCCGGCTACATTGACGGTGCCTGGCCGCAGTGCCCGCTCTTGCCCTCCCCCATGGATGATGGCCTTCGGCGCCGGGGAACGTCGCGCCAACAGTATTCCTACTCCACGTGGTCCACCAAATTTGTGGGCGCTGGCGGCTAGGGTAGTAATTCCCAGCTCATGGAAATCAATGGGGAATTTCCCTACTACTTGAACCGCATCAATATGGACTGGGGTTCCGCTGTCTGCTGCCTTCTGGGCAATCTGGGCGATCGGCTGCACTGCCCCGGTTTCATTATTAGCCCACATACAGCACGCCAGGGCGGCTGGAGTTTCGACGGCGGATACATCATTGATATGCCCGGTGCTATCGACCGGCATCAGATCAATCTGAGCTCCAGGAAGTTGGCTAACGGTATCTTTAACTGCGGAATGTTCAACGGGGGTAGATACCACTCGATTGTTCTCTGAGGCGAAATACAACCCTTGTACCGCAATATTGTCTGATTCTGTACCGGAAGCAGTAAAAATCACCTCTGCAGGATCAGCGCCAAGCAAAAACGCCACTTTTTCGCGGGCGTCATCAAGTACTCGGCGCGCTGCCCGGCCAGAGGCATATTGCCCCCCAGGATTCAGCATTCTCGCTTTGTCCACTAGCTCTCGAAGTGCTACCTCACGGATCGGAGTAGTCGCTGCATGATCAAGATAGATACTCATAGACGGGTCTGAATTTCTTTAGTTAGCTCCGGAATAATAGTGAAAAGATCCCCAATAACACCAAGATCAGCAATCTGGAAAATAGGGGCATCTTCATCGTTGTTAATAGCGATAATAGTGCCGGAACTTTGTATGCCGGAGGTATGGTGATTAGCCCCAGACACACCAACAGCTAGGTAGAGGTCCGGCGAAATGCTCACACCGGTGTGACCGATCTGATATTGCGTCGGATACCACCCCAGGTCCACGACATCACGAGTCACCCCCACCGCTGCACCCAGGCTATCTGCCAAGGGTTCAATGAGGTCGTGCAGGTGCTGTTCTTTACCTATTCCTCGACCTGCTGCTACCACTGTTTTCACTTGACTAAGCTCAGGTCGGTCGGTAGGAGGAGCGGGGGTAAAAGACACCACATGTCCCCCGAGATGTTCACGGGGGATAAACATCACTTCGCATAGTTCAGCGGCTCCAGGAACGGCAGCGATACGGGGAGAAACGGCTCCGGGGCGCAGAGTGTAGACCGGATTGAGCCCTTTAACTGCGGAGTGAGTAATAATCCGGTCGCCGAAAATAGATTGCTCACCTATTCCTTCAGTATCAATTCCGGTGACGTCAGTAAGGACTCCTGAACCCATACGTACTGCTAGTCGACCAGCTATCTCATTTCCTTCTGCCGTGGCGCTCAATAACACCGGGCCGATACTGAAGACGCAAATGATTCGTTGAAGAAATTGTGCTTGATGGCTGATCAAGCTATCGCACGTGCAGTCTTCTTCTCGGTTCTCATAGTCCTCATAGCAAAATATGCGTTGGACGCCAAGGGCTGCCAGTGTTTCTTGGAATACTTGGGCCTGTTCCTTGCTGCCGTACACATAAGCGTTAACCTCTCCGAGTTCTCTCGCTACAGTGCACAATTCGGCGCACGAGGGACTGAGTTTCCCGTCGTAGTGTTCAACAAAAACATTAATGTTGCTCAACGGACATTCCCCTCCTGTGAGGCCGGAATGAAATTGCAGTCAGCAAGAAAATCAGCAATCTTCTTCGCCGTAGACGCGCTGTCGCTGTCGCGGAAAATTTCGCCATGGCCGCGCGCAGGTTTTTCACGAGCGTCGATCACCGCCGTAGCGGCGTGTGCCAAACCAACCTGACTTTTAGCCATACCCAAACCATCTAGTCCCCAGTGATATATAGTCGCTTTCTTCGCTGCCCGGGGTCTTGGAAAATTCGGGGATCTCGGAATGCCAGCCTGATCGCTTAGGGAAACAAGCGCGGGAAGCTTTGCCTCTAATTGCCACTCTCCCGCCCTGGTTGCTCTTGTTCCTCGAATAGTGTTACCGGAAATTTCTACGCTTTTCAGATGAGTTAATGCAGGTAGCTTTGTGAATTCAGAAACAATGCCGGCTAGGACACCGGTTGCTCCGTCAGAGGATTGAGTACCCATCATGACAAGTTCCACCTCAGGGATTTGCCGTAGTGCTGCACTCAACCCCCATCCAGTGCCCATCACATCAGAACCAGAAAATTCTTCCGCGCTCACTAAAATGGCATCATCGGCTCCCATAGCGATAGCTTTTCTCAATGCCTCTTCAGCGTGAGCCGGGCCAAGAGTTAACACAATGACTTTCCACCCTCGGTCAGGATATGCTTCCTTTATTTGCAGCGCCTGTTCTACTGAGTACTGATTAATATCATCTAACACATTTCTTGTGTTCTCTCGATCAAGGGTGAAATCCTCACTGAGAGTTCTTTCTGACCAGGTATCTGGAACGCTTTTGACCAACACCACAATGGCGGGCATAAGGTGCCTCCCCACTTCTTCAATGCTTTTGGTGAGCTAACATTCTAGCCCGGAATTGTCCTCACGGTCCCTGGGTGCGGTTTTCCACTGGCGAGGACCACAAATGAGAGCCACAGCGCGTGTTCCAATTCGGGTGAGAATCAGGCTAAGAGCGTGAGGTCCCGATAGTTTTAGGGTGCGACGAAAACTGTCGGGATTAATATCAACGCCCCGGCATAGAATCTCTACCCGGCCGCACCCACGACGCTGCAATTCACTACGCACCTTTTTTATGGGGCACTGAGTCAAAAACCTAAACCCGGATTCTCCGGCGGGAAGATCATCCCCGGTTAAATAGGCAATCCGTTCATCAAGCATCCACAATCCCTCACGAACGGCGTAATGCCGAACTAAACCGGCTCTGATAATGGCCCCATCAGGATCAATGATCCATGCTCCAGGTTCCCCGCTGAGGTTATCCTCCGGATTATCTGCTAAGCGGTCATCTATGCGGTCAATGTTCCCCTTTCTGATGACTACTGCTTCTCGGCGTACTCCCCCACTAAGACCTTGGGTGTACAAGCAAGCTTCTTTAACTCCACCGTTAAGGCTGATCAGAGACACCAGCCCATCCCAAAAACTAAAATCCAGACCTGGAGCGCATTTGATTGCTAACTCTTTCTCGGGGTAGGTGCTTAAAAGCTCCGGGAGCGGTGGAATGAGATTTTCGGGTGAGTTGATTCTACGTCCACTCTGACGTCGAGCTGGATCAGCCACGATAATATTCGCCATCGAGCATGGAGACAGAGCGTCAGCTTGAAGGATCTGTGGTGTATTAAAGCATGTCGACAGGTTATAGCGGGCCATAAGACACCGTGAGTAATCGATATCCGAGCCGAGATAAGGCAATCCAACGCCAGCTAAGGCGGCTCCCTCAGAACCGATAGAGCAGGTCACATCATGAACTACCGACCCGGCATCCGCCCACTCTTTTATTCTGTTAGCTCTGATTTTTGCCACAGGCATTGCCGTGGCTTGTTGCGCAGATTCTTGACAGGCTAGCCAGTCGTCAGGGAATTTCTCCCCGGATACTCCTGATCGACGGGCGAGCAAGAATTCACTAACCGCCCGACCCCGGTCACCGAACTTTTTCCGCAGCACCGAGCTGTCCTGCAGCATCGTGTTCTTACCTAAAGTTAGCGTGGTATCAAACTCAAGGATCTCCTGGTAATGAGAAGAAAGAAAACAGATATCTTGGGGTGTAAAACTCATAATGATCTAGATCCGGTCAACCGGGGCGTGGGAATAAAACTCACCATATCGGGGATCATCGGAGACATCTCCAATATGTGGTTCTAAATCGGCGTTGTGAGCATCAGCCAAGGCCTCGTCGGCACTCTGATAGTGAGACAATTGTTGCAGCTGAGCCCAGGTAGGAATCACAAATCGCACTAAACCATTGCGCCAACCGTCGAGCAATAACCGGGGTGGAAACCACCCAGCGGAATCAGTTTCCGTGTTGTCGCTATCTGGATGTTGCCCCTCCGGCTGCAACGCTAAGAAGGAGAAAGTGTCAAACCATTGACCTCTTTCTGATTTCCCTACCCAACGGGCAAAGGGGTGGATGAGGCGAGAATCTACTTTGAGGTTGTTGTTCTTCAACACTGTCGTTAACGATAAGCGATGGGATTCTAGGGCTAAGCGATCCGAATGCAAAGGGGCCGCGTCGCTCACCTTGGTGCCGTCACCATGGACGGCTAAGAGGGTTCCGGTTTCTTCAAAGGTTTCCCGAACTGCGGCAAAAACAAGGGCGTGGGCTTTATCTTTGGTGGTGCCCATGGTGCGGGCTACTGAGATCGCCGAGGGGCCAAGCCAGAGACCTCCGGAATCCCAGGTTTTCGGGGGGTAGTCACGGGGGTCGACTCCCCCTCCAGGGAAAACAGTGATGCCCGGATAATTAGGCATGGTATTGACTCGTTCTTGCACCCACACTTCAAGCCCGTGGTGTCCATCACGAATGAGAAGGACAGTGGCAGCCAATTTAGAACCGCCATAACCGCTGCGTGGACCGGCTTGGACCACACCGATCACGCTCCTTCCCGCTAATAGCCCCTGGCTAAACAGGGTGCCAAGGGCTGTATTTTAAATTGTAGCCGGGGGTGAAAAGCAGGGGGAATCAGATGTACTTAGTAGTGAAAATTTCATCCTTCGACCTCTGAGGTATTCCGACGCGCGAAGAAACGTCCAGCTACTCGGTCTACTCGAATAGGTTGGTGGAAAGCGCGGGATAGATTGTCAGAGTTCAGCACATCATCGATCAAACCTTGGGCAATCACTTTCCCCTCATCTAAAATCATGGCGTGGGTAAAGCCCTCTGGGATTTCTTCCACATGATGGGTGATCATGACTATTGCTGGAGCATCAGGGTCTAAAGCTAATTCCCCTAAATAAGCAACGAGGTCTTCTCGGCCACCCAAGTCCATGCCGGCACCCGGCTCATCAAGGATCATTAGCTCTGGGTTGGTCATGAGTGCTCGGGCAATAAGAACCCTTTTGCGCTCACCTTCAGATAACGTCCCCCAGGTTCGATCCTTCACATGCCAAGCTCCTACCTGGCGTAAAAGTTCCTCGGAACGCTCCTCATCAAAGGTGTCATATTCCTCGCGCCAACGACCTAAAATGGCGTACCCGGCCGAGATGACTAAATCTCCGACCTTTTCAGTAACGGGAATCCGGTTCCCTATCGCTGAGGATGACACCCCAATCATGGCGCGTAAGTCACGCATATCAGTGCGTCCAATTTTTTCACCCATAATGATGGCCTCTCCAGAGCTAGGGAACTCCTCTGCCGAAGCCATCCGGATTAACGTAGTTTTGCCAGCACCGTTGGGGCCTATAATCACCCACCGCTCATCCAATTCCACTTGCCAATCCACCGGGCCTACGAGTGTGCGCCCACCGCGGATAAAACTGACGCCGCGAAAATCAACTAAAAGATCTTGATCATAATCAGACACTCTTCCATCATGACGGAAAATTGCGCACGCGGGTGGTGTGACACAGCCTGTGCACCCGCACTACCCCCATAACTTCTCACCACCGCGTGCTGCTGCCGTTCCTCCATTACTCTTTTAAGGTAGACACCGAAGAAGATAGCGATATAACGAAGGTGATGACATGTCCGGACAGATCGATGATGTCCGCCCTGAAATCTCTGGCACCCGCCTAGCTTCCAAAGCCGTGGTGGGAGAAATGGTCCCGATCACCGCGCTGGTATGGCGCGAGGGGCATGATGCCGTGGGAGCAACCCTCATGGTAGTACCCCCCGGAGAACACACTCCGCGCGCTATCACGATGACTCAAGATCGGGAAAACGTGGATCGCGCCCATGCCGTTATTACCCCGGATCGCCCCGGCCTATGGCAATTCCGGATTGACGCTTGGTGTGATCCCATGGCCACCTGGCGCTGGGCTGTTTCTAAGAAATTGGAAGCAGGTCAAACCGAATCTCAGTTAGCCAATGATTTAGCACATGGCGTCGAGCTATTTCGTCGTGCTGCTGCTGAACATACCGGCCCGGAGGCAGAACATCTCCGCGCGGTTGCCAACGTCCTCGCCAATGAAGGAGACCTTCATGCTCGCGTCTCCGAAGCAATGAGCGACAAGACTATTAATATTCTGCAGGTGCACCCGTTGCGTGAGGAAGTACGCCACGGTACTGTGCACAAGATTTCCGTCGAACGCCGAGAAGCACTCGTCAATTCTTGGTACGAGCTTTTCCCTCGCTCTACTGGCGGATGGGATGAAAACGGGCAACCTGTTCACGGGACTTTCGCGACGACTTCCGCCGCCCTTGATCGGGTAGCCGCCATGGGTTTTGATACCGTCTACTTCCCACCGATTCACCCCATTGGAAGAATTAACCGCAAGGGCCGCAATAACACGTTAACCCCAGAACCTGGTGATGTCGGTTCGCCGTGGGCCATTGGCGCTAAAGAAGGCGGACACGATGCAATTCATCCAGAGCTTGGTACTGAACAAGATTTCCTCGATTTGCTAAGCCATGCCCGAGATTTGGGCTTAGAAATTGCCTTGGATTTAGCTCTTCAGGCCGCTCCAGATCACCCCTGGGCCCAGGAACATCCCGAATTCTTCACCATTTTGGCCGATGGCACCATCGCGTTTGCTGAAAATCCGCCGAAGAAATATCAAGATATTTATCCGCTGAACTTCTTTAATGCTCCCCAGGAGATCTACCACGAGATTCTCCGAGTAGTACGGCACTGGGTGGATCTAGGAGTAACGACGTTCCGGGTGGATAATCCCCACACCAAGCCAGCTGAATTCTGGGCGTGGCTCATTGAGGAAATTCATCGCACCAATCCAGAAGTAATCTTCCTGGCTGAAGCTTTCACCCGCCCAGCCCGGTTATATGGGCTGGCAAAATCAGGTTTCTCCCAGTCATATACCTACTTCACATGGAAGGTGACTAAAGAGGAGCTCACCGAGTTTGCTACTGACATGGTAGAGATGGCAGATGTCTTCCGCCCCAATCTTTTTGTCAATACCCCAGATATTCTTCATGCCTCCCTCCAATATGGAGGACGAGCAATGTTCGCCATTCGGGCGGCTTTGGCTGCCACCCTTTCTCCCTTGTGGGGTGTCTATTCCGGCTATGAGCTCTATGAACACAGGGCAGTGAAGCCCGGGAGTGAAGAATATCTGGATTCGGAAAAGTACCAGCTCAAACCCCGGGATTTCGAGAGTGCGGTTGCCCGCGGCGATTCGCTTGAGCCATATATCACTGCTCTCAACGACATCCGACGCCATAATCCAGCCCTGCAACAGCTGCGCACCCTACGGTTCCACGCAGTGGATAACGACAACATCATTGCTTACTCTAAGGTGGATCCATTAAGCGGAAACTCCGTTCTCGTGGTGGTGAATTTGGATCCGCGCAATGCGCAAGAGGCCACTGTTCGGGTTGATCGCGAAGCCCTCGGATTAAGCGGTCACGGCGACTATGAAGTTCATGATCTCATAACAGACGCCCGCTACACCTGGTCTGACACCAACTTTGTGCGGCTGGACCCAATGCGTGATGTGGCCCATATTTTCCAACTTCCCACTGTTGCCTTAGAAGATCGTGAAGAACTGGCTTATCGAAAGGTTGCGGACTATCGCCCCTAAAAGTGCTAATTTCTTGCTAGTTTTATTATCTTCCAACCTGATCAGGATAGTTTTATGAGCGACGTTAATTCCCTCTACCCTGAGGATTTCATTCCCGAATCAGACCTTGATCTGCTTCGTAATTGCAGTCATTGGGCTCCGCACGACTTTTATGGCTGGCACTCCACTCCACACGGATCCGTCATCCGGACTCGACAAATCGGTGCTGAACACGTCGAGCTTCTCATTGACGGCACCGGGGTCGATATGGTGCCGGTCGGTGATGACATCTGGATTGCTTCTCTCGAGCGCCGGGAATCTGCAGATTATCGTTTCGCTATTACGTGGCCAGGCCAAAGCCCAGTGGTCTCTGCAGACCCCTATCACTTCCTGCCAACCCTGGGAGAACAAGACCTCTATTTCATTAATGAAGGTCGCCATGAGCGCCTCTGGGAGGTGCTTGGCGCGAATGTGCATACCTATCAAACCACCATGGGATCGGTTCCAGGAACCTCGTTTGCGGTCTGGGCCCCCAACGCCCGTTCCATCGCCCTGATCGGTGATTTTAATGGTTGGAACCCGGCTCAACACCCCATGAGGGCTCTAGGCTCAACCGGGGTGTGGGAGATTTTTCTTCCCGATGTAGCCCCTGGGGCGCGATATAAATTTGCCATTCTTACCCAGGATGGGACTCGGAAAGAAAAAGCTGATCCTCTCGCTAAAGCCACCGAAGTGCCGCCGGGAACTGCATCTATAGTCAGTGAGTCTCATTATGAGTGGAACGACGCAGACTGGCTAGCTCGACGGGCAGATCAAGACGTCGCCACATCTCCCATGAGTATTTACGAGGTGCATCTAGGCAGTTGGCGTCAGGGACTCAGTTATCGTGACTTAGCAACTGAACTGGTGTCTTATGTAGTAGACAACGGTTTTACTCATGTGGAGTTCATGCCTGTTGCCGAGCATCCCTTTGGTGGAAGCTGGGGTTATCAGATTTCCGGCTACTATGCCCCCACCGCTCGCTGGGGATCCCCAGATGATCTTCGAGCGCTCATCGATGCTTTCCATCAAGCAGGGATAGGGGTCATTATCGACTGGGTTCCCGGCCACTTCCCGAAAGATGATTTCGCACTTGCCCGATTCGACGGTCCAGCTCTCTATGAGCACCCAGATTGGCGTCGCGGTGAACAACGTGACTGGGGAACCCACGTTTTTGATTTCGGGCGTCGCGAAGTCCGCAATTTCCTCGTGGCTAATGCCTTGTACTGGATGGATGAATTCCACGTCGATGGCCTCCGGGTTGATGCGGTAGCCTCGATGCTTTATTTGGACTATTCACGCAATGAAGGAGAATGGCTCCCGAATGAATTTGGGGGACGAGAAAACCTCGACGCCGTCCAGTTCCTTCAAGAAGTCAATGCCACTGTTCACCGAGTCCACCCCGGTGTATTAACGATCGCTGAGGAATCTACTTCCTGGCCGGGGGTTACTGCACCAACATGGGCTGATGGCTTAGGTTTCTCCCTCAAGTGGAATATGGGCTGGATGAATGACACTCTCCGGTATTTCTCCTTAGATCCAGTACATCGTTCCTATCACCACAATGAGATAACTTTCTCCATGGTGTACGCCTATTCAGAACGCTATGTTCTGCCCTTCAGCCATGATGAAGTAGTCCACGGTAAAGGCTCCTTATGGGGGCGGATGCCCGGTGACACCTGGAATAAAGCTGCCGGATTAAGGGCACTCTACGGCTATATGTATTCTCACCCCGGTAAAAAACTGCTCTTCCAGGGCCAGGAATTTGGCCAGATTTCGGAATGGTCGGAAGCCACTACTCTCCCCTTCGGTGATGCTGAAGGGTGGGAAGGTGAGTACCATGCCGGTATCCACTTGTTGGTTCGTGATCTCAATAGATTGCACCGAGAGGAACCAACTTTGCATACCCAGGATTTCGAGCCTTCTGGCTTCCAGTGGCTCAAGGCCGATGACTCGGCCAATAATATTCTGGCTTATCTTCGCTGGGGTTCCGACGGCTCCGCCATCTTGGTGGTGAATAATTTCGGCGGGACTTCCCAACCGGATTATGTTCTTGGCTTACCGGTCGGCGGGCGCTTTGACCTCATCCTTAATTCTGACGCTGCGGTGTATCAGGGTGCAGGAAATGATTTGGCGAGCAGCCTCCATAGCTCAGATCAGGGATGGGATAATCAACCTCATTCTCTTCATCTTCATATTCCGGCTATGAGTACCCAATATTATCGTCTCAGCCGTTAATGAGAACACACTACTGGCCGCCTTAGTTAACCTAAGGCGGCCTTGGTTCATTATTAATTCCCAACATGAAAATCTCCCGTGATAGGAGAAAACCTATCACGGGAGATCAGTATTTCAGCAAGAGAACTTATTTGCCGCCCAGGCCAGGAAGGGTCAATCCTGAGGAACCAGCTTGGTTCAAGAAGTTGGAGGAACCTGCGCCACCGAGAATGTCACCGGTGGTAGAACCGGTTCCCTCCAGGATATTGCCAGTGGTAGAACCAGTTCCCTCGAGGATGTTACCGAAGGTGGATCCAGCGTTGATGTCACCAAAGGTAGAACCCAAGTCCAGGTGCTCCGGTGCGGTGACATTGACTGGCGGCGGGGTTGCGACGTTGATTTGCGGAGCAGCGGTGGTCAAGTGAACTAGGAGGTCCTTGATTGGGCCGCCGACGATCTCCTGAATCTGCAGTAAGAAATCCATGTGAATCTTTCTCTCTCAAAACTCTGTCTCGATCTCCTTCTTGTCGAGACCTGAGAAAAATATACACATATAAGACAGAACTTCTCAACTGTTTTAGTGTGAAAACTTAAAACGTATTGTCAAAAAGGTCCATTCTTTTTTATGCCTTGTTTAGATAGCTCGTACATATCGCATAATTTACAATGGATAACAATTATTTAGATGGGCGAAATCTTATAATCCATTAAGTTTAAAACCGGAAAAACCGCATTCCTGGATATGCTCCACGAACCCTAAAATAAGGCACTAGCCATGGCAGTCCGCGCTCTAATTACGCAGCTATCATGTGGCTCAAATAGGTTAAAGAGCTCCAGGAGCCGCGCCCGCGCTTCATCGCGATGATCACCCTTCAAGAAAGAAATCATCCTGCTCAAGCCTTCCTCTACCCGCCCCTGGGCAATATCGGCGTCAACGGCGACCAAGGCCTTTTCAAAATCATGAGGGTCACAGTCAGCCACGGCTCCAGGATCCTCGCTAATATCTGCCGCTGCTAGCCGCTCTAGCAATCGAGTGCGCTCATAGGCACGTCGAGCATCCTCATTATCGGGGTCTTCCTCTAAAACTTGAGCGTAATAGCGTTTCGCTGTCTCATAATCTTCATCTGCCAAGGCAGCTTCTGCAGCCTCATAACGTGGGTCCCGTGGTTCAGATACCTGCTCTGCTTCATCTTCGGCGGGAAGCCCCGACAGTTGAGGTCCCAGCTTAGTCACAATATCCTTAACCCACTGTTCTACGACCTCGGCAGGTTGGCCGCCTTCAAAACTAGTTACTGGCCGGCCGGCAGCTATCACTAACACCGTTGGAAGTCCTCGAACACCAAAAACTTGGGCTAGATCAGGGCTGTGGTCAGCGTCGACGTAGCCGAATATGAAACCTCGGTGGGATCTCTGAGCTAGCTCTACTAACTGATTGCGTAACTGTTCTGAATCCGGGCTGGCACTTGTACCAATGAGAACAATCACCGGAACCTGGAGACTGCGACGAATTACTTCTGTTTCCAGATTTTCTACGGTCACCGTCATCGAGCTGGGGATACCGCCTACGCTATCGGTGCTTTTCTGCGCCTGGGCTTGGGCATCAGCACGTGCTTTAATCTGCCCTAAATCGATGGCTCCGGATATAAAACGATCTGGGGTTGTCAACGTTAATTCCCTCCTGGAGATGAACTACTTATCCTCAGCAGAAAGATGTTTTTCAAGAGACGCTACTTTCTGCTGCATTTGTCCGCTATAACCGGCCCGAATATCTGCCTTAATGACGAGGGATACCCGTGGCGACACCTCTGCGACCACCTCGGTAGCCCGACGGATCACATCCATGACTTCATCCCATTCCCCCTCGATATTGGTGAACATAGCGTTTGTTTCGCACGGTAGACCAGAAGCACGGACAATTCGGACTGCTCGCGCTACCGCCTCGGACATTTCTGCGTCGGCAGTGGGAGTGTGAGTGGGAGCAACTGAAAAAGCAACAATCATGGTGTCGAGGATATCTGGTGAGGAAAACTCCCCTAGCGGCGCTGCCAACAATAGCTATGCCAGTGCCGACGATCATCCTCCCTACCAGCCCATTCTTTTGGCCAGGCTACGATGTGAGCGGTGCCGGGGGTAATGAGATTTTCGCATCCTGGGCAACGATAGGTCTTTTGGGCAGCATGTGATCCCATAGGGCGAACCAAAAAGACTTCCTGCCTTGCCCACGACGGGCCTGGCTCTTCCCTAACCCCCAGGTATCTAGCCCCGTCCCTGGCTAAAGGGGAATATCCGGTAGGACGTTCGCGCCGGTTACGCCTTGGCATTAGAACAACCGCAATTCATCGCTCTCAATTCCCCGCAAGGCATCATAGTCCAAGGTCACACACCGGATCCCTCGATCTTCAGCCAATGTTCGAGCTTGAGGTTTAATCTGTTGGGCGGCAAAAATTCCTTGCACAGGGGCAAGAACATCATCGCGATTCAGTAATTCAAGGTATCGAGTTAGCTGTTCAACTCCATCAATTCCACCCCGACGCTTAATTTCGACCGCCACCGTTGCCCCGGTTTCATCGCGGCAAAGAATATCCACCGGGCCAATCGCCGTCGGATATTCTCTTCTAATGAGTCGATATCCCTCGCCTAAGGTATCAATGTGTTCAGCCAATAGTTCTTGGAGATGAGCTTCCACACCATCTTTGACCAGACCGGGATCCTCACCGAGTTCCCAGGAAAGCTCGTGGTGGAGTTTTTGAATCGTAATTCTTAGCTGTTCCCCTTTAGGATTCTCGACAACCCAAAGAATTAGCGGTGTTTGTTGATCTCCGTCTTCATCAAGCGTCATCTCCTTCACCGTGCACGGCGGAGTCATCCAATTAAGCGGCTTATATGCCCGGTCATCAGCATGGATAGACACCGAGCCATCCGCTTTTATCATGATGAGTCGATCCGCCATCGGAAGGTGAGCAGATAACCGCCCTACATAATCAACAGAGCAGTGAGCAATGACTAGACGCATTCTTTACAGGCTAGCGTTTACGCTTCAGTCTGGAAACGATACCCCCGCGGCAACAAGAATTATTCAAGGATGCAGATGTTTGCGGAGAGATTTCGGGTCCATCCGCTCTTGGCGAATATCTGGCGCGGATTCCAACCAGGCGGTTAAAGCCATTTCACCACGAGTGTTGATGGCAAGTTCATAACCATGGTTTTTGATCTGCAGCTTCAGGATATGCAGATCCGGGGGAAGAAAAGAGGCCTCCGGTTCGGAGGTAGCTCGACGCCCGATCACGGCCACTTCGCTGCGATGGACAACCAAATCTGCCAAGGGTGATAAGGACCGTAGTTTATAGTAATCCAAATCATTACGGCGATAATGAAGAATCCCGTGACGCCAACCGTGAAGTCCTTCGGCTGGCAATCGGCGGAGAACAACGGTGGTGCCACGGGAACGAAGCATAAAAAAACGCCACATTCCCAAGGAACACAGCGCGAAGAGCAGGATCACCATACACCAGGTGACATATCCCATGCTAGCCCTCCCACACAACATCGCGGCTTTAGCACTATCACCACAATATCCAAAGGTAACTATGGTGACGTGATTATTTAGAGCTGAGTTTAGCACTTTTCTGCACAGGATTTAAGTTCCCTAAGAGACAAGAAAACACCCTCCTAGCTCCCCTGGCGGGGCAGCTAGAAAGGTGTGTTAATGGGGAGAGGCGTGTCGCCCCATGGCTTAGCTCCGAATCTAGGAACTAGCTTTCCTGACTCCGACGCAAAGCACGAAGACCAGCCTCAGCACGGGACCGGATGAGTTCATCTTCAGATGTGCTTTCTTCCTCAGCTTGGGCTTGATTGACTTCATCAGCCCACACTGCGAAATCAGCCAAGATGGTGACCTTCTCGGTGCTGACCGAGATGAATCCACCTTGGACAGCGGCAACTTTGCGGTCGCCGTCTACCGGACGGATGGTCACAACACCATTCTCAACCAGTTGGCCAAGCATAGGCTCGTGACCGGGGAGCACGCCTATCTCACCCTCGATGGTCTGTGCCGTAACGATGGTGGCCTGGCCAGACCACAGCATGCGTTCCACCGAGACCAGTTCTACGGTGATGTCAGCCATGTGCTCGTCTCCCCTACTTCTCGGTCATCTTCTTGTAGGCTTCCTCGACGTCATCGAGACCACCCAGGCCATTGAAAGCCTGCTCTGGGTAGTGATCGAATTCGCCATTGCAGATTCGCTCGAAAGCGTCGATGGTATCAGCCAACGGTACATAGGATCCCGGCAAACCGGTGAACTTCTCAGCAACAAAGAAGTTCTGACCTAAGAAGCGTTCAATCCGACGTGCTCGCTGCACGGTGATCTTGTCTTCTTCGGACAACTCATCCATACCAAGAATGGCGATGATATCCTGCAATTCTTTGTTCTTCTGGAGGATACCGATAACGCGCTGAGCAACCTCATAGTGACGCTCGCCAACAATACCCGGCTCGAGAATACGAGAGGTAGAAGTCAGCGGGTTCACCGCCGGGTAAATACCCTTAGAAGCGATACCACGATCAAGTTCTGTCGTGGCGTCAAGGTGCGCGAAGGTGGTAGCCGGAGCAGGGTCCGTGTAGTCATCCGCCGGAACGTAGACGGCTTGCAAGGAGGTAATGGACTTACCCTTGGTGGAGGTAATCCGCTCCTGGAGCACACCCATTTCATCAGCCAGGGTGGGCTGATAACCCACCGCGGAAGGCATACGACCCAAAAGGGTGGAAACCTCGGAACCAGCCTGGGTGAAACGGAAGATGTTGTCGATGAACAACAACACGTCCTGGTGCTGAACATCGCGGAAATACTCCGCCATGGTCAAACCTGACAAAGCCACCCGCATACGAACTCCCGGCGGCTCATCCATCTGACCGAATACCAAGGCGGTATCTTGCAACACGCCCATTTCTTCCATTTCCAGGAAGAGGTCGGTACCTTCACGGGTACGTTCACCAACGCCAGCGAAAACCGAAGTACCCGAGAACTCCCGAGCAATACGGGTAATCATCTCTTGGATCAAAACGGTCTTACCCACGCCGGCACCACCGAAGAGGCCAATCTTTCCGCCCTTAACATAAGGGGTCAAAAGGTCGATGACCTTAATGCCGGTTTCGAGGATCTCGGTCTTGCCCTCCAATTGATCGAAGGGTGGCGGATCCCGGTGGATGCCCCATTGCTCTCCATCGCGGCCAAGGCCTGGCTCATCCAAGCACTCTCCGAGGGCGTTGAACACATGGCCCTTCACGACATCGCCGACGGGAACCGAGATGGGTTTGCCACTGTCTTTGACGTCAGCACCACGGACCAAGCCGTCGGTCGGTGCCATAGCGATGGTACGAACAAGGTTGTCACCCAAGTGCTGAGCAACTTCCAGAGTAATGGTCTTAGCAACAGCTTCCAGGGTCACCTCAACCGTCAGCGCGTTGTACAGGGCCGGGAGCTCGCCGCGCGGGAATTCCACGTCGACGACGGCGCCAATGACACGCACGACACGGCCGACGGTTCCCGTCTGCTGGTCGGTTTGCTCATTGAGAGCTGTAGTCATAATTAGTCACTTTCTCCGCTTTCGGCAAGCGCACCAGCGCCACCGACGATCTCTGTGATTTCCTGAGTAATCTGCGCCTGACGTGCCTGGTTGGCCACACGAGAGAGATCTTTAACCAAAGCCGTGGCATTATCGGTTGCAGATTTCATAGCATTGCGCCGGGACGCTGATTCCGAGGCAGATGCTTCGAGGAACATTGCGAAGATGCTTCGCGAAATGTACTTCGGGAGCAGCTGATCTAACAAGGTATCTGCATCCGGTTCAAATTCAATGTCCGCGGTCACCTTGTCCCCATCAGAAAGCGCACTTTCACCGAGGTGAAGCTCTTCTTCCTCGATGACAGGCTCAATGGGAAGTAACTGATGCGCCCGTGGAGTTTGACTGAGCATCGATTCGAACTCGGTGTACACCACATGGACCTGGTCAAAGCCACGAACTCCCTTGCCGTCGGGGTCATTCAAACCTTCTCGGCTCTTCGCGGTTCCTTCAGAACCGGCAATGAAACCATCGACGAGGTGGCGTCGAACATCGTGGGTGGCATCCCAGCTTGGATCCTGAGAAAATCCAGACCATGCACCTGCTACCGGTAGTTCGCGGAACTTGTAATAACCGATGCCCTTGTTGCCGGTGACATACCGGACAACCTCATAGCCTTTATTCTTCAGGTTTGCTTCGAGTTCAGCAGCCTTCTTGAAAACATTGTTGTTATAGCCACCGCACATACCACGGTCACTTGAGACCACGAGGATTGCAGCTACCTTACCGCCCTCACGCTCATGCAGCATTGGGTGATCAAGAGAGCTCGCAGCTGCCAGCCGCTCCATGACATGTTGCATCTCATGGGCATAGGGCATCGAAGCATCCACGCGGGCCTGAGCCTTAGTGATGCGTGAGGTCGCAATCAGCTCTTGAGCCTTGGTGATCTTCTTCGTCGAATTCACGGACCTGATGCGGTCACGTAGGTCGCGAAGACTAGCCATGGTTCACGTGCCTCCCTTCTTTCTCCTTAGTGGTCAGGAAACTAGCCATAGGGTGCCTTATTTCTTGGCCGACTTACGGGAGACGGAAAGCTGGTTCTTCTGCACCTCGGAGTCATCGAGTGGAGCAACTTCCGGCTCATTGACAACGGTATGGCCTTCTGTGGTCCGGAAGCCTTTAGCAAATTCATCGTTTGCTTTGAGCAAGGTTTCCTTCGATTCATCGGACAGGGCGGCCCCGCCGTCGATCTGCTGGTATACCTCCGGAGCATTCTGGTGAAGGTACTCGTGCAGCTCAGATTCGTAGCGACGAACGTCCTCGACGGGAACGACATCGAAGACGCCCTCGCCAGCTAGCCAGATGGAGATCATCTGGAAGTCTACGGCTTGCGGGGAGGATTCCGGCTGCTTCAGCAGCTCTACCAGACGCTGTCCACGCTCAAGCTGTGCCTTGGAAGAGGCATCCAAGTCAGAGGCGAAAGCAGCGAAAGCTTCCAGATCACGGTATGCAGCGAGGTCAAGACGCAAGGAGCCAGCAACTTTCTTCATACCTTTGGTCTGGGCGGCACCACCAACACGAGATACCGAAATACCAACGTTAATAGCCGGGCGTACACCCTGGTTAAACAGATCCGATTCAAGGAAGACCTGTCCGTCGGTAATGGAAATAACGTTGGTCGGAATAAAGGCCGACACGTCATTTGCCTTGGTTTCGATAATCGGCAACGCGGTCATGGATCCAGCACCCATGTCATCGGAGAGCTTCGCAGCACGCTCCAATAGACGTGAGTGGAGATAGAACACGTCGCCAGGATAAGCCTCACGGCCCGGAGGACGACGCAGCAACAGGGAGATTGCGCGATAAGCCTCGGCCTGCTTAGTCAGATCATCATAAATGATCAAAACGTGATTGCCCTGATACATCCAGTGCTGGCCCAGGGCTGCGCCGGAGAACGGCGCCAGCCACTTGAATCCAGCGGAGTCAGAAGCCGGGGCTGCGACGATGGTGGTGTATTCCAACGCACCGTGCTCTTCCAAGGTCCGACGAACGGAGGCAATAGTAGAACCCTTTTGACCGATTGCGACGTAAATACAGCGAACTTGCTTATTCTTGTCGCCGGATTCCCAGTTAGCCTTCTGGTTCAAAATTGTGTCGATACATACCGCAGTCTTACCAGTCTTGCGGTCGCCGATGATTAGCTGACGCTGTCCACGGCCAATCGGGGTCATCGCATCGATAGCCTTGATACCAGTTTGGAGGGGCTCCTCCACTGGCTGGCGCTGGAGCACCGAAGGTGCCTGTAGCTCGAGGACACGGTCCTCTTCGGCTTCGATTGCACCTAGGCCGTCGATGGGCTGACCCAGGGGATTAATAACTCGGCCAAGGAAATTATCCCCGACCGGAATGGAAAGGACTTCTCCGGTCCGTTTGACCTCGTCACCCTCGTTGAGGCTTTCGTAGTTACCCAAGACCACAACGCCGATGGAGTCGGTGTCCAGGTTTTGTGCGACGCCAATTACGCCGCCCGGGAACTCCAGCAGCTCGTTGGTCATTACTGACGGGAGGCCCGAAACCTGGGCAATACCGTCAGCCGTGGAAATAACCACGCCGACCTCCTCGCGGGAGGCCTCCGCGGAGTAGCTCGAGGTGTAATTAGCTATCGCGCCACGGATCTCATCGGAGGAGATCGTAAGCTCCGCCATGTTCTTCCTGCTCTCGGTAGTTTCTTCCTGCATTATCTATCAAAGGTGGTCGCGCCTAGACCAAATGCGCTCTTAGCCGCTGCAGCTTGCCTGAGGTGCTTCCGTCGATGACTTCATCACCGACCCGGATGACCATTCCTCCTAGGAGATCAGTGTCAACCTCAGAGTGAATGGACATTTCTTTTCCATAAATCCGCTGCAATTTTTTAGCCAACACGGATTCCTGGGTTTCATTTAGTTCGCCGGCGGCAACAACGTGAGCTACAGTGCGGTTGCGCAATGCCGCTGCGGCATCAGCTAGCCCAGCCATGTCGTCAATAGGGTTGCGCTCAGGGCGCCCAATTACTTGCAAAGCCAAGGCCTCTGTCAAGGATGTAACCTTGCCATAGAGAACATTGGCCAACAGCTCCCGCTTCTTTGCGGGTTGGGCTGTGTGGTCAGACAGTAGCTGAGTCAGGCGGCCTTCTCGGTCAAGGATTCGGCTGAGACAGAAGAGTTCATCTTCTACTTTCTCCAACATTCCTTGCTGCTCGGCAGCCCGGAAAAGGGAGCGACGCCCAATTTCCACTAATCCTTGACGCAACTCCCGAGGAGTGGACCACGTTTGTTCCACGGCATCCTTCAGGATCTCCAGCGTCGCCTGGCTTACTTTTCCGCCAAAAACTTCCGAAACGAGTCGGGTGCGTTGTTCAGCGGTAGCTGAAGCATTTGCTACAGCGACACGCAGACCGCGGTCACCATCGAGTACCTCGACGACATCAAATAGCTCAGTGCCAAGGTGGGCTGCCGTAGCAACCGACTCCTCAGTACTGTTGAGCGCTGAGTCAAGGTGGGAGGTAACCTGTGCTAGCGCATCGCGGCTTGCTGCGTGCATGGTGCCTACTTTCCTGCCGGAGCGACAGAGTCGAGTTCGGACAGGAAGTTATCAATGGTTCCGGAGCGCTTGGTGGAATCGGAAAGCTCTCCGCCTAGCAGACGCTCTGCCAAGGTGATGGAGTGCTGTCCCATTTCACGACGCAGTTCCGCAACCACTTGCTCACGCTGAGCGGCAAGATGTTTTTCTCCAGATTCGATAATCCGCTTGCTCTCAGCGGTGGCTTCCGCCTTCATATCCGCTTCAATTTGCTTGCCCCGCTCGCGAGCCTGCTCACGAATCTCTGCTGCTTCGGCCCGAGCCTCGGCCAGCTGAGCGTTGTATTTCTCTAGGGCTGATTTCGCTTCGGCCTGAGCGGCTTCAGCACGCTGAATGCCACCCTTGATCCGGTCTTGACGCTCATTGAGCACTTCCTTGAACTTCGGGATAACAAAAATCACGAAGAGGGCAAGGATAACGATGAGCGGAATGAGGGACCAGAAGACGTCGTAAGCCTTGGGGACGAGAATGTTGTTGCCCTGCTGTAAGGGCTGCTCAGCATGCTCACCCGCTTCCGCAAGCAAATAAATGACGTTAGTCATATGGTCTCCAGTCTTCGTAGTTCCGATCTCTCAGATGTGTTTTAGAGAGAGGTGAACATGTAGCCGGCGGCCAGACCGATCAAAGCGAGGGCCTCAACGAAGGCGATACCAATGAACATGGTGGTGCGCAGCTGTCCAGACATCTCCGGCTGACGTGCCATGCCTTCCAGTGCTTTACCGATGAGAATACCGAGACCAATGCCCGGGCCAATGGTTGCGAGGCCGTAGCCAATAGCACCAAGGTGCGGGGTAACTTGAGTAGCCTGAGCCAGGATAATCTCGTTCATGTGAAAGTCGTTCCCTTTCTAAGTTCCCGGTTCCTTTTACCGGGGATGGGTGGTGATTGCGTTATTCAGTTGATCGCGAGTGATCGCGGATCCCGAGGACGTTCCACTAGTGCGAATCCGCATGTAGCGAAAGCTCGATATACACCGAAACCAGCAGCGCGAAAATATAGGCCTGCAGGAAGATGACGATGCATTCATAAAGCGAGAAAGCTACGGATGCCAGAATCGTTACACCAGCCATTGCGGTCCAGCCATTGAACTGCCAGAAGAAGAAGTTCGTGGCAGAAAATAGCAGCACCAGAATGAGGTGTCCGGCCAGGAAGTTCGCCATAAGACGAAGAGCCAGAGTTACCGGACGGATGACGAATGTCGAGAGGAACTCGATCGGTACAGCAAGCACGTGAAGGAAAGGTGGCAAGTTAGGAATAACTACCGATGACTTCAAGAACTTGCCGGCCCCATAGCGCTTAACACCGGCGTAGATCATCGTGAAATAACCGAGCAAGGCAAGCGCAATCGGGAATCCGATACGAACATTGGGGGAAATATTCAAACCCGGAATCAAGGTCGGAACATTCATGAAAATGACGGCGAAGAAGATCGTCGAGATGATCGGTAAATACCGAGTACCCTCTTTCTTCCCTAGGATTTCCTCAGCAATGTGGATCCGAACAAAGTCAAGACAATACTCAACGACGTTCTGGAATCCACTAGGAACCAGCTTTGGTTTACGCATTCCTATAGCGAATACGACGCAGAGGATAACCGTCATCAAAATGCGGATCAACATGAGACGGTCAAGTGCGAAAAGCCCTCCAGCAAAATTTTGGAAGAGCAAATCGTAATGACGCATTTGCGCGGGGAATAATTCGTCGTCCAGATTGGGGGCATGGAAGCTCCCCTCTAAGGACAGTGTTATAACGCTCAGCGTTCTCTCCCGTGTTCTGGGCCGCACAGGAAGACCCGGTCCCCATGCGGTGCGATGGACATCGTTCATTACACTGCGGCTACCTCGGACTCCGTCGCACATCAACAGGACAGCCGCAGGGGATCTTCCCTGTTCCGCGAACAAGAGGATCCAAACTTCACACTATCAGGGCTAGGGGATGGATTCCCATGAAGCACCCCATTTAAGGTAGCCAAGAAGAACCTTAAGATCTCAGTAATAGGTGAAAATTCCGCGAGATCCGGAAAATTACCCCCAGGGCTTTCGCCGGAATTCTATCTACTCAGCAGCCCCATCTTCATTACCTGCAGCTTTACCTATTTTCAGGTTGTCTGACCTGCCAGGCACCCACATCACCTGTTGTACCCCATTTTTATAAAAGTGACCTGTCCCACAACAAGATTACCACCCCCAAAAGAGGGCAGTTTCCAGCTTCAGCTCACGTAAAGCGCTCGAGAAGTTAAAACTCCCCATGTTTCGGCCACCAGAACTATCAGCAAACTGAGGATAAGGGTGACCAACATCGCCCATTGATGGAAGAATCCCATCCCCCTCAACACCATGAGAATGATGAGAACCAGAACCACTTTGATCAGCCACCCGCCAAGGATGACTGCTGCCGTGGTGTTCGGGGAGGTATTCGCGGTTGACAGAACACTAAGTACCGTTAGTAATACATACCCACCACCGATCGCTGCGCCGATGACAACCCCCCAGATCCCCGGAAGTTCATATAACCACCCCCACAGCACCAAGGACACCACGGTCACTGCTACCCACCCCATAACTCCAAACTTCAAGGCTTGGCGAAGCGGAGTTCGAGGATCCTCAAAATCGGCTGTCGGAGTTTCTATCTGAGACATCTGCTGGTTTTTCTTCACGTCGGGTATTTTACCGGGCATGTCGGCCGGTGCTCTTTCTCGCCAGTACGGGGACAAACGTCGTCAAAGCAGCCAACACAATCGCAACCACGCTTCCGAGAATCGCTACCTTAGCTGGAATGATAGAGAAACTGACTGCACCCAGGGCCACCACAGAAACCCATAAGTACAGCAACAACACCACCTTGCGCTGAGAATGACCCAACGAAAGGAGCCGATGGTGCAAGTGCATTTTGTCGGCGGCAAAGGGAGACCTACCCTGGGCTAGGCGTCGGACTACTGCTAGGACTAGGTCCAGCATGGGGACAAAAATTGCCGCCATAACTACTAAAAACGGCGATAACAAGGCAACGATATCTGCTGCCCCATAGAGGTTCATCGTGATTTTTCCCGACGCTGAAGTGGCTGCTGCCGCTAAGAGGAGACCAATAAGCATGGAGCCGGAATCTCCCATAAAGATCCGAGAGGGTTCAAAGTTGTGCGGCAAAAATCCGGCACAGATTCCCACCAGAGCTGCGGCGATGATTGCTGGAGGATAGGCCGAGACCGCTCCACCCTGGTCATGGAGCACGGTTAGGGAAAAAATGAGGATAGCTAAACCAGCGATCATCCCTAAACCTGCTGCTAAGCCATCGAGACCATCGACGAAGTTGATCGCGTTGATCAACGCTACGGTGAAAAGAGTTGTTGCTATGGTTGCTTGGAAATTATCCAGAACCAGTGTCATGCCTTCGTTAATCGGCACATACAGCATCGTCCAGCTCAAACCCAAAACACTCAGCAGAACTGAACCAAGGATCTGACCGATTAATTTAGTGATGGCATCTAATTCATATAGATCATCTAAAACCCCCACCGTGACGATCACAAATCCAGCCCATATCACGGCATTCATTTCGGGAGTAACCGGGGCAAAACCCCGGGTTAATGCGGGAAGCTGGTGGGCTAAATATACCGCGACAATAAAGCCGGTGAACATAGCAATTCCACCCATCCGCGGGGTGGGTTGGGTGTGTACATCGCGCTGCCGGATTTCTCCGATACGTCCACTTCGTACCATCGCAGAACGAACAATCCCCGTCGTAATGTAGGTAAAAATCGCCGCGCTTAACAGCACTAAACCTAATTCACGCAGGGGCACACCAGCAGATCCCATCTAGGCGCCACCTCGAAGAATGTCAGCAGAACACCCGAGAACCTCAGCTATAGCCTCAGCACTCAAGGCAGCTTCACGCAGAAGTCGGGGTTGTGCCTGAGAAAGGTCGATAATGCTCGATGGGGTTCCCACTTCTGATTCCCCACCGTCTAAGTACATATCAACCTGAGAGCCCAATTGATGCTGGGCATCAACCACTGTGGTGGGTGGCGGGTGTCCAGTGAGATTAGCACTCGATACCGCCATCGGCCCTACGGCTCTCAGCACCGCTATCGCAACCGGATGGTTAGGCATACGCAGCATCACTGTTCCGCGGGTATCGCCGAGATTCCAATTCAGGCTGGGGGCCTGGGCGGTAACGATAGACAATGCACCGGGCCAAAATGCTCGAATCAGGGCATCTAAGTCCTCGGAATAGTCTGCCACCAGACCTTTTGCTGTCTCCCAGCTTCCCACGAGAACCGGAACTGGCATATCAGGGCCTCGACCTTTGGCGCGCAAAATCCCAGCTACAGCATCGTTATTAAAGGCGTCAGCCCCAATGCCGTACACCGTGTCCGTCGGCATGACAATGAGGTTGCCCCGCCGCGCAGATTCCGTGACGGCTCGGAGGGCCCGATCTAACCCTGCTTCATCCGTACACTTCCAAATTCCACTCACGCGGAATGGCCTCCTTCATAGATGATGTATTTCGCGTGGAACAACAGTCACATCTTACTAGACATCACAAAACGATAACGACCAGTAAGGTCTGCTAAGGACGAGACCTGTGTCCACCGCGGATCCTCAGCAAACACAGCTCGGCATTGACTAGCCATAGAATCATCATGCTCAACCCCCACCACTCCCCCGGGTTTTAGCAGATAATCCACGGTATCGGGGAGCTTATTAATAAACTCCATACCGTCATCACCTGAGAACACGGCCCTGTTAGGATCACAAAAAACTTCCGGTTCAAGGGTGGAAGCTACTGTTCGCGGCACATAGGGCGGATTGCACACAATAAGATCGACGGCTCCAGCAAGCGTCGGACATTTTTCTCCTACCCAGTCCTGGCGAAGGGCATCGGCGTGGACTAACTGGACATGGGCAGGAACATTAAGCCTGGCCCAGGTCAGCGCTGTTTCTGAAAGTTCGACGCCCACAATCTGGGCGTGAGGTATCTGATCAGCTATATATGCTGCTAAAGCGCCAGAGCCGGTACATAAATCCACTACTTTAGGCTGATAGCTCTGGGCGAAGCGGCGAAGATACTGCACGGCCCACTCAGCCAGAACTTCAGTTTCGGGACGAGGGATAAAAACCCCTGGACCTACTTGTATGTCCAGTGGCCCAAACGGAGCGGTCCCCACGATATATTGAAGTGGTTCACGCTGGATGCGTCGCTGAATAAGCTCATCCAGGCCAGAAATCTGGGCAGGGCTAAGTTCTGTTTGGGAATGAAGAATCAACCGCTGTCGTGGAATATCCAAAAGATAAGCGGATAGCTCCTGGGCATCGACCCGAGGCGAAGGAACTCCTGCTTGGGTGAGCCGTCGGATACTATCCGCTAGGTAATCTCGAAGTTTCACTTAGATCTGCTCAGTTTCCAGCCGTTCTGCACGTTCGGCGGTTTTGAGGGCATCAAAAAGTGCATCCATGTCCCCATTAAGGACTTGGTCGAGATTATTTGCTTTGAAACCAATTCGGTGATCGCTGATCCGATTTTCCGGCCAGTTATATGTCCTAATCCGCTCGGAGCGATCCAGGGTTCGCACCTGAGCAGCTCGACCTTCAGCCGCTTCCGCCTCAGCTTTCTCCTGTTCCATTTGCTCCAAACGCGCCGCCAACACCTGAAGAGCTCTGGCTTTATTTTGGATCTGTGAGCGTTCCTTTTGGCACGTCACCACAATCCCAGTAGGCAAGTGAGTAATCCGCACCGCGGAGTCCGTGGTGTTAACACCCTGCCCACCTTTACCGGAGGAACGATAGACATCCACCCGAATATCTTTTTCGTCAATTTCTACCTCACCCAGCTCCTCTGGTTCTGGGTAAACCAAAACACCAGCTGCCGAGGTTTGGATCCTGCCTTGGGATTCTGTCACAGGAACGCGCTGGACCCGGTGCACCCCGCCTTCGAATTTGAAGAAACTCCACGCCCCATCACGGGAAGGCTTCTTCGAGCGGATAGACAAGGTTATATCCTTGACTCCACCGAGGTCCGTTTCTGACAAACCAAGAATTTCCGTGGCGAAGCCATGCTTATCGCAATAACGCTGATACATCCGAAGTAAATCGCCAGCAAAGAGCGCGGCTTCTTCCCCACCGGCACCTGCTTTGATTTCTAGATAGACATCCTCGCTATCGCGTGGATCCCGCGGTGCAAGCAAATCAGCGAGCTTTTCTTCTAGCTCCACCCGGCGCGCATCTAACCGCTCAGCTTCAGCCTGGAACTCATGGTCCTCATGAGCCATCTCCTGGGCATCTGCCAAGTCCTCGGTGACCTGAGTCAGCTCATTATGCACATTGATCACCGGCTGCAACTCGGAATAGCGTTTCGCTACCTTGCGGGCCGCGGCTGGGTCATCATGAAGAGAAGGATCGGCTAATTGAGCCTCTAATCCCTCATATTCGGCCCGGATATCGTCAACAGCAGAGACCTGATCGTGCATTAGGAGTAATCCTCCTCCTCAATCGCAGCAGCCATCGGTGCAGATTTAGCGATCTGCATCAGGAACTCACCATTAGAGCGCGTCTTCTTGAGTTGCTTGATGAGCAAATCAATGGCTTGCTGATTATCCAAAGCAGAAAGAATCCGACGTAGCTTGTGCATGACCCGAGCTTCCTCGGGCGCTAGTAATAGCTCATCTTTGCGGGTACCAGAGGGATTCACATCGACTGCCGGGAAGACTCGCCGTTCAGAGATCTTTCGGTCGAGTTTCAGCTCCGCGTTACCGGTTCCTTTGAATTCCTCAAAGATGACGGTATCGCCCGCCGAACCGGTTTCGACCATCGCAGTTGCGATGATGGTCAGGGAGCCACCGTTTTCGATATTGCGCGCAGCACCCAGGAACCGCTTGGGAGGATACAGTGCATTGGAGTCCACACCGCCAGACAGGATCCGCCCAGAGGCTGGCGAGGAGTTGTTGTAGGCTCGGCCCAGTCGGGTAATAGAGTCAAGCAAAACTACCACGTCTTGCCCCTGCTCTACCAGGCGTTTTGCCCGTTCAATTGCGAGTTCCGCCACATTGGTATGTTCGCTCGGTGGGCGGTCAAAGGTTGAGGCAATAACTTCACCTTTGACTGAGCGCTCCATGTCGGTGACTTCTTCAGGCCGCTCATCAACCAAAACCACCATGAGATAGCACTCTGGATTATTAGTAGCAATGGCATTAGCTACATTTTGCAAAATCGTGGTTTTCCCAGCCTTAGGCGGGGACACAATCAGCGCGCGTTGCCCCTTACCAATCGGCATAATCAAGTCAATGACGCGGGTCGTTAAAATCTTCGGATCAGTTTCCAAACGTAGCCGCTGGTTGGGGTAAAGCGGAGTGAGTTTAGAAAAGCGTGGGCGCTGACGGGCTTCCTCAACGCTCATGCCGTTGACTGTATCTACGTGGATGAGGTTGTTATAGCGGTTCCGGTTTCGGCCACCCTTGCCACCGTGGTAGCCACCACCCCGGTTCATCCGTACCTTTCCGGTGATAGCATCCCCGGCACGCAATCCGCAGCGTCGAATGAGCTGGTTATTGACATAAACATCAGTGGGTGCCGCATGGTAGCCGGTGGTCCGTACAAACGCCACATTGTTATCGACGATGTCGAGGATGCCGGCTACATCCTGGACATTGTCATTACGCTCATTGCGCTCGGAACGATCCTCCCGGTTTCCCCGATCTGAGCGTTCTTCTCGTTCTTCACGGTTCTCACGATTATCGCGCTCTTCTCGGTTATCGCGATACTCACGGGTGCGGCGTACCCGACGGGTGCGACGAGTGCGTCGTCCTCGGTCTTCTTCTTCGTTTTGGTCTCGATCTTCCGCCCCGGAGTCCGACTTGTCGGCGGCTTCTTCATCGGAGGAACGCTCTGAGTGTTGTGGACGCTCGGGTTGAGAGTCCGACGTAGTTTCAGCGACCACGTCCTCATCGGGGGTGGGGTTATCCTTATCCCGGTCTTCTTGTTCCCGCTGAAATTGTCGGGCGCGATTACGCCGCGCCCGTCGGGCCGCAGAGCGGGACTCATGACGCCGAGACTGGGTAGCGGAATTATCTTCGCCCTCAGCCTTTTCTTCACCTTTGTCAGTGTTATCGGTGCTAGTTTGATCTTCCTGGATTTCTACCGGAGGAAGACGTCGAGCCTGATTAGCACGAGGCACATCAATATTGGGCAGACGACCTTCAATCGCCGCAATCAGTTCCCCCTTGCGCAGCCCATAGATTCCTTTAATCCCCTTTTGGGCTGCTAGTTTCCGCAGCTCCGGAATCCTCAAGGATGCCAGATTCTGCATGTCGCCACCATTGGCGGCTGTGTCCATCTCGGTCACAGGTGTCCTTTCATCGTCTACAGGAAGCCGAAAATACTCCATGCACACGGGTATTCATTTGCTGACCTTTTGAAATTTAGATGCCCGTAATTCACATATCCCTATCCACATGGGAGGAAGTGGGTGAATCAGCAGACCGATGTTCCGGTGATGCTTCGAGAGGGGTTCGCCTCATCTGCTTAGTGACATCCAAGCCGAGGGCGGAACTCATCTTCCCCGAAGTGTTCTGGTCGATCTGCGCGATAGTGTAGCGCATTAATCCCACTGAGGTCACTAACCACCCCTCAAGAGTGTCTCGCACCTTGAGTTTTCTCCCCTTTTGTAGAGTGTGATCATGCGCTCTACCATGCAGGAAATCCCGTTGTCGATTTCACGAATTCTGGAGTACGCCCGCACGGTGCACTCAGAAACCACGGTGACTACTTATAGCGAAGGAAAAATCCATACCAGTACCTATCACAGCATCGCAGCGCGGGCTTCGGCATTGGCTCATGCGTTAAAGGATGATTTAGGCATTGATGGCGACCAACGGGTAGGCACTTTTATGTATAACTGCGCCGAGCATTTAGAAACTTTGTGTGCGGTTACCTGTATGGGCGCAGTATTTAATCCACTAAATCGCTATTTAATGAATGACCAAATTAGCCATATCATTAACCATGCGAATGATGAAATTATCATCGCTGACCCTCGGCTTGCCGAGCAACTAGGTGAAGTCTTAAAAGATTGTCCAGGGGTGAGAGCAATTGTTTTTATCGGAACTGGGCCACAGCACAAACCCTCCAGCTTTATCCCCGATCACCTGCTGGTTTATTCCTATGAGCAGTTACTCGATGGAAAACCTACTCACTATTCGTGGCCAGTTTTAGAGGAAACAACAGCTGCAGCTATTTGTTACTCCACGGGAACTACCGGGGCCCCTAAAGGAGTAATTTATTCACACCGCTCCATCTACCTTCAATCGATGCATCTACGCACCACAGATTCTCTTGCTATTTCGCATGGGTATTCTTTCTTATGCTGCGTTCCTATTTATCACGTCTTAAGCTGGGGAGTTCCTTTCGCTGCTCTCATGGCCGGAGCTCCTCTAGTTTTTCCAGATTCCGACGTTTCCCCCCCGGTTCTCAAGAAACTCATCGAACTAACCCATCCGCGGGTAGCTCACGGGGCACCGACAATCTGGATCCAACTCATGGTGTATTACCTCGAACACCCTCCAAAGCGCATGAGCTTAACCGAAATCTTTGTCGGCGGATCCCCTGCACCGCCAGCCTTAATCCGAATGTGGGAGGAACACTATGGCGTGGACGTGGTCCAAGTCTGGGGCATGACTGAAACGTCCACGGCGTCCACCGTCGCCCGCCCTCCACGAGGAGTCTCCGGAGCAGCGCGCACAGATTACCGGATTAGCCAAGGGCGGTTCCCTGCCTCGCTGGAATATCGCGTTGTTAATGATGGGCAAATCGTATCCAGCACCGACCGTAATCATGGTGAACTTCAGGTTCGGGGAAACTTTGTCACGGGTTCTTATTATCATTCTCCCGCTGAGGAATCACAGGGTACGGCCCACATGTTTCGTGGGGAAGAAGTTGATGATGCACTAGAGAAATTCACCCCAGATGGGTGGCTTCGGACCGGAGATGTCGGGACGGTGACCTCTGATGGGTACCTGATTGTTCAAGACCGGGCGCGCGATGTCATTCGTTCCGGTGGGGAGTGGATTTACTCAGCTGTCTTGGAGAATTTCATTATGGAATCTCCAGAAGTTGTGGAATGCGCAGTGATCGGCTACCCGGATGAGAAATGGGGCGAGCGTCCTCTGGCGGTCACGGTTTTGCATGATGGGGTGGCTAAGGACGCAGTAACCGCAGAGCGGCTCCGAGACGAGCTGCGGCAGCACCTCCCAAGCTGGATGCTTCCCGAGTACTGGACCTTTGTCGAGGACATCGACAAAACCTCGGTCGCGAAATTCGATAAGAAAGATTTGCGAGCCCATCTGCGCGCTGGCCGGTTTGAGGTGATCTCCCTGCGGGGTCCTGGAGCGCAGGATCGAGACAGCTACTCTGCACTGGGAGGTCATGCCCCTACTGGCCCGAGGCTTTAAGATGGTTGCCGATGCGCATTCCCTTGTCTGATCCCGTTGTCAGCGCCACTGCCGCAGCCACCGACTTACCGAGAGCTCTTCCTCACGGTAACCGTCTACTCTATGATCGCTTCGGCCGGGTGGCGCGTGACCTGCGCGTAAGTTTGACCGATCGTTGCAATCTCCGATGCACTTACTGTATGCCTGAAGAAGGGTTGACCTGGCTAGCCAAGGAGTCAACCTTAAATGATGACGAAATCCAGCGTCTTCTTCGGATCGCAATAACCCGCCTAGGGATTCGCCAGGTTCGCTTTACCGGTGGGGAACCTTTGCTGAGAAAATCTCTTGCTCAGATTATCCGGACGACTAAAGAATTAATGACCGACGAAAACGTGCCGCCGAGAATCGCTATGACGACCAACGGCGTAGGACTGGCCAACCACGCGGCATCGTTAGCGAAAGCTGGCCTAGACCGGGTCAATATTTCCCTCGACACCATTGATCCCCAGCGCTATCACCAGTTGACTCGTCGTGACCGACTCCATCATGTAATTGATGCGATTGATGCCTCAGTCCAGGCCGGCTTAACTCCGGTGAAAATCAATGCAGTGATTATGCCTGGTCTTAATGAACAAGACATTGTTCCGCTTGCGGAGTTTTGTCTTCAGCGCGAAGTGCAGTTGCGTTTTATTGAACAAATGCCTTTAGGCCCCCACGAAGCTTGGGACCGCTCAACAATGATCAGCGCCCGTGACATTATCCAACGGTTGAGTGAGAGTTTTGTTCTTTCTCCTGCTGTGGAAAAACGTGGATCGGCTCCAGCTGCGTTGTGGGATGTGCATCATAGGGATCGTGATCTCGCAGGAAAGATCGGGATTATTGCCTCAGTTTCTCAGTCCTTTTGTGCTGACTGTGACCGAACTCGGCTGACCGCTGATGGCGCTGTCCGCAATTGTTTATTCACTCGATCAGAGACATCCTTGCGAGATATTCTCCGCGACGGCGGCAGCGATGAAGATATTATGCTGGCTTGGGCAACTGCGATGTGGCACAAAAAGCCTGGCCACGGAATAGATGACCCACATTTTCTGCAACCCCAACGCCCTATGTCTGCAATTGGAGGCTAAGACGTGTCACGAAGCTTAGAAGATCACCTCAACACCGTCCTTCACCTCGCACATCAGGTTTTTTCTCTCCGCTCCCTCACCCAGAAACGTCCGGTCGCCGACGCCTTAGGGCTAAGAATTGCCCAGGATCTCCATGCCTCCAGGGCAATTCCCCCATTCAGTAATTCAGCGATGGATGGGGTGCTGGTCCGAACCGCCGACCTTAAGGCTCCTTTTCCTGTCGAACTTCCCCTAGTCGCTGACACCCCGGCAGGTTCTGGGGCTCACCCTGTTCCGCCTGCTGCCGCGGTGCGAATAATGACGGGAGCACCCATAGCTGAAGATGACATCGAGTCTCTACAGGTGATTCCAATGGAAGACACGAATCTCAGGATTGGGGATGCCAACCTTCCGGCGAGGGTGAAAATTCATCGCGCTGATCCTCACCGGCGCCATATTCGACGCAGAGCAGAAGATATATCCCCCGGGGACCTCCTAGCCTCTCGCCATGCCATCTTGGACGCAGGTACCTTAGCAGCAGCGATTTCCGCCGGCGTATCCCACGTCTCGGTTTTTTCTACCCCGCGTCTAGCAATAATTTCTTCCGGCGATGAACTAACACCAACGGGCCCAGAACCCTCTTCTGCCCTTATCCCAGACTCCAACGGCCCCATGATAGAAGCCTTGATTCACACCGCGTTCCCGCAGGTGGAAGTTCGACGCCAGCGGATCTCTGATTCCCTCCCCGCTCTGATCCGCCTTCTTGATGAACTCAGTTCCTGGGCAGACATCATCATCACTACCGGGGGAATTTCCGCCGGTTCCTTTGACGTCGTCAAAGAACTCCTCACCTCCCCCGCTGTCCCCCAGGCGCAGGAAACCTGGTGCGGCCAGGTGGCTCTCCAGCCCGGAAAACCCCAAGGCCTCGGGATATGGGACAAGTCTTTGGTCTTAGCTTTCCCCGGCAACCCAGTCGCAGCGTATGTAAGTGCCCTCTTATTTCTCTTTCCTGCTCTTTCTGTGCTCCACGGCGAAGCGATTAAACCTCACGCCACGCAGCCGGAAACCAACGGCCAAAGATATTTTCCCGCCCGCGCTACCCGAGACTTCCCCGTCGCGTCCTCAAAACCCCTCGCCGTACCCGTGGTGCTGACCTGGACGTCCTCTGGAGTACTCGCTACGCCTTTTACCACTTCAGGGAAAGGAAGCCATCGGGTAGGAAGTCTCAGCGGAGTCAACGGAATTGCTCTGCTACAACCCGATGAACGCGTTGCCGATGGGGAATCCCTCACGGTCATAGCGGCGCAGTAAGTCAACATTAGAAAGAGGTTTAAGGATTTCGATGTCACGATCCCTATTTACTCATGTCGATTCCCGCGGCGAAGCTCGCATGGTGGATGTTACGGCAAAAACACCGACCGTTCGGGAAGCCACCGCCGTCGGAGAGGTTGTGTGCTCCTCGGAAATTATTGATGCTTTGCGAACCGGCACGGTTCCGAAAGGAGATGTCCTCGCGGTAGCCCGCATTGCTGGGATCCAGGCGGCAAAGAAGGTCCCTGATTTACTTCCCCTTGCCCACACCATCGGGGTGCATGGTGCGGAGGTCAACCTTGAGGTGGGTGATGACCACGTAGCTATTAGCGCTACCGTCCGCACCGCGGATAGGACCGGGGTGGAAATGGAGGCTCTCAGCGCGGTGAGTATTGCTGCTCTAGCCCTCATTGACATGGTTAAAGGAGTAGATCGTTCCGCCTATATTCGCCGCTGCGGCATAGTGGCTAAAACCGGCGGTCGCAGTGGTGACTGGTCACGCCAGCTACCTCAACTTCGTGAAGTCGATCAGCACTAGGTCTCCTGACCCATGGCACAGATCGCGCACCCTGGGGTTGATGTTGTTATCCTTGCTGGAGGGCAAGGCACAAGAATGGGGGGTAAGGATAAAGCCCTTATCACCATCAATGGCAAACGGTTTCTTGACCGCCTCCTCGAAGATCTAGCCGGAATCAAGGAGGTACACCAGATTGTGGTCGTTAGTTCTCGGCCCTTGCCACTGTATCCCACCATCACCTTGGTTTCTGAAACTCCCCCCTTTTCTGGACCACTGGCCGCTTTTCATGCCGGGGTCGTTGCCCTATCTGACCACGCAGCGGCCACCACCGTGGTGTTGGCTGTTGATGCCCCGCAGTCAGCTCGCTTAATCCCGAAGTTATTGACTGCCCTCTCAGCCGCACCTCACGCCCAGGTAGCCGCTATTTCTTCCCCATCAGGACATCTAGAACCACTGTGTACGGCATGGCGTACCGATAAGCTATGGGAGATTTTCGACCAACTCGAAACTGCCCATGCACCGCTGAAGGCATTGTGGCCCGCCAGGAATGAGATCATCATTATCCAGGGAACGGGCCAGGAGAAAGATTATGACACCCCCTCTGACCTTGCCGAGTTCCCCGACGAAGACCACCAGATGGAATAATTAGCCGTCTCCTAAAACCACGCCTTCTCGGCGCGGATCAGCTCCACCAAGAATGCTGCCGTCTGGTTGGACAACCAACACTGACAATCCACTGGTTTGGTCTTCTTCTTTCACCTCATGCCCTTTATCCTGCAAGGCTTTGATCAACGCATCGACGTCGGGATTGTTCTTGATAGCAGGATGTTCTGAGCCAAGTGTGGTGGGTTTCCCATTCATCGCTCCGAAGTTCGGTGCGTTGATAGCTTGCTGAGGATCCTGCTTCCAATCCACCATGTTGACCAGTGTTTTCACCACGTATTGGATAATCAACGAACCACCTGGAGAACCCAACACCATATTGAGTTTGCCTTGATCATCGAAAACCAACATGGGGCTCATTGATGACCGGGGGCGTTTATTCCCATCAGGAACATTAGGCGCGGGCGTGGGGTCAGCTTGAAAATCAGTCAGCTGATTATTCAAAATAAACCCCTTTGTCATGTGGAAGGATCCAAAAGCAGCCTCCACCGACGTCGTCAAGCTCGCCGCGTTTCCTTCCTTATCAATGACACTAATATGACTGGTGCCGTGCTCAGGTAGCGGTTTAGCAACACTGCCCCCAAGTCCAGGTTCGGCTTTACCCATCGCTTTATCGGGGTCAATCTTGGCAGATCGTTGGCGGTAATAATCTTGGTCCCCAGTGAGTAATTGCTCGGGAACGTTTACCCAAGCAGGATCTGCCGCATAGGCATCTCGATCCGCATAGGCGAGGCGCTCAGCTTCGGAAATGAGATGTACGGCTTGAGCGTCGGGAATGCCTTCCTCGGTTGGTTGGTGTTGGGAAAGGTTGAAGTTATCCAAAATTCCCATTGTCTCGAGAACCGCAATTCCACCCGAGGACGACGGTGGCATCCCACATAGCTTTTTATCTCGATAAGGGGCGCACATAGCCTTAGTGACTACAGGCTGATAATGGGCAATGTCGTCGGTAGTCATCTCGCTGGGGGTTACTCCGCCTCGCCCGGAACGAGCTTTATTTACTATCGCTTGGGCAATGGGACCATCAGGTTGATAAAAGGACTGAGGACCATTTTCTTGCAAGCTCTTAATTGTTTCGGCATAGGCCGGGTTTGCTAACTTCTCCCCCTCTTTTGCTTGAGAGAAGTACGCGTGGGCGTCGGGATCTACAGCTAAATCAGCCTCAGCATCCTTTAATGAGGCTGCCAACCTCGGACTGACAACAAAGCCCTCAGCGGCCAGCGCCCGAGCAGGTTCTAGATTTTCAGCCCAACTATGCCTAGCAAATTTATCCTGAGCTATTCCTAAGGCCGCCACTATCCCCGGCACCCCAATAGAACGACCGGAGCGACGTGCATCCGGCTGCGCGCCAACAAGATAGTCGTTTTTCGCCGCACTCGGGGCTTTTTCCCGACCATCAATGGCCGTGGTCTCACCAGACTGATGATCATAATAAAGCAAATACCCGCCCCCGCCGATCCCTGAGGATTGTGGCTCGCTTAACCCCAAAACAAATTGAGCAGCAATAACAGCATCCGCAGCTGAGCCTCCTTGCGCTAAAACCTGGCACGCTGCGCGTGAGGCCAAAGGATTAGCGGTAGCCACCGCATAACTTTTCGCTTGGGCAGCCTTCATTCCTTCGCGGTATCCCGTGGAAATCTCTGGTGCGACGCCTATGTCCCGGTCCTCACTCTTCTGTCCGTCACCTGATTGAGCACTATCCGGATTGATACTGTCGCATGAGGCCATCGCAACTGCGTTCTTTTCTGACGCTTGGGTACCCTCCTCATTCTGAGGTGGAGCTGATTGACAAGCGGTCAACCCCATTCCCAGAGTCAAGATCAAAGCCGCCACAGGGCGTTTCAATGTAAAATTCCTTTGTGATCTCATACACATAACTTAAGCACAGCAAAGCGGAAGTTGATAGCAGTATAGGGATACTTTTATTTCTCCCGAGTCATCTCAAGACCTATTTCTGGGTGTACCGTCAGCACTACCAGCGTCTATGGTTAGGCTAAACTCAGAGCAATGGCGAGGAATTAACTATCTGAAGGTAGGAAAAATGAATAAATTCAGCAGACCAGCATTGGCGGCTCTAGCGCTGGGATCAAGCCTTGCCTTAAGCGCCTGTGCCCCGTCAGACAACGAGGCTAGTTCTCCAGATTCCACGACGTTAACGGTGCTCGGTGCTGCGTCAACCCGAGTCTTGAATGACGATCTCAATGATAAGGTCAATCATCTCCCTCATCCGCTGACCTTAAATTTTGTTAATGCTGGTTCCTCCACTCTGGTCCAACAACTGGTTGATGGTTCGCCTGGCGATGTGTTAATCACAGCTGATCGCCGCACCATGGATGATGCCATTGCCCGTGAAGTAGTCCATGACCTAGTTCCGGCTGCCACCAATGTTTTGGTTGCGGTCACGCCGCGAGGATCAGGAGAAAAGATCAAAGATCTGACCCAGCTACAGCACATGCGGGTAGTGCTGTGTGATCCCCAAGTACCGTGCGGCGCAGTAGCCCAGCAAGTAATCACCCATAACCATCTGGATATTGCCCCGGTATCCCTAGAGCATTCCGTTTCCGACGCACTGGGTAAAGTTCTCTCCGGAGATGCAGACGTTGCCTTTGTCTACAAGACTGATTATCTCTCCGCCCAAGACCGTCTTGATTATGTGGAATTACCGGGGGCAGAAAAATATGCGAATGAAATTCTCGTCGCCCCAACAAATAACAGCGAGCATCCAGAGGAAGCCTTAAACCTGGTGAATCTATTAAGTTCCGATGATTCTGATTCTTTGTGGGAAAAGTACGGTTTCACGCCGGTTAAAGAATAGTTTCTGCGAAATATGGCTTCTCTTTCCTATCTTCCTCCCCGCACGCCGAAGCTAGCGCAATTTATTGCCGGGATGTCTTTTCTCTTCATCACCATGCCCATCGTATCCCTGCTGGGACGGGTTCCTTGGGCCGAATTGACCCGCATCGTTGCTGAGCCAGTGACTCAACAGATGCTCCTTCTCAGTCTCGCTGCAGCAGCACAATCAACCGCCATTGCCGTGATACTGGGGGTTCCTATGGCAGTAGCGCTTCAGGGATTTCATCGAGGAGCCAACATGGTTCGAGTTTTCGTCCTCCTCCCCCTAGCTATGCCTCCCGTCGTCGCAGGTCTTGCGCTGAGTGCTTTCGCCGGATATCACGGACTTCTTTCTCCCCTCTTACAATTCCTCCATCTCAACTTCGCTTTTACTTTTTCCGGCGTCGTCATGGCCCATGTTTTCATTACCTTGCCATTCGTCATCGTCACCGTCGACGCCGCCCTACGCCAACTCGACAAAGAGATTGTGTACTCTGCGGCAACACTCGGCATGTCTCCTTTCCGCATAACCAGCCGCATTGTCCTTCCTGCGATCTCTGGTTCGGTGGCCACCGGCGCCGGTTTAGCATTCGCCCGCTCACTCGGAGAATTCGGAACCACTCTCACCTTCGCTGGCTCACTTCCCGGAGTAACGCGGACCTTGCCCTTAGGCATCTATCTGGAGCGGGAAACAAATCAAGAGCGGGCCTATGCTCTTGCATTCCTGCTCATCACCCTCGCCGTCATCGTGCTGTGTATCGCATCTTTGCCTTTTGTTATCCGACGCCCATCTCAACCACGGCCCCACCGCCTAGGCAAACTTGACGCTCATCGCCTGCGAACCCTCTCCAAACCCAGTCAATCCGGACCAGAAATCCACTGCGGGGACATTATTTTCCCCGGTCAGGCGGTATCAGCGGTAATTGGAGAAAACGGTTCCGGGAAATCAACTCTGGCAGCTACCATTGCAGGCCGAATTCGGGATAGTCAACGTCTAATAGGGGTGCGAAGACAAGATTCTCGACTTACCTGGATTGATCGGATGCCCTCACACCGTCGCGGAATTATCCTGTTGAGTCAGAATCCCGGTCTCCCCCCGCATAGAACAGTTCTCACGACGCTGTCCATGGTTAATAGAGATAAGAAATACTCTTTAGAATTGTTATCAGCGGCTGGTTTATCGGACTTAGCATCCACGCTGACCACTGAGTTGTCTGGGGGGCAAGCTGCCCAAGTGGCGCTGTTGAGGGCACTTAGTACCCGACCTCAAGCGCTGATTTTAGATGAGCCACTAGCCGCAGTTGACAACCGTTCAGCCAGTCGATGGCGCCACCTTCTCCGGGCAGTCGCCGAAGATAGAACAACCATTCTCATCAGCCATAATCCCGTTGATATTGCCAGCTTGTCCCAACACCTGGTCATACTGGACAAGGGAGAATGTGTTGCTCAAGGAAGCACTAACGAGCTTCTCACCTACCCACCCGATGATTTCTCTGCACGTATTGCTGGACTCAACCGGATAGAAGGAGAAATAACTTCAGTTGAGCAGGATCTATGCCATATAGTCACCGAAAACCTGGATCTGTTTGGAATCAACGACAGTGGTGAGGATCTTGGTTTAGGACACAAGGCGGTTGCTATCTTCTCTCCGGAATCCGTCATGATTTCTACTGACCTTAGAGCTCATGGTGATAAACGATATTCTCCTCGTAATCACTGGATCTGCCGTGTCAGTAGTACCTATTCCCACCCTGGCTCCACCTTGGTCACTCTTTTCTTAGATCCCTTAGGAATTCAAGCCACTATCACCCAACAAGCGCTCATAAAGCTCCACATCAGGGAAGGCACGGAAGTAATTGCACGGACAAAAGCTAGCAGCGTGCGGATTTTTCCGCGTCATCATAGACAGTCATAATTTCTTCCCAACCATGACGATAGGCCCATTTTCCGGCCGCCACTATTAAGGCATGAAGCTCCTGTGCCCGTGAGATATCTGGGGGAAGGGTCACGGGAAATCGACGCCGACATTGTTCATAGCTAAGTTTCTCAATATCCGGATTCATGATTTTGGAAAGTAAGCGTCGGGCATAGGTGCTCCACACAAAAACTGGCCGAGAAAACCCAAATAGCATCAGGACATCGGCGGTTTCTGGGCCTATTCCTCGAATTCCTAATAGTTGTGTGTGTAGCTCTTCATCGCCCATAGGAACAGAAGCTAAGTGCTCAGGATCCAGATTATTTTCTAATAACCATGTTGTTAATCCCAGACAAGCCGCTGTTTTATTGCGCATAAACCCGCTTGGTCTAATGAGGTGGAAAAGAATATCGGGATCAACCTCACTCAGTATCTCTGGCCCCTTCAGCAGGCCGGAGCGGCGCAAGCGAGCAATAGACTGCTCAACGTTCTCCCAGCGAGTGTTTTGCACTAATACTGCCCCCAGCATCATTTCAAACGTGGTTTCAGCAGGCCACCACCCTTGGATCCCGAACTTCTTGCCGAGCGCATTTTCTAATGCCAAGGTATCAAACTGACACATCTGAAGTCCTATACATTCTCAGAGGGAACTTGGTACCACGTCGTACCGGGGTGGAGCACAATCACATTCGTGCTGATATGACGGCGGTGATCTAAGGAAAACCCCGATAGATAAAGTATCTTTTCTAAAGAGTTGAGGTCGCTGCCGGGAAGAGAGGATCTCTAAGAAGGTTGTCCCGGGGTATTAATGATCATTCCCAGCAACTCACATTGAAGAATCGTGGGAAAGAACAATCTGACAGTTGATGGGAAATAACACCAGTAGCCTCCACACCCCGACCGGCTGCGGAGAGCTAATGACATATTAGGTATTGAGCACTTCAATACCGACTGGACCAGCTATATCAAGCTCTAACACTTTTAACCCGGCAGCCTGGGCGTCCTCAAGAATTTCTGGATCTACCGGCTCGGTTGAAAGCACCATAATTGTGGGTCCAGCGCCGGAAAGATAGGCGGCGTATCCGCGATTACGCAGGCGATTGACCCATTCGGCAGTCACCGGAAGCACATCAGATCGATAGGGTTGGTGCAATCGATCCCTGGTCCCCTCCCATAACAACTCTGGATGGTGTTGAATTGCTACCGTCATGACGGCTGTTCGAGAAACGTTAAAACGCGCATCAATGTGGGTCACATGACTGGGCAATACGCGACGCACCGCTTGGGTTGAAGCATGAAAATCCGGAACTAAAGCGGTGGCGTGAATATCTGGATGAACGGGAATACTGACTGCTCGATATTCCGGTTGAGATTGGCCATCGACGGGGATTTCCGTCCACGACACTACGCCGCTTCCCAAGGCAGAAGCACCCGCATTATCGGGGTGCCCCTCAAAGGCGGAGGATAGTTGCACCACTTGCTGTTGGGTCAAGGGAAAACCAGCTAGTCCTTGGGCTGCAGCTATCCCGGCTACAGCAGCAGAGGCTGAGGATCCCAATCCCCGAGACTGCGGGATGGCATTCGTACAGGTCACTTTTAATCCAGGGGCAGTGACGTCAGCAGCTTTCAAACCGGAGTAGATAGCTTTAACGACAAGATGAGTAGCATCGCGGGGTAAAACATCTTCCCCTTCGCCATAAATCTCTACCACTAATCCCTGGTCAATAACCTCGACTTCTACGGTGTCGTAGAGAGACAGGGCTATACCAAGGGTGTCAAAGCCGGGGCCCAAATTTGCCGAGGAAGCTGGCACCTTGACCCGTACACGTCGCCCTATCTCTAACTCAGTACTCACGTCTCTCCATTTCCCTTAAGGTCTCAGAGGATTTATTCGCTATAAAGCCGAAGTACGCTCTTCACAGCCTTAACCGATGTGGACTCCTTGAGCCGTTCCACGCATTGCGCTAAATCTGCTTCCAAGGCAGTATGAGTCACCACAATAAGCCGAGCATGACCTCCGCGTTCTTCTTGACGCACGGTACGCAAAGATATTCCCCGCTCCGCAAAGAAAGTGGCCAGTTCAGCCAAAACACCTACTTTGTCTACCACTTCCATGTCAATGTGGTAGCGCGTAGGCACCTGACCAAAATCAGCCACCGGCAAATTAGCATAAGTATTTTCTCCCGGGGCACGCCCACCATGAACCTTATTGCGCGCGGCACCCACAATGTCACCGAGCACTGCCGACGCAGTGGGGTCTCCCCCGGCGCCGTTACCATAGAACATCAACCGCCCGGCTGCCTCCGCTTCAACGAACACAGCATTATAAGACTTATCTACGCTCGCTAGAGGATGGTCTCGGCTAATCAGGGTGGGATGAACTCGCGCAGAAACATACTCTTGCCCTGACTCATCACTAATACGCTGACAAATCGCTAAGAGTTTGATGGTTTGACCAGCTGCTTTGGCAGCGGCGATATCTTCTGCGGTGATGTGTGAAATGCCTTCACAGTACACATCGTCATAGTTGACGCGAGTATGGAAAGCCAAGGAGGCCAGAATCGCCGCCTTGGACGCAGCATCATGCCCTTCGACGTCAGCCGTGGGGTCAGCTTCGGCATAGCCTAAAGCCATCGCTTCTTTAAGCATGTCATCATAGGATGCTCCGGTGGAGTCCATGGCATCCAAAATGAAATTGGTAGTTCCGTTGACGATTCCAGACACTAATTCAATTTGATCCCCAGCTAAGGAGCGTCGCAACATACCTACCACGGGGATAGCAGCAGCAACCGCAGCCTCAAAATAGAGATCCACATTGGCCCGGTCAGCAGCTTCCGCAAGTTCATCAGCATGGGCAGCTACCAGGGCTTTATTTGCAGTTACGACTGATTTGCCAGCTTGAAGAGCGGTGAGTAACAGGCGCCGCGGGTAATCTATCCCGCCAATGACTTCAACAACGAGGTCAATATCATCTCGCTGAATTAAGGTCATAGCGTCATCAGTTAATAGCTCTTCTGGAACCGAGCCTCGATGCTTTTCTTTATCCGAAACCGCGACTCCGCGAACTTCAATAGGTCCACCAATGCGGTGCTCTAAAGCATCGCGATGTTCTTCCATGAGCCGGAGGACTTCTCGACCCACAGTCCCGTGACCGAGAATAGCGATACCAACAGCTTCCCCCGGTGCTTTACCAGAATTACCAGCACTGGAAGGGATATTCGAGTTCTGCGTGGACATCGTTCTCCTGACGTATGAAGGGATCTTGTGCAACACTTGTGTGCCTCAACTTTAGACCAAGTGGTCCAGCATCGCGATGTGGAGGCCCCCTAAGTCAAGCGGAAAAACAGCGACATAGCTTCGCTTAAACCTCGAGAGCTAAAAAGTCATCGACGGTTTCCCGACGCACCAACAACCTGGCTTGCCCACCGCGCACCGCCACGATGGCCGGACGGCCCATCATATTATAGCGCGATGACATAGACCAGCAATAGGCACCAGTCGCTGCCAGAGTAATAAGATCTCCAGGCTCAATATCACTGGGATAGTACGCGTTGTGCACCAAGATATCCCCTGCTTCACAATGGCTACCCACTAAACGAGACAAGGTGACATCTGAGTCAGTAAATCGATTAACGAGCCGGGCATCATATTCTGCCCCATAGAGAGCCGGGCGAATATTATCCGAAATACCACCGTCTATTGAGATATAGCGACGAGTCTTTCGGTCCTCATAATGCACGTCTTTTACGGTTCCCACCGTGTACATGGTGACTGTGGACGGGCCAGCGATAGCACGACCGGGTTCAATAGCCATCATGGGCGGGTCGATTCCTAATTCTTGGGCGTGTTCTTGTACCTTAGCGCGCAGAGCATGAGCTACCTTGGGCACATCTAAGGGCCGGTCATCGTTGGTGTAGGCGATACCGTATCCGCCGCCCAAATCCAGGAGATTGAATTCTTCGGTATCGAGGTCCAGTTCTTGGATAAGCCGCTCATACAAGGTGAGGACTCGTTCGGCTGCCAAGGAAAAACCCTCAGCGTCGAAAACCTGAGAACCCACATGGCAATGAAGGCCTACCAGTTTAAGATTTTCGGATTCGACGCAGCGAACCGCTGCTTCATAAGCCGAACCGGAGGCAAGCGAAAACCCGAATTTTTGATCTTCGTGACTCGTAGCAATGAACTCGTGAGTGTGGGCTTCAATTCCCGGTTTCACTCTGACGAGAACATCTTGAACTGCTGATAGCTCGCCGGCTATGCGGTTCAGCCGCTCTAACTCCTGGTTGGAGTCCAACACCACATGACCGACACCGCTGCTGACGCAGCGTCGAAGAAAATCATCGCTTTTATTGTTTCCGTGTGCCGTAATGCGCGCGGGCGGGAAGTCAGCGCGGAGAGCTACGTCGAGCTCACCGTGGGAGGCTACATCTAAATTCAACCCTTCTTCTTCAACCCAGGTGACTAGATGAGTTGTCATAAAGGCTTTAGCAGCATAATGAACATTCTGATCGCCGCCGAAAGCCTGCACCATATCTCGGCATCGCGAACGAAAATCATCCTCGTCTACTACTAAGACTGGTGTACCGAATTCAGCAGCAATATCCGGAAGTGGAACACCCGCGATGGTGACAACTCCATCTTCTTCACGTCGAGCATGACGCGGCCAAACATGCGGAGGAAGAGCGTTAAATTCATCGGCTGCGGAGGAGTGAGCGGACATCTACATCCTTTCCGGGGCGTTAACGCCCAATAACCCTAAAGCGTTAGACAGGGTTTGACGAGTAGCAGCAGCTAAAGCCAAACGGGCGTGGTGTACTGGCTGTTCCTCTTCTCCGCTCTTCGGCAAAATTTGACAGCTGTCATAAAAACGGTGGAAAACTCCGGCGAGTTCTTCCGCATATCGAGCAATCCGATGGGGCTCCCTCAACGTCGCTGCCGTCTGCACTACCGAAGGAAACTCACCCAGGGTCCTTATCAAGTCGCCTTCTTTTTCATGGGTCAACAGTCCGAAATCCGGATTCTCCGCAGAAATCCCAACGCTTTCTGCTTTGCGAGCCAATGAACACAGCCGAGCATGTCCATATTGGACGTAATAAACGGGGTTATCGTTAGACTGCGAAGCCCACAACCCTAGATCAATGTCGAGAGAAGAGTCGGCGGAGGAACGAACTAGTGCATAGCGGGCAGCATCCACGCCGATTGCCTCAACTAAATCATCGAGAGTGATGACGGTTCCCGCCCGCTTGGACATCCGAACCACCTGCCCATCCCGAACCAGATTAACCATTTGCCCAATAAGCACTTCTACCCGGCCAGCATCATAGCCGAGAGCCTGAGCAGCCGCTTTCAGCCTTGCGATATAGCCGTGGTGATCAGCCCCGAGCATGTAAATAGCGAGATCAAAACCACGCTCAAACTTATCCACCAAGTAGGCAATATCGCCGGCAATATAGGCCGCATTGCCGTCCCTTTTAATAACCACCCGATCTTTATCATCACCAAAGTTAGAAGAACGCAGCCACCAGGCACCATCATGGTTATAAAGATTCCCATTTTCTTTCAGTGTGGCAATGGCTTTATCAACTGCACCTGATTCAAAAAGGGAATTCTCATGGAAGAACACATCAAAATCAGTTCCAAATTCATGGAGGCTTTCTTTGATATGGGAGAACATCAAATCAACGCCAATGCGTCGAACATTTTCTTTAATCTGGTCTTCAGAATACTTTTCGGAATCCAAGAGATCAGGCTGTAATTCTAGAACCTTTGTTGCAATATCTTGGATATAGTCTCCGCCATAGCCATCCTCTGGAACCTCTTCGGAACGAGCCCGCGCCAAAACTGAGGCCACGAAGCGATCAATTTGGGTGCCATGGTCATTGAAATAGTACTCCCGCGTCACCTGAGCACCCGCAGCCGTGAGGATGCGCCCTAAAGAATCTCCAAATGCCGCCCACCGGGTGCCACCTAAGTGAATAGGACCAGTGGGGTTAGCGGAAACAAATTCTAGGTTCCAGGATTGACCCTGATAAATATCACAATGCCCATACCTATCACCAGCTGCCAAAATGTTCCGTGCTACAACCCCTTGGGCGGCTGCAGCCAAACGGATATTCAAGAAACCTGGCCCAGCAACCGAGGCCTCGGTGATCGCCTCATGCTCCGCTAGCGCATCAGCAATCCACTGCGCTAAATCTCGTGGGTTTTGCCCTACCTTTTTTGCACACTGCAAAGCCACATTGGTGGCATAGTCCCCGTGCTCTGGGTTACGGGGCCGTTCAACAGTAATTTTGCCCGGTAACACGGAAACATCTAAACCACGATCAGTCAAAACCGTGGTGGCTATGCCCTTAATTAAATCAGCGAGATTGGCAGGTGTCATAAGGGGCTATCTTAGCCGACGACCATCCAGCCCAAAACGCCGGTTGACTGCAAATAGACCACGATGCCAAGGAAGACTAAAAGTCCCAGGCTGTACTTCCACGACTGGCCTAAAATCTTGCCCTCGCCATTATCCATTTGGGTAGCTGCCGCAGCAATCGCAGCGGTTTGAGGTGAGAGCATTTTTCCGAGAACCGCGCCGGAGGTGTTGGCTCCCACCATCAGGTATTGCGAGGCACCAATTTGATTAGCTGCTGAAGCCTGCATTTGAGCAAAAAGTGCGTTGGCGGAGGTAGCCGATCCGGTTACCGCGGTACCGAGCCAACCAAGAGCTGGGGAAATGAAGGGGAAGAAACCGCCGGTAGCAGCTAGAAGAGCGCCAATGGACGCAGTTTGTCCGGAGAAGTTCATGACATAGGCCAACCCCATGACCGAGGCGATGGTGACGTATGACCAACGCATCCGCACCAGTCCGGAGAATAATTCCGCAAAACCATGAGGAATACTCATGGGGAATTTCCCGGAATCATGCTTTGCGGTATAGACCAGGAGGGTAATGACCCCACAGATAAACAGAATTGTGCCGGGATTTGATAACCAACTAAAGGTAAAAATAGTGTTGCCTACTGGTTTTCCGGCTGCATTAAGGAGATGTCCGTGAAGGCCGGGCCACGGCACCTTAATATCGGTAGCTTTAAGAGAAGCAGGGATATTAACTCCGATTCGCCACAAACTTGTGAAAGCGAAAACAACCACGATTAATACATAGGGGAATAACGCCAACACTATTCTCTCGGGTGAAAGCTGTACTCCAGAGGTGTCCACCTGGCTGGCTTGATCTTCTGGCGTATGTGGCGCCCATACTCGTAGGAAAACCACACCCACCACTAAAGACAGCAAGCAAGCCACGACGTCGGTGAGGACGTAAGAGAAGAAATTCGATGCTAAGAACTGGCCTCCGCCAAAGCAGATTCCTACCACCAACGCCATTGGCCAAATTTGTTTGAGCCCACGTACCCCATCCATGATTAGGCAGAGCACGAAAGGCACCACGATGGCGATAAGAGAAACCTGCCGACCAGTCATAGAGGCTAAAGTTTCTGGATGCAGCTCTGATAAGTTTGCGGCCGTGGTGACCGGGATAGCCATAGCCCCAAAGGCAACTGGAGCTGTGTTAGCAACCAAGGTGGTGAGCACAGCTTTCATTGGCTTCATGCCGATGGCAAGGAGCATGGCCGCGATGATAGCGACCGGCGCACCGAAACCGGCGAGAGCTTCAAGCAAACCGCCGAAGCAAAAAGCGATGAGCATGGCCTGCACTCGCATGTCTCCACGGCCGATGCGGGAAAAGATTGTCCGGAGATCCTCAAAGCGGCCAGATTTTACGGTGAGATCATAGATCCATACGGCCATCCAGATGATGAAAACAATAGGGAATAACCCGAAGGCGATTCCCTGAGATAGTGATAAAGCAGCCAGCTTCAAGGGCATGGCATAAGCAAGGACAGCCAGAATCAACGCCACCACGGCAGCGCCGATTGCCGACCAGTGGGCTTTAAGTTTCACCCCCATGAGTAGGAAGAAGAAAGCCGCCAGCGGCACAATCCCTACTAATGCCGATAAGGCAACACTGCCACCCACAGCGTTTGTGGTGGCGGTAAAGGTATCCGAGAGCACTAGCGCGCTCCTTTCAGATCACACGGAATAAAGACAGATATCTCTCTTAACCTTTCCCGCTCAGAACCTTCCCGTCGATTCACTGCTAAGCCAACGGAAATAAGTGCAGCCTGGAGACCTGACACTACCCCCTTCCAGGGGTATGTCTTTCACGATCAAGAAGGAGGATCAGCCTTGATCGAATAGCTAACCAACGGCAATTTTAGGAATTTTCGCAACACTAATGTTGCTGAAAGTTCGCAGGTGAGGACATACTTAGCCCAATATCTTGCCCAAGAAAAGACGTATCATGTCCCTAGACCGTACCCCGCAGCTTTAGCATCTGTGTTTAATTTCACTTTTCGACTGGAGATGCGGGTACTCCATCAACTCTTACCAGCCAAAAGACAGGAGCAGAACGTGCGAGTAGCACTCTTTTCCACCTGCATAGGCGACGCTCTTTTCCCCGATGCCCACAAAGCCGCGGCGATAGTGCTATCCCGCCTCGGATGCGAGGTGGTCTACCCCATGGGACAAACCTGCTGCGGCCAGATGCACATTAATACCGGCTACCAAAAAGAAGCGGTGCCGATCATCCGTAGCTATGCCGACGCGTTCGCAGATTCTTCTATCGACTATGTTGTCGCTCCTTCCGGTTCCTGTGTGGGCGCGGTTCGCGAGCAACATGTCCGCATCGCTCAGCGATATGGGGATTCTGCCCTCGTTGACGGCGCCGAAAAAGCAGTCCATAAGACTTATGACCTGTCGGAGTTCATCGTCGACATCATGGGAACCCATGATGTCGGAGCGTTTTTCCCGCACCGGGTCACCTATCACTCTTCCTGCCACTCCCTACGATTCATCGAAGTAGGGCAACGTCCCTATGATCTACTCCGCGCAGTTAAGGGCTTGGAGCTCGTGGATTTGCCGAATTCCGAAGAATGCTGCGGTTTCGGCGGTACGTTCTCCTTGAAGAATGCAGACACCTCAGCAGCGATGGTGGCGGATAAGATCCGTCATATTAAAGAAACCGGCGCAGAGTATGTCACTGCTGGAGATTCTTCCTGCCTCATGAATATCGGTGGCGCTATGTCTCGCCAGCACTCCGGTATTCGGGCCATTCACATTGCCGAAATTCTCGCATCCACCGTCGAGCACCCTTGGACCCCAGAGAAGGCCGCATACACCCGGGAGGCAATGCTGTGACCATCCATCTTAACCACCCGACCATGCCACCTCGGGCTCCGCACGAACCCGCTCACCTTCGCGGCGAGGTTGGCTTTACCAAGGCAGCACACACCGAACTCAACAAGGCCACCCAGCGGAGAAACCTTCAAAAGGCCACTACCTCTATTCGAGCCAAGCGCGCTCGCGTGGTTTCTGAGCGTGAAGACTGGCAAGACCTTCGAGAAGCTGGAAGCGGCATTAAGCGGCAAGTGGCAGCACTGATGCCGGAGCTTTTAGAGCAATTTGAAGAAGTAGTCACCAAAAATGGTGGGCATGTTCATTGGGCTCGGGACTCTCGAGAAGCCTGCGAAATTGTTACTAAGCTGATTCAAGAAACCGGCGAAAAGAATATCGTCAAGATCAAATCCATGGCCACCATGGAGATCGCTCTCAATGATGAGCTAGCGAAAGCCGGGATTTCCGCTCGAGAAACCGACCTGGCTGAGCTGATTGTTCAACTAGGCCATGACCGCCCCTCTCATATCTTGGTTCCGGCTATCCACCGAAACCGGGCTGAAATCAGAGATATTTTTATTAACGAAATGCCGGACACCGATGAAACACTGTCCAGCGAACCGGCAGAATTAGCGGAAGCCTCCAGACTGTTTTTGCGTCGACAATTTATGGATGCCAAGGTGGCGGTCTCCGGAGCTAATTTCGGCGTCGCAGAAACTGGCACTATTTCCATCGTGGAGTCCGAAGGTAACGGCCGGATGTGCCTTACCTTGCCGGAAACATTGATTTCGGTGATGGGCATTGAGAAGCTCCTGCCGAAGTTCTCTGACCTTGAGGTATTTCTTCAGCTCCTGCCGCGCTCTTCCACCGGCGAGAGGATGAACCCGTACACCTCCTTATGGAGCGGTATTACCGAGGGCGACGGCCCCCAGAACTTCCATGTGGTGCTCCTCGACAACGGTAGAACGGCTGTTCTAGCAGATGAAATTGGCCGCGAAGCATTAAAGTGCATCCGCTGTTCTGCTTGTTTGAACGTCTGTCCAGTCTATGAACGAGCTGGTGGGCACGCGTATGGATCCACCTATCCCGGCCCCATTGGAGCCATTTTGACCCCGCAGCTAACCGGAATTGATTCAGCCAAGGATCCTAGCGCATCGCTACCTTTCGCCTCCTCGCTGTGCGGCCGCTGTGATGAAGTGTGCCCCGTGAAGATTCCGATCACCGACATTCTGCTGGAAATGAGACACCAGAAGGTAACCCAGCACGCTCTCAAAGGCGAAAAATCTCTGATGAATTTAGCCGCCTTAGCTATGGGGAAGCCCGCCATGTGGAACAAACTCATGCGCGTGATGTTTATGGGACGAATTCTTGGCGGGCGCGACCACACTATCCGACATATGCCGTCTTTCTTGGCTGGGTGGACTAATGTCCGCGATGTTGTCACGCCACCTAAACAAACGTTCCGGCAATGGTGGGAAAGCGACGAAGCGCATAGATTACTTGCTGAAGCTCGAAAACAAGGAGTTCCTCAGCAGCCGGCTGCCGAGCCCGCCGGACCACTGCATCCTAGCGATGAGGAGGAAGAATCCTAATGGCTATTGATACCAGCGCCGCGAAGAAGGAAATTTTGGCGCGAATTCGCACTGCGCAGGAACTGGCCAAAATTGATACTTCCGGTTATGAGGTAACTCGGAATTATCAGCGAAGTTCCGATATCTCTCACGAAGATCTCAAAGAGCTGCTCATTGATCGGCTCGTGGACTACAAAGCCACGGTACGAACCTGCGATCAGTCAGAACTCGCGGAAACGTTGGTCTCGCTCCTCGAAGAAACGAACTCCACTACTGTCCGCTATGCCGAGGGGCTCGATCCGTCATTGTTCTCTGGTTTTAGTGGAACCGCTGAGGCAGATGATCGATCCAGCGATCCCCGTGACTTAGACAAGGTTGATGCTGTAGTCACAGATTCCCATGTGAGCTGCGCGGAAACCGGGACTATTTGCTTGCAGTCAAATCCCACGAATGGTCGACGCGCACTCACCCTGGTCCCTGATCGACATATTTGCCTCGTGCGCATGGATAGCGTGGTCCATCTGGTTCCTCAGATGATTGAGAAATTAGACCGACGCCTACCAACGACGATGATCTCTGGACCCTCTGCAACGTCAGATATTGAGTTGGAGCGGGTAGAGGGAGTTCACGGCCCCCGTGATTTGATAGTAGTCATCGTTAATTAGGCCATCTAACTGGGAAAACAACCCGTTTTTATTCATGGCGGCTCGAGTGCTAACATAGTCGTGTTGTCGTCAAGACCTGACGGCAACAAGGTTTGTCTCCGTAGCTCAGTGGATAGAGCATTGGTTTCCGGTACCAAAGGTCGCACGTTCGAATCGTGTCGGGGACACCATTGAAAGGCCTAGTCGGAACATCCCGGCTAGGCCCTTGGCGTGTCTGAGATCTGATAAGCCTGTGCAGTTTCACCCACACGTATTAGGTTGTTAATTGGGCTCCGCGTTCCTTGGCAATCAATTATGTGACGATATCAACTATTCAGCCGTATCCAGGGGAATAATGACCCAGGCGATCACATAGTATAAGAATTGCGGACCAGGCAAAATTATGCTCAACACAAAAAGGAGCCGTACCAATCCAATTGGGATACCAAATCTTTGCCCCAACCCGCCGCAGACCCCGCCGAGGATCCGATGAACGGAGGAACGTCGCAATTTCCTCTGCACTTGAGAACTCATGGAACATCACCTTACTTGCGTATATCTAGCATCGATATATTGTCATTATCGCCAAGTTAAGCAGCCCAAGCATCAGGGTTTCACCCTGATTTATCGGGCGGGTTCCCCTCCCCGTTTTTTCCTTGAGCTACCTTAATCTTCTATCTCAGATTCCTCTGCCCCTGGAACATTCTTCACTGCGAGGACATCCACTAAAACTTGATGAATAACTGTGCTTTGTTCTTTGGATAAATTATCAAATAGCAATCGACGAACTGATTCCACATGCTCAGGGGCAGCTTGCTCAAGGCGCCGTATCCCATCCCCCGTGATGGTCACCAAAACTCCTCGAGCATCCCCCTCACATCGAGTCTTGTCCACCAGACCGCGGCGTTCCATTCGGGTAATTTGATGCGACGTACGGCTGCGGTCCCAATCTAATCCACGGCATAAATCTCGCAGACGCATGCCCTCGGGCCCGCTTTCGGATAAGTTCACCAAGACGGCAAACTCTGAGGCTGAAATTCCACTTTCCTCCTGCAAGGTCACATCCATGCATCGAGTCATTTTCCGAACAGCACTGAGCAAGAGCCGCCACAGTTGTTGTTCTTCATCATTGAGCCACCGGGGTTCAGTCATAGCGTCCAGCATAACGAGAACCAACCTAACACAACAATCTCTCCACCGGAAAATTTTTTACACGGTTTGAACTGGTCTTTTAAGATACAGCTTGGACCTGCACCGGCATCTCACCGCCTTATCGATTTTTCGACATCGTAAAACAGTGGCCAAACGTTACATCTAACCGCGTATATTTTTCACAGATCGGGAAGCACCTAACACGCGGAAGAACCAGAGCCATGTCCTTCACCATTTTGAGAAAGACATGCTCGCATACTCTCACTCTGGGCTAGATCTACTCCTTCAGTGAATCCATATCTATGACTGTCTTGTCTCGGATTGTTTCATAGCGGCGCGGGTAGCAGGTCAAGACGAAAACCTGACTGTTCTTTGCTGCGTCGCGAATAATGTGAGAGATCCGTCCGAGCCGAGTGGGATCACTATGCCCCAACACATCATCCAAAAATATCGGTGGCAGTTCTTCCCCACTATGCTGAATCAGCTCTGCAATTGTCAGCCGATGGATAAGCGCCATTTGTTCTTTAGCACCACCCGATAGCCATTTTTGCGCAACTGTTTTTCCATTCAACGTCCGACTGGCTATGTTGAGTTGTTCATCGAAGTCAAAAGATACTTTTGGCCCAAATATCCGTTGAGCCATGCGTCCCAGTGTTTGCCGAAATGGCTCACTGTGTCGCTCATGAAATTCTTGACGGTGTTTCTCAATAGTAGAGTGCAATAACGACGCCACTTCGGCACGACGTTGCAATTCTTCAAGGGCACCTTCAAACCGCTCATATTCGGCTTTTATGTGATCTCGTTCTTGTTCTACGCCTTGCCTCGCTTCAATAAAGGTTTTCAAACCTTCTAAGGCTTTTTCGGCCTCAATGATATTAGCCTGAGCTGACTCATACGCAGCCTCGGCATTGCAATAGTCATCTCGAAGAAGATCAGCGTTCAGAATCTGATAACTTTCTTCCTGTTTTCTTCGTTCCGCACCATATTGCTGATAATCATCCCTGGCTTTACCGAGTTCTTCCGCCAATAATTCTGAAGGTTGCTTTTCTTCTTCATGACGTAGATCATCGATTAATTCTTGCAACTCAGATTTTCGCGCCACCAATGTAGTTTCTAACCGAATCTTCTCGATTTTGGCGTCTTCGTATTCATCTGATTCTAAAAATTGACTAATCTGGTCATAATCAATTTCGCAATGACGTAGCGACTCTTTAAGTTCTTTGATCTTTTCCTGGGTTTCCATCAGCGTCCAGGCGCTATCTTTTACCTCCTCATCCCATACCAGACTCTTCTTTCGAAGAAGCTGATATTTATCTTCTACCTCAGCAATGGTTTCCTCACCTAGAATCGTGGCGAGTTTATGCTCTAGCGCCTCAATTTCATGGCACTGATGTTCACACTTCTGGGCTTTGTCTCGTACTTCGGCTGCATCAGCACAACGAACCTTCTCCAGCAGCGCCTTGAGTTTTTCTTCCGCTTCCACGACGCGACTACGAAGATCATCACCGTCATTATTCGACGCCTGATAGGTGGCGGTAATATCTCCGATTTTTAGTACCGTTCCCTGACGCAGTTCCACGTTATAGCGATCTTTCACTTCAACAGGTTGATCATCAACCTGAATAACAGTGGTCTTCTCAGTTTCTAAAACTAAATGCGCCCTGCTTTCTTCATATATTCTTCGTTGAATTGCTAGCTCCGTACTAGCCTCACTCACTGCTTTCTCGTGGTCCCATGACACTTCGGGATGTGGCATGCTTTCTCGAAGAGAAACTATGCGATCTCGAATATCTGCAATCTCACTCAGCCGGTTTTGTACTCGGTCTAATTCTTCCTTCTCGTGAAGGTATTCCTCTACCGCCTCCGCACGCCCTAATTTGGTCTTTAATTTCTGCAGGCGTTCCCCAACAACAGTCTTCTCATTTTCTTGTTTTTCGCGATTTTTCTTGAGCTCAGAAAAACGGCCGTCGTCTTTCTCTAATTTACTTTTTAGATCTTCGATCTCTCCTTCTTTAACGTCAATCCGGTTTTTCTTTTCCTGCCGTCTCTTGATCTCTAGCTCAAGAACACCCATCCGCTCAGCTGCGGATTTTTCGTTCTTCCGCGCCTCTTCACACAGCTTTCCCTGTTTCTCCGCCACCTCACACTGAGTCTTTAGACGCTCTCGTTGTTCAGCTAACTCAGGAACTCGACGACGCTCTTCAGCCAGGAAATTCTTCTTCTTTTCGAATTGCTCCACTCTATCCGCATAACTCTCAACTTTCTCAACACAGGATTGATACATTTTCCGGGCTTGTTCCACCCTCTCACGAGCCTGGCTGATGATGGGTTTCTCTTTCCCTGTTTTGAGCGAAAAATATCGCTCATATTCCTGGGCTACAGCCTTAGTAAACTCGGAATTATAGGCAACATCATGAGCACTATACTCATCCGAGTCACCACGTAACGCAGCTTCTAGATGATGAATACCGCGAGCGTGAATGTGGTGTTCTAATTCTCCTTGTGGAACAAAAAGGGCATCGCGTAATTGAGGATCCAGATGCTCATTAAGGATAGATTCGAGCTTTTGTTCAGCCTGCCTGCCGCTATAATTACCAACTTCATAACCACTGAGCGTTAATTCAGTTCCCGCGCTTTTCAGCCAGCGCTTCTTCAGCTGCATCCTCAAGGTGCCAAAAGAAGCATCCAATTCCACCTGAGAACCCACGTCTTCGCCAACTGGCTGAAGAGCTCGAATATCTTCGGCCTTACTGGTTGACTTAAATTCCAAAACTGCCCGGAGGCAATCAAGAACCGTCGATTTTCCTGCTTCGTTATCTCCGCTGAGGATAATCACCCCTCGGGAAGGAAGATCATTGAGTTCCACATGACGAACTCCTTTAACGTTTTCAATCTCAAGACGATGAATAATCATTTGGATGCACTCCCCACCCGTTGCGCTAGACGGAAAAATAAGTTGATGGCTTCTCGTGCGGTATGAGCGCGGTGATCTTCTCCTTGGCTGAGACTTTGTAGCTCGTTGAGAGCTGCGGCGTTGAACCCGGTGACCCCCAAATCAGCTAATTCATCCTCATTGGGTTCGAGATAGAGTTCCATTAATCGCTGTCGCTGGCGTAGGCAGACAAAGATTTCTTCTCGTTTCTGCAATTCTTGCTGGAGATAGGCAGTATCCGTCGCATTCAGTGTTCCTGAGAGACTGTATTTGATGACTGTTCTTTGCTTATCTGGATAACTGTCTAGTTGATGCAGAAAGGAATCTATGTTTTCCCGATTGTCTAATTCCCAATGCAAGGCCTCCCACACCCACCGTCCGGTATCTACCTGGTGAACCGAAACCGTAGCATCATCGGGGTGTTGCTTCTCTACTGTAACTACTAGCGCATGTCCGGAGTTCACTTCATTTCTTTCAACGCCCGTGGATTTATCACAAAAATCTGTAGTTTCCGGGGTTCCAGAAAACCATATCCTTTCCTTGGGCTCTAAGGACATCGTTGAGTGGGTATCTCCTAAGGCAACATAGTCAATAATTCCCTGGTCCAGGCATTCTTGGAGCCGGGATAAATCAATTACTGCACTTGGGGTGTCGTAAGAACGCTGGCTGACCTGACCGTGCGCTATCAAGATCCTTACCTTATGTGTGGGAGTGAGATTTTCCAATGCTTCTGAGGCCACATCTACATCCACGTATTTGCTAAGTAAGGGTGCCCCTACGAGTTCCACCCCGTCAGAGAATTCAATCGGTTTTGAATCACGAAATACCCGGATATTATCTAACTTATCTGCCTGGTCCATCAGACTTCCAGCGATTAATGGATCATGGTTTCCCGCTAATAAAAACACTGGGACCGGTAGTTGATTGAGAGCAGCTAGAGCTGCATGGGCAGTGTCTGGCGATAAAGAAGGATGCTCAAATGCATCCCCTGCTACGAGAATAAATTCGCAAGAATACTGATGAGCTATATCGCCAAGTTGAGAAATGACACCGATGCGGTCGTCACTAAACCTGGTTTGGCCGCTGTCCCCTAATTGCTTACTGACCATCCCTATCTGAAGATCGGAGGTATGCAGAAAGGTGACACCCGAGTTATTTTTTGTCATCATGCCCCTATTCTTATCAGGCCTCTTGGACATGACTGTGGTTCTTCCCGAACACAGAGACTAATCTGCAGGTAAATCAGGCTTTTCAGTAAGGTAATGATAAAGATCTTCGATGTCGCTGACTGCTCTTAACTGATCAATCGTGGTATATGACACCATGCGCATAGCCCGATGCAGTAAATCCATATCAGAATCATGGATTGCGGGGCGAGTTTTTGGTTCCGGCAAATCCGGCATTTCCCCGTTCCCCCAAAACCGCTCCCCGCTGTCTGCGCTCGCTTCTGTTGACCTATGTTCTGATTCTTCGCTCACCATCATGTGCAAGAAGGCCCGGTCCATGCCACGCAGCCGCAGTATTTCCGACGGGTCGGCTTCCAACCTTCGAATCAGAACTTCTACCAGTGCCACCACATGTTTGCAGACAGGCTGCGGATCCGGACAATCACAGATAAAACGGAGGTCGTCTGGCTGCTCAGCAAGAAGAATGCTGCGCATCTCTGGGCCTAACACAATTTTGTTGAGATCACGCAAGCCTTGGCAGTCCGCAGCTATTTTGTGCGCAACCTGCCGTAATTCCTCGCTAGTGCGATAAGGAACCAGCATGGTAGTAGAAAAAGGTTGAGGCTGTGAACCAACGACCTGGGCGTCGACTCGACCATGCGAAATCTCTAAGTTGACGACATGTCCGTGAAACGCGTAATCCCTTCCTCGATAGACCCTCCCGCTATCGGTGTGAGAAACGACGGCTGATCTTAGGAACTGGCTGACTCCTAAACCCGGAGGTTGTCGAGGATTATCGGGGGGTTGAAAATCACGTCGATTCTCTGACGGGGGTTCCTGATTTCTCTTTTTCCCAAAGTTGGCATAGATAACATTATCGACGTGAGGATAATTCCTCTTTCGGTGGTTGCTCATTTTCCACCATCCCGATCTCGGTAACTCATCAATTCGGCAAAATCTTCCGGCGAAAGCTCAGTTATCCATCCTTCACCTTCATTGACCACGGCCGTAGCTAGATGCAACTTACCCTCGAGAACCCGTTGGATTGATTCCTCCATGGTCCCAGCTGTAAGCATTTTATAAACACTGACATTCTTATCTTGGCCAATACGGTATGCCCGATCAGTAGCCTGGTTTTCTACCGCTGGGTTCCACCAGCGGTCCATATGAATGACGACGGAAGCCGCGGTCAAGTTCAACCCAGTGCCCCCTGCTTTCAAAGAGAGCAGCATCGCCGAGGGGCCATTCCTCGACTGAAAGTTATCCACCATCGCATCACGTTGGGCTTTGCTTACACCGCCGTGGAGAAAAGGAATATTCTCTCCTAAATGTCGAGATAAATAAGGCTGCAAAATATCTCCAAAAGCCCGATATTGGGTAAAGATTAATAGCTTTTCACCAGCAGCCACACTACTATCTACTAAACGAATTAATTCTTCGACTTTCCCAGATCGGTGTTTTCCACGGTAGAGAACAGGAGAACCGTCCCCCAAAAAATGTGCAGGATGGTTGCAGATCTGCTTAATCTTCGTAATGGTAGCTAGCACAATGCCACGCCGAGCCATCTTATCTTCAGCCCTCGTGGATTCTAATAACTTCTGAACATTATCAACTAACGCAGTATAAAGAGAGGCTTGCTCTTCACTAAGCGCTACAGTAACAATTTGTTCCTGTTTGTCTGGAAGATCATCAACTATCCCTGGATCTGTCTTTAGCCTCCGCAAAATAAACGGTGCCGTAAGATTTCTGAGTTTTTCAGTTAAGGCTGGGTCATTATCCCGCTCAATCGGTTTCGCGAAGTAATGGTGAAAAAATGATGCCGACCCTAATACACCTGGGTTACAGAAATCTAGAATGGACCTCATTTCAGCGAGCCTGTTTTCTACCGGGGTTCCGGTTAGTGCGATACGATGCCGAGCCGGTATTGCGCGGACAGCTTTCGCAGCTAAGGTTCGTGGGTTTTTAACTTGTTGTGCTTCATCTAGCACAACATGATCCCAGGTGATTTCACTCAATGGAGCAAAATCCCGACTTACCACGCCGTAACTGCTAATAACTAGATCTGACTGCTCAATTTTCGCAAGGAGCTCCTGATCATGGAGCCGGTTGGAACCATGGTGAACATAAACCTGCAATGAAGGGACAAATCGTGCTGCTTCCCGGCCCCAATTTCCCACCACCGAGGTGGGAGCAACCACCAGACTCGGGCCGGTTTTCTCCTCTGTCTTCTGCTCTACCGCCAATAGGCTGAGGAATTGAAGGGTTTTCCCCAATCCCATATCATCGGCCAAAATTGCCCCAACCTGATTACGGGACATCCAATATAGCCAGTCCACCCCTCGACGCTGGTATTCACGCAATTCAGCATGAATCGTGACTGGTAACTCCATTCTTTCTGGAGCAACCTGCTCAGTGCCGCCCAACAAAGAACTGTGCCATTGAGATCCGGTAAATTCCACCGGCTCTGAACTACTAGCTTCCAACGCTAGTTTTCGTAATTCTTCAACACTAACTGTGTCCGCCTCTCCGTCCTCAAGTTGTTGTTGAAGAACCTCAATGTCACTAGCTATTCGTTCTCGCTCATCGACGTTATGATCTGGAACAAGCTGTAATTCCATACGGAGTTTTTCTATCTCCGCAACTAATCTCTTTTTTGCTGCCTGATCAAGCTCCTGAACATACTCAGAAACCTTCGTTAAAGAGTTTCTGTCGGCCAAAACCCATTTGCCACGTAAATTGATCAATCCTGATTTAGAATCGACCAACGTTTTCATTTCCTCATCGCTTAGCACAGTGCCGCCTAATGAGATCCGCCAGTCATACTGCACTAGCTCTTTGAGCCCTAAACCCTGATTCTTTTTGACAAAGTCCCCTGAGGGTTCTTTGGTTCGTAACGTAGCATGAGCCTTGGCTGTTGACCAGGACTTTGGGAGCAACACCTGGAAACCATTTGCTTGGAGAGCTTCAGCATCATGAAGAATAAAATGCACTAAATCCTCGGATGATAATGCGACGTCCCAATCACCATGTTCAGGGTTCATCGGATCATAAAAACCGTTGTGTTCAGGATCAAGTCGAGGGGAAACTTGGACAAGGGTTCGGTGTAAACTTTGGAGTCGCTCTTTAGTGGCTCGATCTAACTTCTCAAAATTCACCGCCCGAGGTGCATCGGTTCCGGATCGAACCTTGACGCGAATAACCCACGGTTGAGATTGCTCTTCGCTAAAACCTTCTGTTTCAGGTTCTTCCACTATCACCATTAATTGCAAATCCACTAAGGTGATGGAAGTTCGCCATTCATTAATAGCATTGAGGACTTGGGCCCCTCCGCGTCTTAATGGTTCCGATTTGACCAACGCACGGGGAAAATCATGCCATTTATAGTCAGCTTTAACCCCTGGAGTATTGAGAACGTTGTCAAGAATATCTGCAGCAATCCAGTGCGGAAGGGTAGAGACAAGGTCGTCGGATAATAAGGAGTTATTAGCCTTAAGGATTCCAGGCGCACAGGAAGTCATCGCCGCTATCCACCCTCGTTCGTCAAGACCAGAGGATAATTGCCACTGCGGCCACCATTGCCGATCTTCGTACCGCAAGCCAAAAACAACACGACCAGCTCGAACGAACTTTTCTAAGCCCCGATAAAACCTGATGAGCCAGCGCATGTCTGGGGCAATGCTTTCTTGTTGAGGAAGCGTGGCTGCTGGAGAAGCATCATCAAGAAAACTCAATTGGCTCAAGAGCTCCACTGCCGCCGGCCCCCCATAGGCTGCGGTGGGAATAATCAACTCCACATTTTTACCCTTCGGGGTTTTCAATGTGGCGCGAAGGCGATGACGAAAACGTCGGTCCTCTAAAATCCCGGTGACTACGGGTGGAAAAACTCTCTGAGGCACGGCAGAAGGCAGAACAATTTTGTGTCCTTGCTTCTTTTCGATCCACACATGAAGTCCGGACCCGCGGATCCATAACCCATGCAGGAGGTAATCGGCCATAGGATCAGTTCTACCAGGACGCCGATCTGATGTTTCTTTCACCTATTCCAACCCTACCCATGCGTTTATCTCCCAAATTTATAATGCTACGCTCACTCGAATATAACGAGCTGCTTGTTTTCTTTATCGTGCGACCACGGGCAGCCTGTGGAAGGGAGAAAATATGACCCAACAGAATTGGTTTGTCATAGCCATTGTCTTGTATATGGCTTTAATGCTGGCCATTGGTTATTGGAGTTACCGGCAAACAGATAAATATGATGATTATGTCCTTGGCGGACGCGGTCTTCCCCCCTTTGCGGCGGCCCTATCCGCTGGCGCCTCAGATATGTCTGGGTGGCTCCTCATGGGACTACCCGGTGCACTTTTCGTTTCTGGGCTCTCTGAATTGTGGATCGCCATCGGACTTCTTATCGGTTCTTGGTGCGCATGGAAATGGGTGGCACCTCGCCTCCGTGCCTATTCTGAAGTATCTAGCAACTCCATTACTCTCCCAAGCTTCTTCGAAAACCGCCTTAAAGATTCCTCTCGCTCGCTAAGAATCTGCGCCGCTTTCATCATCATTCTTTTCTTCACGTTCTACGTATCTTCCGGAATGGTGTCTGGCGGACGCTACTTTGAGGCGACGTTCGGCGGAGACTACCTCACCGGAATGCTTATAGTCGCTGCCGTCACCGTCGGTTATACCTTCGTCGGTGGATTCCTCGCAGTCTCCTATACCGACATGGTTCAAGGTCTAATCATGTTCGCCTCACTCATCATCGTCCCGGTCATGGCACTTTTCGCCCTCGACCATCCAAGCGATATTTTTTCCTGGGCTACCCACCACGATTACGGCCCCTACACCGATGGAACCGGAAATCCCTCCTACTTCAATATGATTGCCGGAGTTTCTGCCCTCACCATCATCGGTAACCTTTCCTGGGGACTCGGTTATTTAGGACAGCCCCACGTCGTTGTGCGTTACATGGCGTTAAGAACTCCCCAAGAGGCAAAAGCAGGCCGCCGCTACGGAATTGGCTGGATGGGGCTTTCCATGTTCGGCGCGGTTTTCGTGGCGCTAACCGCGACGGTGTTTTTCTCCCAACACCCCAACTACACCATCACTGACCAAAAAGCATATGAAACTATTTTCCTAGATATGGGGCGGCTTCTATTTCATCCCCTCATCGCTGGTTTAGTGCTCACCGCGGTTCTAGCAGCCATCATGTCAACGATGTCATCTCAACTTCTTGTTGTTTCTTCTTCTCTGATCGAAGATCTATTCCGGATTTTCCAAAAGAAACTACCCGCAGAGCATGTGATGATTAATCTTTCTCGCACCGCCGTGGTACTAGTAGCTGTCATCGCCGGATTAATGGCGGTTCATCCACAAGACTCAATCCTTGGACTAGTAAGTTTTGCCTGGGCTGGTTTTGGATGCGCTTTTGGCCCGCTCATGCTGGCTAGTTTGTATTGGCGTCGTTTAAGCACCGCTGGAGCAATCTCTAGCATGATCACCGGAACTGTCGTGGTATTGGTGTGGGGAATGACCGGCCTATCCGATGTCATCTATGAAATGGTTCCCGGTTTTATTGCAGCAAGCATCGTTTTAGTGGTTGTTTCCCTCATGACTTATCGAGAAAATCAGGAAGTAACCTCGGAGTTTCGCCAAGCAGAAGCTCTAGCCACTCAGCAGTCCTCGCAGATATAGAGTCAACCGGGAACCTATCTCCCCTTCGGCGCAGTCTACGAAGATATGCGCCGCTTCTTTTTTTACGTACTACTCAGCTCAACAGTCATCCTCAGTGGGATAACTACTCTTCCTTTTCTCCAAGCTCCATCTCATAATCTCTTAGCTAGTCCTCCACTCACTGAAACTCTTCCGCTTATCACTATCCTTCCTGAACGCCCCACAAATCCTGGCTACCAGCGCAGCGCCTTCGGCGAAGGGTGGAGCCATCACCTTCTTCCCGGTAACGGAGCGGCATGTAGTACCCGACAATTGATTCTGCTCGACGCCCAGCGGGAGGTCTCTTCTTCTGTCCCCGACCAGGATTGCACAGTGACTGAAGGGGAAATTCTTGATCCCTATTCCGGTGAGATATTAAGGATCGGTCATGGGGAGGAAGATACGGTGAATGTTCGTCAGATCGAGATTGACCATATTTTCCCTCTTGCTGCAGCGTGGGACCTGGGGGCAGCAGATTGGAGCAAGGAAAAAAGAATTGACTTTGCTAATGACCCTGTCAATTTGGTTCCTACTTTTGCCGCTTGGAATCGAGAAAAGTCTGATCTTCTTCCCGCGCACTGGTTACCGCCAGATAAGACAATTCGATGCGATTATTCTCGCCGAGTTGCTTTTATAGCATTTACCTGGGGATTATCCCTAAGCAATGACGACGCCAACACCATGAAAAGGCAATGCATAGTTTCTGATTTTCTTCATTACTCCTAAAATCAAGAAACAGACTACCCATCTCCTATTTTTTGAAAGGGACCATTTCTTCATGCACACCCTGCTTTTAGCACTGCATGTCATTGGAGCAATACTGCTCCTTGGGCCGGTGACCGTTGCTGTGTCCTCCTTCCATGTGCAGGCTTATCAAGCCAGTAAAGGCAAGGAATCAGCTCGGGGAACTGCTCAGTTACTCCACGCAATTACCAAAACCTACGGCGTCATTTCGGTTCTTGTTCCAGCCATTGGTTTCGCACTCATGTTTACGAAATCTGGAGTCTATTGGTCCCAAGGTCGGTTCCACGTATCGATCCTGCTCTCTGTGATTGCCTGGGCGCTGCTGATAATTTTCATCATTCCACGTCAAAAGCGCATGCTAGGTGCCTTAAACCTCCTCGAGGACGGGGAACAACAAGAAGCGGAAGCCGAAGGCGAAGCAAGAATCGCCAATTGGGACTCGGCTAAAAAGCAACTATCTATGTTTGGCGGTATTTTCAGTTTGCTCTGGATCATCGTCGCCATCTTGATGATTGTCTAAGTTCCGACGCACAAAGGGTGGTGTCTCGTTTTTTTTCGCTACGAGACACCACCCTTTTCTTCATGATCGGCTAGCTGCGCCACTGACGGCGTCGATCTCCGCGGTCTCCTCTACGTTGTCCTTGTCGAGAAGAATCTCGTCGTCCTCCTCGACGATCTACGTTGCGTCGAGGGGGTCGTCCATGATCACGCTCGATCTTGATGAGCTGCCCAGAAATCCTGGTTTCTCGGAGCCGATCAAAGAAATCCTTCGGGAGTTTCTTAGGCAATTCCACCAGACTGTGTTCTGCGCCTATGGTGATCCGGCCGAAGTCTTTGGAGTTGAGCCCACCTTCATTAGCCAAGGCCCCCACAATTGCTCCCGGCCTGACTCGATGGCATCGCCCCACATCTAAACGATAAAGATCGTAGTTTTGGTGGCGCTCACCTCGATCACGACTTCCTTCACGACGGAAATCTCGCCCTCTATCCCGGTTACGCCCTCGATCACGCTGCTTTTCCGGCGGAGGTTCTTTCATTAAGAACTCGTCTCCAGCCTGAGTTTGGGTTGCCAAAGCAGCAGCAACATCCTCCAAGGGGACATCATGTTCTTCGGCATAGTGCTTAATTAACCCACGAAACAGATCCAACTGCGCATCTTCTAAAGATTCCGTGATGGAATCAGCGAATTTCGCCTTCCGAGTAGCGTTGACCTCGTCAACCGTCGGCAAATCCATCTCCACCAGCTCAGCATTAGTGGCACGCTCAATAGAGCGCAACATACGGCGTTCTCGCGGCGTCACAAAAAGTATTGCTTCCCCGCTGCGCCCGGCTCGCCCAGTTCGCCCAATTCGGTGCACATAACTTTCGGTGTCGTGTGGAATGTCGTAGTTCAACACGTGGCTGATTCGGTCCACATCCAAGCCTCGGGCTGCGACATCGGTAGCGACCAGAATGTCCAGACGACCATCTTTGAGCTGATCAACTGTTCGTTCCCGCTGGACTTGCGGAATATCTCCGTTAATCGCAGCCGCATTAAAGCCGCGTGCGCGCAGCTTCTCGGCTAATTCTTCAGTCTCGAATTTGGTGCGAACAAAGACAATCATCGCTTCAAACTCAGTTACCTCAAGGATACGAGTCAAAGCATCTAGCTTGTTGCGATGCGCCGTATGCAGATACCGCTGAGTGATATTGGTGTTGGTTCGGGTTTCAGAACGCACCGAAATCTCTTCCGGATCCTGCAAATACTGCTGCGAGATTCGGCGAATACTATTCGGCATAGTGGCAGAGAACAACGCGACCTGTTTGTCCTCTGGGGTGTCAGCGAGGATCCGTTCGACGTCCTCCTGGAACCCCATTTGCAACATTTCATCCGCTTCATCCAGTACCAGGAATTTCAAGGATGAAATATCCAGGGATCCCTTTTCTAAGTGATCAATGACGCGGCCGGGGGTACCAACAATAATTTGTGCTCCACGACGAAGACCAGAAAGTTGAATCCCATAGGCCTGTCCTCCGTAAATCGGAAGCACATGAATCCGACCCAAGTGATCTGCAAAAGACTGGAAAGAGTCAGCCACCTGCAGGGCAAGCTCACGCGTTGGAGCTAGAACCAAGGCTTGGGGACTACGTTCATCCTTATCAATACGCGCCAAAATAGGCAGGGCAAAGGCCGCGGTCTTTCCAGTACCTGTTTGGGCTAATCCCACCACGTCGATTCCGCGCATCAGTAGTGGAATAGTTTCGCTTTGGATCGGAGAGGGTGTTTCAAAACCGACACGGCGGACCGCAGTCAGCACATCCTCAGGTAAACCTAAACCGGCAAAGCCATCCTCAGTGTCGGGAGTGTCAGCCAATTCAGAGGTTTCAGGGTTATCAGTTACGGGGAATTCGGTCCCAGAATCTTTCGCATCCCCGGTGACCTGCCGGTGGGCATCACCCTGCGAGTTGTCCTGAGAGTCCGACGAAAATTCAGTATCCGGCTCATCCATGCCGCCGGTGGCGTTATCGGTTATGCTCATTGCCCGCTCAGATTACGCTACCCACGGCAAAAACTCCATTTAGCCGGTACGCTTCATTATTTGCGGTAAGTCAGCGAGTAATCTTAAAAACTGCAAAATTAGACTTATGCCGCGGTCGAGAGGAATATCTCCGTGAACGTTTCCCCCTCAAGTTCGCCCTCCCCCACCCTGCCACAGCCCAAACTTCATGGCCTAAAAGCCAGGCATATTCATTTTATTGCCCTGGGATCAGCCATCGGCACCGGTTTATTCTATGGTTCTGCCGGGGCTATCCAAGCCGCTGGCCCGGCGGTACTCTTGGTCTACCTCTTAGGCGGAGCTGTGGTGTATTTCATGCTCCGTGCCTTAGGAGAAATGGCAGTAAGCCATCCAGTCAGTGGTTCTTTCGCGGAATATACCAGGGCACATTTAGGTGATTGGGCCGGCTACATCACCGGCTGGATGTATGCCTTTGAGATGATCATTGTCTGCCTTGCGGATCTTACCGCCATCGCCATTTACCTGCGGCTCTGGTTTCCCACCACTCCACAATGGGTCTGGGTAGCAGTGACTCTTCTCGTGGTTGGCGCGGCGAATTTGACCAGTGTTCGCTGGTTCGGTGAACTAGAATTTGCTTTCACAATTGTCAAGGTCCTGGCGGTCATTGCCATGATTATTGCGGGTGCCGCCATCCTGATTTTCGGTCTTGATACCGCTACTCCTCATTCCACCGGTTTCTCAAATCTATGGGATGACGGCGGCTTTGCCCCCCACGGCATTCCTGGCATCATCGCTGCTTTTATCTTGGTGCTCTTTGCTTTCGGCGGAACTGAAATCATCGGCGTCGCAGGATCTGAGGCTGAGCACCCCGAACGCGATATTCCTAAAGCCGTTAACACAGTGCCCTTTCGAATCCTTCTCTTCTACGTGGGTGCAATCCTCGTGATCCTAGCCCTTAATCCTTGGCGCACGATCACCGGCGAAGAGTCCCCCTTCGTTCAAATCTTCTCGGCTTTAGGTGTCAACTGGGCGGCCGCACTGCTTAACGTCGTTGTCATTACCGCCGCCCTGTCGGCAATTAATTCCGATCTCTTTGGCGCTGGTCGGGTCATCACCGGTATGGCGAGAAAAGGATTAGCTCCCCAGAAAATGGCTACCACCTCTAGTCAGGGCGTGCCTGTTTTTACGACCGCTGCCCTTATCGTGGTGCTCATTGTCGGGGTTGTCATCAACGCCGTCCTGCCGGAAAAGATTTTCAATATCATTGCTGCTCTTGCTACATTTGCCACCATTTTCGTCTGGTTGATGATTCTGCTGTCGCAAGTAGGTTTTCGACGCAAGCTGGCGTCGGACGAAGCTCGCCGTCTCCAATTCCCAGTTCCGCTGTGGCCGTTCGGCCAATACTTCGCTATCGCTTTTATTGTCTTTACCTTCGGCATCATGGCGTGGCTTCCGGAATATCATTCTGCGCTCGCAGTGGGAGTGGCATTCACGCTAATTATGACGGGGGTTTATTTCTTCCGGCACCGTTCCATACCCAGCCAAAAATAGAAAATTTGTTCGAAAAGTGGCGGACTTTTCCGAACATATGTCCGGGTGGCTGAGTAGTGTTCCAGCCATGAAAACTATTTCTTCACTCTCCCGTTCTCATCGTCGTCAGAAACTTCACCGAGAGGAGAAAAATATCTGTCGGGCTAGCACTCCGCTTCAGTTAGCTGGGCAATTGTCGGATCTTGCTCCATTAGTCATCCAAAAATTCACGTCCATCCTTCGGCATCCTCGTTCCCTTGCTCGCCCCACCGCCCTATGGCGTCCGCCTATCCTGCAACTCGCCGCCCGTGGCTATCCAGACCTCCAGGCGACTGTCACTCGGTATCGGGTGGGCCCTAAAACTCGGGCACGAGTCCGCGGATTTGGGGAAGCAAGGGTGCCCGCGTACCTCGTGGTTCTCAGGTTGAGTAGACCCGACGCTCAAGCAGTTTCTCACCCCTTGGCCAAGGGGTGGATCCGAGCCCTGGTGGGCGCGGGACGAGCCGAAGCTGTCCATGAACTATCAGACAGCCATACCCCCATGTATTGCTGGCTCATAGACGCCAACTTCGAACCAGTTCACTCTCCCGCCTCGCTATTTTCCCATTTTCTTGAGGCAGCCTAGACCAAATTCAGTCCAGTGGAATTAACTGCTCTTCCCACTCATCGGCTCGTTCTGCCGCCAATGCAAGAACATCAAATAGCCGGTCAACGTCACTGAAGGAACCAAGACTCAAAATCTCTTCATACTCAGCGTCATCTCCCTCTGCTTCCGGATCACCGAAAGAGACCATGCTCACGGTGGCAGTGGGTATTCCTTCTACCGTTTCAACCAACACCTGGAGTTCAGAATTTTCAGCGACCTCCGCAACTACCAGGTTCGGAATCAATCCATCATGAAGAAACTCTAAATCTTCAATTCGTTCATCGGTGCCTTCGAGAAGATCACGCAAAATGGTGACTACTTGATCGGTGGCAACATGAGTACTGATCTCTCGAATAGCATCATCAACGCTAAACACCACTGCCACCAGGGAACCATCATCCCCTTCTTCATCTTCATCACTTTCCGCAGCTGTAATGTAGAGGTTCGCTGCTGGCAGTATCGGATCAATCTCTACCAGGTGGATCTCAATCTCCGATGAGATGGGAATGAGCATAGTGTCACCGTGGACACGAGATTCCAGACCTTCTTGATCTAAAACCACCGCGATATCTTCGAAAAAACTCATACCTAGGGGGACCTTTCTTAGAGCACTTTCGGAAAACAATCCACCATTGCGGAGTGATTGCCCCTAGATTAGCTGTCTTCGCTAAAGATTGCTCTTAGAGCGGACTTAAGCCTTGGGCCTCTGATGCTCTACGGTGGACAGTATGACTCAGCACATTGACCGAGATACCAAATTGTGCATTTCTCTTGCCGCCCGTCCCTCGAACCACGGGGTACGTTTCCATAACTGGTTATATCGGGAGTTAGGTCTCAATTACCTCTATAAGGCCTTCGCGCCAGAGGATATTACTGCTGCGGTTGCTGGTATCCGGGGGCTTGGTATTCGGGGAGCCGGAGTTTCCATGCCATATAAGCAAGAAGTCATTCCGTTACTCGATGATCTCGACGACTCTGCTGCACGCATTAATGCGGTCAACACTATCGTCAACGACGACGGATTCCTCCGCGGGTACAACACCGACTTTATCGCCGTACGCCAACTCCTCCTCGAACACCAGGTAGATCCAGGCCTCACTACGGCAGTTCGCGGATCAGGCGGAATGGCCCACGCTGTCGTCGCCGCTCTTGCCCAACACGGAATGCAAGGCACCATCGTTGCCCGTAATCACAATACGGGCTCGTGTCTTGCTCACAAGTACGGCTGGGATTACTCCACCGTCGTGCCCGAGGCCACGGAGTTACTGGTCAATGTCACACCCTTGGGGATGCGCGGCGAAGAAAGTGATCTTCACTCTTTTTCAGAAGAGGACATCAACCGAGCCACCATAGTTTTTGACGTGGTGGCAGACCCGGTCCACACTCCCCTCATCCACACCGCCCTAGCTTTAAATAAGCACGTTATTACTGGTGGCGAAGTTATTTCTCGTCAGGCAGCTGAACAATTCCGGCTTTATACCGGGGTAGAGCTTTCTCCTGAACACATCCAGGCTGCCGAGGAATTCGCATCTACTGGCCTCTAGACTCTACTATTCTTATAAATATTCAATTATCTACCGGAAGGATATTCAGTGGGGTTATTAAGCCTGCTCCGCGGCAAGAAATCGCGTCAATCTGGAGAGCCCGTACCCGAGTCAGTTACTGATGGGCAGGGTTCTGACCCAGCAGCTCTAGAAAAAAACGCGAGTCCGGCTGGGAAAATCTTAATCAAGGCGCTGGATCGAGCAGCCGATATTCAATCCAGTTCGATCAATCGCTATGTAGATTTTCTGCGGTCTCGCCATCCCGAAGCCACCCCCTCTGACCTTCAGAAAATGCTGGATAAGCATTTCCTGACTCTCGTCACTGGTTCTGGCGGAACGGCCGGAGCCGCAGCCGCGCTGCCGGGGATTGGTTTTATCACCGGCGCTATCGCCATTAGTGCGGAATCCATGTTATTTCTCGATGCCGCAGCCTTCTACGTCATGGCTTCAGCGAAAATCCGCGGCGTTGATATCCACAATGCAGAAAAACGGCGCGGACTTATTCTTCTTGCGCTTTTAGGTTCTCAAGGAACCGCGATTGTTGATACGGTCATCGGGGATACTGCTGGCTTCGCCGGTTTGCCTTCTGCTGCCTCGCTCGCCCGGCTTTCAGCACCGAAGGTGCAAACGGTTAATAACCGTCTGCTGCGCGTCGCACTAAAACAGGTTCGTAAACGATTGAGCGCGGCGTGGATCGCAAAGGTCATGCCGCTGGGAATTGGTGCAGTTATTGGCCTCATTACCAACCGCCGTTTAGCTAAGAAATTCATTGAAAATTCCCGTGAGTCTCTCGGGGTGCTGCCTGCCCAATTTGAGCAACCAGCGCCATCAAAAGAGGAGGTAACTGAGCCGGAATTAGAGTCCGTGGAAAAAGCGATCTCGGACTAAAAGTGGAAATCTTACACACACGGGGGTGAATAGTGACCCTCGACGTGTCGCTCACATACTCCTACGCGTACGCTGTACCTGGAAGAGACTTCTGTCACCTCCGTGGCAGCAATAAAACCAACTATAGAAGTGAGGCGAGCACCTGCTGTGAGCAGCGCGAGTACATTCGGCCAGAACCAGTGGCTGGTAGATATGATGTACCAGCAGTTCCAGGATGACCCGAAGTCGGTTGATCCGGAATGGCGGGAACTATTCGAGTCCGGAGAAAAATTAGCCGATTCCGCAGCCGCTGCTTCGGCTTCCGGAGCAACTAAGAAGAACACCAAGTCTGCCAAGACGAGCAAGGCGGACGCCGGACTTGGGGTTGAAGCTAAGGACACTCCACCGGAGAAAATAGCTGAGAAGGCGCGTCAGGCTGCTCCGAACCCCCGCGAAGTTGAGCAGGCCCGCAAGGAAGCCACCCAAAAGAAACGAGAGAATTCTCCGTTAAATAAAGTTAAGGAACAGCCCTCGGCTGGAAAGAAACCGCTCAAGGGTCTTTTTAAAGCCATCGCAAAGAACATGGATGAGTCTTTAGAGATTCCGACGGCTACTTCAGTGCGCGATATGCCTGCCCGGTTGATGTTTGAAAACCGGGCCATGATTAATGACCAACTCAAGCGCACCCGCGGCGGCAAAATCTCGTTCACCCATATTATTGGTTATGCCCTGGTCAAAGCCGTTATGGCCCACCCGGATATGAATCTGCGCTACGAGGTTATTGATGGGAAACCTACCGTAGTTACGCCGGAGCATATCAACCTCGGTTTAGCAATTGACCTTCCCCAAAAAGACGGAACTCGGGCCTTGGTCGTCGCCGCTATTAAAGAGTGCGAAACCAAGAATTTCTCTGAATTCGTTGACGCTTATGAAGACATAGTTAACCGCTCTAGGGTAGGAAAACTCACACTGGAGGATTATCAGGGAGTCACTATTTCCCTAACTAACCCCGGTGGAATAGGTACCCGACATTCCGTTCCCCGACTTACCAAGGGACAGGGCACGATTATTGGTGTCGGTTCTATGGATTACCCGGCTGAATTTGCCGGTGCCTCTGCTGACCGTCTCGCTGAACTAGGCGTCGGAAAGCTTGTCACTATTACCTCGACGTATGACCACCGCATCATTCAAGGTGCCGAATCCGGTGACTTCCTGCGCACCATGAGCCAACTGCTCATTGATGACGCCTTCTGGGACGAAATCTTCGAATGCATGAAGGTTCCTTATACGCCGATGCGTTGGGCTCAGGACATTCCTAATACTGGTGTCGATAAAAACACCAGGGTCATGCAGCTCATTGAGGCCTATCGTTCTCGGGGTCACCTCATTGCTGACACCAACCCATTGAATTGGCATCAGCCAGGGCTTCCGATCCCCGATCACCGCGATCTCGATATCGCCACTCACGGCCTAAGTCTCTGGGATCTGGACCGCACCTTTAACGTGGGTGGATTCGGCGGTAAAGAAACCATGACTTTGCGTGAGGTTTTGAGCCGGCTGCGCTCCGCCTACACGCTGAAGGTAGGAAGCGAATATTCCCACATTCTGGATCGCGATGAACGGCTTTGGCTCCAAGACCGGTTAGAAGCTGGGATGCCTAAGCCCACCAATGCCGAGCAGAAGTATATTCTTCAAAAGCTCAATGCAGCCGAGGCCTTTGAGAACTTCCTCCAGACCAAGTATGTTGGCCAAAAGCGTTTCTCGCTGGAAGGTGCCGAATCTCTCATCCCGCTGATGGACTCCGCCATTGATACCGCTGCGGGCCAAGGTCTTGACGAAGTAGTTATCGGGATGCCGCACCGCGGGCGCCTCAACGTGCTCTTTAATATCGTCGGTAAACCGCTGGCCACCATCTTCAACGAGTTTGAAGGCAACATGGAGCAAGCCCAGACCGGCGGTTCGGGCGACGTAAAATATCACCTTGGCGCTGAAGGTCAACACATTCAGATGTTTGGTGACGGGGAAATTAAAGTCAGTTTGACCGCGAACCCCTCGCACCTAGAAGCCGTTGATCCGGTGATGGTGGGTCTGGCTCGTGCTCGCCAAGACATTCTGGATAAAGGTCAAGAAGGCTACACCGTCATGCCGCTCATGCTGCATGGAGATGCCTCTTTCGCTGGCCTGGGAGTAGTTCAAGAAACACTCAATCTGGCTCAACTTCGCGGTTACACGGTCGGTGGAACAGTACACATCGTCGTCAACAACCAGATTGGTTTTACCACTACCCCAGATTCCGGACGGTCCTGCCACTACGCTACCGACCTTGCTAAGGCCTACGGTTGCCCAGTCTTCCACGTCAATGGTGATGATCCGGAAGCCGTAGTGTGGGTAGGCCAGCTAGCTACTGAGTACCGTCGTCGCTTCGGTAAAGATGTCTTCATTGACCTGGTTTGTTATCGTCGACGCGGACATAACGAAGCTGATGATCCCTCCATGACTCAGCCAAAGATGTATGAATTGATTAACCACCGTGAATCGGTTCGTGCTCATTACACTGAGGATCTTGTTGGACGCGGTGATCTTTCTAATGAGGATGCTGAAAAAGCTGCTCGCGACTTCCATGACCAGATGGAAAGCGTCTTCAACGAGGTGAAAGAAGCGGAGAAGAAAGGTCCCCAGGAGCAAACGGGCATCACCAGCTCTCAGGATCTTCCGCATGGTTTAGAAACCAATATCACTCGAGAAGAACTGGTAGAGATTGGAAATGCTTATTCCAACCTTCCAGAAGGTTTCGAATTCCACTCGCGAGTCAAACCAGTAGCTAAGAAACGCCTCGCGTCAGTCACGGAAGGGGGAATTGATTGGGGCTGGGGTGAGCTCATCGCCTTCGGTTCCTTGGCTAACGCTGGAAAACTTGTCCGTCTAGCTGGCGAAGATTCCCGGCGCGGCACCTTTACTCAACGACACGCTGTGGTTTATGACCCCCAGACTGGTGAAGAATTCAACGCCCTTCACGAACTTGCCCAATCCAAGGGTGAGGGCAAATTCCTGGTCTATAACTCCGCTCTCACGGAGTTTGCTGGTATGGGATTTGAGTATGGCTATTCGGTAGGAAACCCTGATGCCGTCGTGGCGTGGGAAGCTCAGTTCGGTGATTTTGCCAATGGTGGGCAGACCATCATTGATGAATATGTCTCTTCCGGTGAAGCTAAGTGGGGACAACTGTCCTCGGTTATATTGCTCTTACCTCATGGTTATGAGGGCCAAGGGCCGGACCACTCTTCAGCCCGAATCGAGCGTTTCTTACAGCTATGCGCTGAAGGTTCTATGACCGTAGCTCAGCCCTCCACCCCTGCTAATCACTTTCATCTCTTGCGCCGTCATGCACTTGGTGGGCTTCGTCGCCCCTTGGTGGTGTTTACTCCAAAGTCCATGCTGCGTAATAAAGCCGCTGTGTCCAGCGTGGAGGACTTCACTGAAACCAAGAAGTTCCAGGCTGTCATCAACGATCCACGCCTCGTCAACGCTCACCATGAGGTAGTTGGCGACGTGGATAAAGTAAAGACCATCATGCTGTGCTCCGGCAAGATTTACTATGACCTAGAAAAGAAGCGGGCTAAGGATAAGCGTGATGACGTTGCTATCATCCGGGTAGAGATGCTGCATCCTATTCCTTTCAACCGCCTCAAGGAAGCCTTCGATGCCTTCCCGAATGCCGAGGAAATTCGTTTTGTACAGGATGAACCGGCCAATCAAGGACCGTGGCCGTTCTATAACGAGCACCTTCCCAACCTAATCCCAGATATGTTGCCATTGCGTCGTATCTCTCGACGTTCGCAGTCTTCTACCTCCACGGGTATCGCGAAAGTCCACCAAGCTGAGCAAACTCAGCTACTAGAAGAAGCATTTTCATAGCTTCGTGAAGCTCGGGATGCCAGAGCTTTCCTAGCAGAAGAAAGGCTAATGACCGCAAATTAAAGAGTAGTCACTAGCCTTTCTTATATAATCGGCGAGTTAGCTGACTAAAAATAACTGACTTCCAATACCGTTTTCCCTAAACAAAAACGACGCCAAGCCACCATTGAAGCGGATAAGTAACCCTTCTGCTACACCACTATTAATCAATTGCCTAGACTCCGTGTCATACACTGAGTATGCCCCAGCGGAAAACGGTAAGCCATTGCGCTCACCAAATCCACAAATATATCTTTGATTATTTTCTATAAAGACTGGATCTGAACACTGGAAATCAGAATCAATACTGACGGCCATACCACCATTCAAGACCATAAAAGTATTGGTTGAATAAGGGTCATTTGAAATCATTTCATCGACACGCTCTAGGCCACGAGTCCGTTCAAATAAATCGTACGTGCGGAAAATAACATGATAACCATTATAGGAAATTTTCGCACCACCTAAAGCCTTCGTTGAGACCGTCTTTTCCGGAATCAGAGCCATATGCTCATCAAACCTACGAATTCCACCGGACACTGCATCGATAACATATCTATCATCACCAATAACGTCAAGATATTCATTAGCCGAAAGCTGAAACTCCGCAACTACACCGGATTTGACATCTAAAGTTCTCCTCAGCAATCGACTATCATGCTCACCGTCATAAGAAGCGCAATTCTCAACCAACACCAATTGGGACTCATTTTGTATCCCACCCTTACAAGTACTATCATGTGACCATTTCATATTTCCATTTGAATCAAAACCAATAGTTTTCGTCAATCCGGACTCTGTATCAAGACCAGTTCCTACAACTAAATTGTTACTAAAGATTCCCAAGGGACGAATAGCCTTAAACCCTTCGGGTAAAGCAAAAACTTTACGAGTACTGAGGTCAACAAAATAGCCATTATTACCGGACGAATACATTGCCACGCCGTCAAAAACATTAACTAGATTGTCCGAGGCTGAAACAGGAGGAAGAATGAAGCCCTTAAAAATCACGTGATAATCTTTAACGCTAAAAACCCGATTGCCATCTACAATAAAATTTTGAACAGAATCAAAATGCGGATTTTTTAATTTATGATCACCTAAATTAATTCCAGAAGGCGAATCATCACCGACCACATCAGTCCAGCGACCAAGAAAAGATCGATACGCAGGCGAGGAAACAGATACCTCACCCACCTTATCCCACAGATATCCTCGAGTAGACCAAGCAAATAAACAAATAACTAGCACCAAGCCTAAAAGCAAAACTCGATTGAAGCGAGATTGGAAAAATAAGCACACCTTGGTGGATTTAAATCTTCCAGCCATTATTTCATCTGGAGAAACGTCCCTACCAACTTCTATATTTTCAGATATATTTTGACTATACATTTAAGCACCTTTTGAAAAAATCAACAAAGGCCTTGAAACATCAATACGTGGACGAATTAAAAGAACTACAATAACATACAAAAGCATTAGGAGTCCACCCGAAATGAAATGAAATTTCAAAACCACAATACACATAAGCGAGGATCCAATTACACTAATGAACAAATCCCGGTATGGATAAATGTCTATCCTACTCCTCAAAGCGATTTCCGAACTAAGACAACGCCAGGCGGTAACTATTGTAATCACCAAGACGGTATAAACTATATTATTAAAGTAATAGGCGATAGACGTTGATAATGCCAATGCTATAAGAACCGATAAAATATTATTAACCATAAGAAATCTCTCCATCCTGAGAGCCTTTAAATAAGTCATATCTAAGACTCGGTATCTAGCCTCAAACAACATCATTGGGAAAAGAATTCCTAAAACTATAACGGGAAACTTATATTCCGGCAAATACAAACCAATAAATAAAGACAAGGGGAAATAGCAAAGCAGCGAAAGGGTAAGGAATAAAGTCAAAGGAGCGGATATTTTATTATAGATAAGACTATAACTCTCAATATCAAACCGTTTAAGATAAGGGAAAATAACAATTGATATTGCCTGGCCGAAAGTAATAACTAAATTCGCGATAGTAAATGAAAAAGAAATATATCCAAACGCTGCTAACCCCCAGTGATAATGAATCACCATGCGAACAATGCCATTGATTAATAATGAACAGAAATTAGCTACTACCACATACAGGCCAATGCTCATGGACTTGAATATCTCGCTTTTCAATTCACTAAAAGAAACATCAGACCAAGATAGGAACTCTTTAGAAAGATAAAGAGAATAACTAAAGCCCACTGCTTTCGAGAATAGGTCCATAAATATTATGCCAATAAACCCGCGATATCCCGTAGTTAGGATTGCCGCGGCCCCAAATAAGTAAACCAATTTTTCAAGGATAATAATTTTAGAAAAGTCGACAATACTGGATGTAGTTTGCATCATTGCCGTAAGTAACAATCTGGGTACATAAAATAAATTTGAAAATACGACACATATAACCAGCCAATACCACGTATCTAACGGCTTCCACCAGATCATAATCGCAATAGCAAAAATCGAAAATATGAGGTGGAAGCCAATAAGAGATTTCAGTTGAACACTGATAAGCTTTGAAGGAACGTTCTCCTGGGAAAAACCGCCGTACATAAGATAAGCTCCATCAGTCAGGCCAAGTGTTAGATAACCGCCATATATTGACCACATGACATATACCTGCCACCATGAATACTCCGTATGCCCGAGAATTCCGGGGAGTACCAGTGTTAGCAATCCCATAGTGACCAAACTGATAAAATTCACAGCCACTGAGAGAAGTAGCTTTTTCATAGTGGCACCTATGAACGAAGTGAACCATTGCGATACCTTAGACACCAAAGCGAAAGCTAATAATAACGCGATGAAAAGCAAATTCGCGGGTTGAAATAAGGTAGTCACGAATCCTGTCGCTTCACCTCGAGGGGCCCAGATAATTAGAGGAATTAAAAGATAACGTAGGATATCCTGCCGGGCCGAACATCCTATACCATCCAACCAATATAATAAGGCTCCATAGAGAAACGCGATGATTATGACTCCAATTAGCCCAAAATCAGCATGTGCTTCGGCTATAAAAGAGCTTCCGTAGCCACCCCCACGTAAATATAAAGGTTTATCCAAGGCATACGTCAACGCTCTGCTTAGGCTGGCGCCATTAAGAGCGTTTTCTACAGTATTACCATGCAGGACTGGAATTCCACGAAACCGGGCAAAAATTCCATAGTATAAAAATGAAAGTGAATAATAGATATCCTGGTTTAAATGGTCATGATACAAAAGCTCACGCTTCAGTACCATAATAGAAACACCCTGCTGATACAATAAATTTAGGACAGGTGAGGTGAAGGTATCACGTCCTGTTCCCCTAGAGTGTTCAACAAACTCCAAGATCAGTATAGCTGAAATAATCCCCAGCACAAGCAGTGAGCATGCAGTAAAAGTCCGCTGTTGGAAAAATTTGATGATTACATGGTTACACTTCAATATAAAAAATATTACTAGAATTAGTAGCCCAACAGTCGCATTAAACCTTTGTCCCGTTAACAAGGTTAACGCTAAGTAAATTACATAACCACCAATTAATAAGAGAGATTTCTTATTGACTTTGCTAAACGCTAGAATACTGCTGAAGCTTAGCTGCAACATCTGTTCACATTTTGTCAATAGAATCAGCCAAGGTTGATCCGCGGAGGACTTTGCAAACTCCGTATATAATGATAGGTATCCATTTTGTAAAACATAGCTAATTTCATAACTCTTTTTAAGGTAGGATACCATCAACAAAAAAATAAAGAGATAAACTAAGGATGATCTAATATCAAGCTGATACAAATACTTCAGCCTTCCTAAATTTAATTCAAACCTTGCAAAATCTCTATTGCGGAAGCGTAAGAAATCATGGACTATATGATAACAATTTCCACCTTTTCGCTTTTCCTTACCAGCGTATTGCAAAATTGAGTAGGAAAAAATCATCGCAATTAAGCAACTTGCAAGCTCAACATAAACCCATTTATTTACATGCTGAGGAAAATCATTTATACGTAAGTTAAAGGTAAGATCTATAGTTTCCCTACCCAATAATACTGCGCCAAAAAACAGGTAGAAAATTACAGAGACCATACCCGATTTACCAAGACTAATAAGATACCCAAGCCAGGAAATCCATATGGCCAGCACAAAACCAAATATTAACGCATCACTGTTGAACGCTAAAAATAAAAATAGGACGGAGAATGCCACTATAAAAGCAATTAGCCGTATACGCAATGGCAAATCAACTTTATTAGATAGTTTTAGATAGCAAACCATATTTTACCCACTCAGTTAAACTGAAATGCCCGGAGATTGCACGAACAATTCCTCAATATTTAATATAAACTTTGAGTAATTGACCTCGGCATTCCAATTTTTTTCCCAGGAATTAAGAGCGTTGCGTCTGTAAGAATCCTTTCCCTTATGATTTAATGACGCAAATTTCTCTAATGCATCGGCTATTAGGGAAGGACCTGGATTAGCTGGAAGCAAAATTCCGTTATCATCATTTACAATCTCTACATTCCCGCCCACAGCAGTCGCCATAACCGGTACCCCAAAACTCAATGCCTCCATAATTGAAACCGGAACACCTTCTATTGTAGATACATTGACCAATAAGTCACAACTTTCCGATGAATACCATTTCATTATCTTTTCCCAAGCAGTATTCCCCATAACATGGACATTAATATTTTTTCCCAATAGGGATACTTCAGCTATGATATTTCGGGCTTCTGGACCGCTACCAAAAATAGTGCAATCAATATCAATATTTTTAATAAGCTTTAATGCTTGAACTAATAATTCAATTCTTTTTTCCGGAATCAGTGCTGAACATGTGGCTATCTTGAGTTGACTGTTTTTAGATCTGGATCGGCTATTATTATAACCTGACCTATTCACCCCTAAACGGCTTACGACAAATTTATTCTTGTGTTTCGAAAATCGATTGGTCAAATATTGGTAGCCGTGGTCTGACACGCAATATACTCTATCTACGGATTGAAAGGTTAATTTACGACATGGCAAATAATTTTTTGGATTTCGATATTCATATAGATCTTTGCTATGCGCCCTGGAAATTACTTTTATATTATTATTCGGAAACTTGTTTGCCACCATTCTAGCGACGTATGGTTGATATTCTGATCGATATGCATATATTACTAATTCTTCATCAATAGTTGGATGCCATGATTTTTTTACATCTTTGAGAATCTGATGCTTTTCATAATGTGCCCGTGACAGAAATTTACACAGGTTCTTTACCGTGGTCATATTGAGATTACCGGCATGTGAAAGATATATCACTTCTTCATAAAAGTGTACATCTAAAAGGACCCTGATTATCCACAAAAAATATACGGCAGGATGTCGCTGAAATATTTTGCCGACCTTTATTCCAGGATCTATAGTTCTGCACGTTCGGAGTTGCTCTTTTCGGAGCATCAGTGAATAGATATAGATATCATATTTACGAACCAAATAGCGCAGTTCAGTAGCCAGATAAGGTTCCCATGTTCCATAAGGAAAGGCGTTTGCCAATATGATCATTTTTCTCATTGGTAGATCCGCTACTCGTATTCAACCTTTTCTAGTAACACTTGCAATTCCGCTTCTACTTCCTCTAGCGTGTCTCCATGCACTAAAAGTTGCCCAACGTAATCATTTGATGATGTTGGTGCTGACACTGTCGTCATGGTTGTAAGAAAGGAAGTGAGATTAGAATTTGGCGTTTCACCAGTTACTCTGACACGAGTTATTTTTTTCCTGTCATTTGAATACAACATTCTGACTGCTATTGCCGGTTGAGGATCACACCTATTTCGCCATAACTCCTCGACACCCAACCCCAATGCTTCTCGGATAATTAGTTCATTATAATCAATCCCAAAACGACTCGAGATACTTTCGACCAGTCCGTTAGCCCCGGCGCGATTTGTGATCTCAATTACATAAATCTCACCTTTACTATAGGCAAAATCGATATTTACTGCTCCTGTCGTGATTTTTAGGGCATTAATCGCATTTACTGCTTGGATTCTAGCATCTTCCATAATACTTGTATGTTTAAATGGAAAACTGTGCAGTACAGGGATGGGATTATTCTTGGAGAGAACCTCATCATTATGGAATTCAATAAATATTATCTCTCCGTCAGCCAAAAATGCTTGTGCCCCAAATTCATAGGATATGTCTAAATATTCTTCCACTACCCATTTTTCAGACGGGTGCGTATTCCTCCAATTGCTAATTTCTTCTACCGTGTCTAAGATTTCAACCCCGGCGGACCCTTGTCCAACAATCGGTTTAGCGATTACCGGCAATTGCAAATTGTTCACTATGTCCTGATCTGTTGAATTTTCATCAATAATGAATGCTTTTGGCGTATTTACCTTCTGATCATTTAATTTTTCTTTTAATAGTTTTTTAGAAACGCAAGCTTCAGCAGTAAAAACAGACGGCCCGATAAGATTTTTTTCGGTTACGAGATACGCTTGTGCCAGCAGTGGAGTATCAGAGCAGGTACTTACCACGCCGTCTATATCATATTTCCGCAAGGAAGATAAGACCCAATTAATGTCAGTTATATCACACTCTATGATCTTATCCGCATATAGTAAGCACGGGTATTTTTCATCCCGGTATTCAGTCAAGACACTCAACTGAATACCCATTCGTTTAGCGCATTTTGCTAGGCCTAGATTGGCGCGACCTGCACCCAACAAGGCTAATTTATAACGACCAGATCCTGAACCGATCGAGTGATTTCTTAAGGTAATGCCTTCGATGTTCACCATATTTTCTCCCCACTCCATTGAAGACACCGTTGACGGGCCTCATTAACATCTTTACCAGTACATATCACTTCACCAATTCGTGAAGCTGAATCCAATTTTCCTTCCGATAAAGCCGAAATGGTCTCAGGCAAATGCGCATGGACAACGCCTTTAACTACGTGGTTTCCGCACTTAGCAAATCTGTCGGAATTAAAGTACGGTAAAATGTACCGAATAGCTGTTCCCTGTTGCTTTGTTCTGCGAAAATCTGCGCGCTTGCCACAGGCGTGGTTAATTGTGGCGGCCAACAAATCGACTCCAGTAGACAGTGGTACAAGATGGGACGTTATAAAGTCGCCACCTAGCCGAGCACCTACTTCTACAATTCTTGGAGTTTCTTCTCTATCAACAATAAT